>NZ_CASQFS010000009.1:0-95545 GCF_949428155.1 Alistipes sp. UBA6068 | reverse complement strand
CGCATGAAAAAATCGCTGTTCATCCCGCTGCTGCTGACGTTCGGCGGCTGCATGCAAAATCCCGACACCGCAATGGAACACTCTTTCGAGCAAATCTTTCCGCAGGGCGAAAAACTCCCCGAGCAGTTTTCGCAGTATTTCATCGGGCAGGCCTGGCTGGCCCGTCTCACCGCCGACCCGGCGCTCAACTGCCCCGTCAGCAACGTGACGTTCGAGCCGGGCTGCCGCAACAACTGGCACAGCCACTCGGGCGGGCAGCTGCTTATCGTGACGGCCGGACGCGGCTACTATCAGGCCCAAGGCCGACCTGCGCGCGAACTGCATCCGGGCGACGTGGTGGAGATTCCGGCCGACGCCGTCCACTGGCACGGAGCCGCACCCGACAGCTGGTTCGCCCATCTGGCCGTCGAAGCCAATCCGCAGAGCAACCGCAACACCTGGCTCGGCCCGGTGGACGACGAACAATATGCCGAAGCAACGGCCCGCGAATAAAGAATTCGGCCGCTGCTAAAACGTTTTAACAACGTTCAAAACGCCGGAGGCTTAGGACTGCTCCGTATACTCCTCGCCGCGCAGGAACACCCGCCGAATCAGCGGCGTCTGATAGGCATAGGAGAAGAACTCGACCGACGGCATGGGGGCCGTCAGGAAGAAATTGGCGACCTTGCCGGGCGTAATCGACCCGTAATCGCGGCTTAGGCCCATGGCATAGGCGCTGTTCATCGTGGCGGCGTTGACGGCTTCGGCCGGGGTCATCCGCATCCGGATGGAAGCGAGCGAGACGACCATGCGCATGTTGCCCGAAGGCGAAGAACCGGGATTGTAGTCCGAAGCGAGGGCGACGCCCAGCCCTGCGCGTATCATGTCGCGGGCAGGCGGATAATTCATCCCGAGGAAGAACGCCGCGCCGGGCAGCAGCGTCGGCATAGTCTCGGAACCTGCCAGCGCCTCGATTTCGCGGGGTCCCATGCTTTCGAGGTGGTCGACCGACAGCGCGCCGTGGGCCACCCCCGCCTGCACGCCGCCCGAAACGGCCAGCTCGTTGGCGTGGATTTTTGCGCGCAGACCCAATTTGCGCCCTTTCTTGAGGATGCGGGCCGTCTCGCCGACGGTGAAAAATCCGGCGTCGCAGAAGACGTCGACAAAATCGGCCAGCCCCTCGCGCGCCACGGCGGGCAACATTTCATTGCAAACGAGGTCGACATACTCTGCCTGCCGCCCTGCGTAAGCCCGGGCGACGGCGTGGGCCCCGAGGAAAGTAGCCCGCACGGCCAGCGGCGCCGTCTCGCGGATGCGGCGGATGACGCGCAGCATCTTCAGCTCGTCCTCGGTCGAAAGTCCGTAGCCGCTCTTGATCTCCACGCAGCCCGTACCCATGCGGATGATTTCGCGCACGCGCCCCATTGCCTGCCGGTAGAGCTCCTCCTCGGAAGTCTCGTGCAGCAGGTCGGCGGAATTGAGAATCCCGCCGCCGCGCCGGGCGATTTCCTCGTAGCTCAGTCCGTTGATTTTGTCCAGAAACTCCTGCTCGCGGCTCCCGGCGTAGACCAGATGGGTGTGCGAATCGCAGAACGACGGGAAAAGCATCCCGCCCTCGGCATCGACCACCCGGGCCGCGACGCCCGAACCGCAGTCGTCCATGCGGCCGAAAGCGGCAATCCGCCCGTCTTCGGCGAGCAGCCACGCATTGTCGAGGGTCTCCAGACGGTTCATCTCGGCCCCGCACAGGCGCTGACGCCCCGAAAGCTGGATGCCGACGAGCTTGCCGATGTTCTTAACGAGCGTTCTCATGGCGCAGGAATTCGACGGAGGTGCGGATATGGGGATACATGACCGTGTCGTCGTCGATGAACGGCACCTGCCTGCGGTAATCGGCCAACAGCCGCTCCAGCACGGGCGACGTGTGCAGCGGACGGCGGAACTCGAAAGCCTGCGCGGCGTTGAAGAGCTCGATGGCCAGCACGCGCTGCGTATTGCATACCACACGAAAAAGTTTGGTGGCGGCATTGGAACCCATGCTCACATGGTCCTCCTGCCCCTGCGAGGAGGGGATCGAATCGACCGACGCGGGCATGCAGAGCCCCTTGGACTGGCTGACGACGGAAGCCGCGGCATACTGCGGAATCATGAACCCGCTGTTGAGCCCCGGCTTGGCGACCAGGAAACTGGGCAGTCCGCGCGAACCGGAAATCAACTTATAGATACGCCGCTCGGAAATATTGCCCAGCTCGGCCACGGCGACCGCCAGAAAATCCATCGCAAGGGCGATGGGCTGGCCGTGGAAATTACCGGCCGAGACGACCATGTCCTCGTCGGGAAAAACGGTGGGATTGTCGGTGGCGGAATTGATTTCGGTGGTCAGGACCTGCTTGACATAAGCAATCGTATCTTTCGATGCACCATGTACTTGCGGGATGCAACGGAACGAATAGGGATCCTGCACATGCTCCTTGGGCCGGGCAATCATTTCGCTGCCCTCCAGCAGGCGGCGGAAGTTGCGGGCCGTGGCGATCTGCCCCGCATGCGGACGCACGGCGTGCACCTCGTCGCAGAAAGGCTCGGGGCGGCCGTCGAAGGCTTCGAGCGACAGGGCGCCGATAGTATCGGCCCACTCGCTGAGCCGCTCGGCCTCGATCACGGACCAAACGCCGTAGGCGCTCATGAACTGCGTGCCGTTGAGCAGCGCCAACCCCTCCTTGGACTGCAACTCGATGGGCTGCCACCCCATTTCGGCCAGCACCTCCGAAGCCGGACGCACCTGGCCCTTATGCTCGACCTCGCCGAGCCCGAGAAGCGGCAGGCTCATGTGGGCCAGCGGCGCCAGGTCGCCCGAAGCACCGAGCGAACCCTGCTGATAGATAACCGGGAGTATGTCGTTGTTGAAGAAGTCGATAAGACGCTCGACGGTAGCGAGCTGCACGCCCGAATGGCCGTAGGAAAGCGACTGGATTTTCAACAGCAGAATCAGCCGCACGACCTCGGCCGGAACCCGCTCGCCCGTGCCGCAGGCGTGCGACATGACAAGGTTCTTCTGCAAGGCGGCCAAGTCGTCGCGGCCGACCGAAATGTTGCACAGCGAACCGAACCCCGTGGTGATGCCGTAGATGGGCCGCTCGGGGTTCTCCATCTTGCGGTCGAGGTACTCGCGGCAACGGACGATGCGCCTGCGGGCGTCGTCGGAGAGCGCCAGCCGGAGGTGCTTTTCGAGGATTTCGCGGACCCGGCCGACCGAAAGATGCTCGGCGGAAATATGGTGAAGCTCCATAGGAATTAAAACGTTTTAACAGTTAGTTTTTCAATGCGCTGCGAACCAAATCTTCGTCGGCGGAATTGGGCAGCGTGACTTTCAGTCCGGGTGTGCGCTCCATCTGGCGGCGGATGGCCGACAGGGCCCCCTCGTTGCGGGCCCAACTGCGGCGCGCGATGCCGTTGTTGACGTCCCAGAAAAGCATGTCGCGGATGCGGCGGTCGGAATCCTCCGACCCGTCGACGACCATGCCGAAACCGCCGTTGATGACCTCGCCCCAGCCTACGCCGCCGCCGTTGTGGATCGAAACCCAGGTGGCGCCGCGGAACGAATCGCCGATGACGTTCTGCACGGCCATGTCGGCCGTGCGCGACGAACCGTCGTAGATGTTGGAAGTCTCGCGGTAAGGCGAATCGGTGCCCGAGACGTCGTGGTGGTCGCGGCCCAGCACGACGGGAGCCGACAGCCGCCCCTCGGCGATGGCGCGGTTGAATGCCAGGGCGATTTTAGTGCGGCCCTCGCAGTCGGCATAGAGGATGCGGGCCTGCGAACCGACGACGAGCTTGTTGCGCCCGGCCTCGCGAATCCAATGGATGTTGTCGTCGAGCTGGCCGCGGATCTCCTCGGGTGCCGTGCGGCGTATCTCCTCCAACACCTCGGCGGCGAGCCGGTCGGTCAGCTCCAGGTCCTCGGGCCTGCCGGAAGTGCAGACCCAGCGGAACGGGCCGAACCCGTAGTCGAAGAACATGGGACCCATGATGTCCTGCACGTAGGAGGGATAGCGGAAGCGTCCGCCCTCGCCCACCACGGCGGCACCGGCGCGCGAGGCCTCCAGCAGAAAAGCATTGCCGTAGTCGAAGAAGTACATGCCGCGCCCGGTGAGCTTGTTGATGGCATCGGCCTGCCGGCGAAGCGATTCCTGCACGCACTCGCGGAAGCGGCCGGGCTCCTCGGCCATCATCTTGTTGGACGCTTCGTAGCTCAAGCCGACGGGATAGTAACCGCCCGCCCACGGATTGTGCAGCGAAGTCTGATCGGAACCGAGGTCGACGGCGATTTCCTCGGCGGCGAGCCGCTCCCAAAGGTCGACGACATTGCCGACGTAAGCCAGCGAAACGACCTCTTTCCTGCTGACTGCCTGCCGGATACGGGGCATCAATTCATCCAGCGATTCATGCAGCTCGTCGACCCAACCCTGCTCGTGGCGTTTCGCGGCCGCCTTGGGGTTGATTTCGGCGATGACCGACACGACGCCCGAAATATTGCCCGCCTTGGGCTGGGCGCCGGACATGCCGCCGAGGCCCGACGAGACGAACAACATGCCGCGTGTGTCGCTGCGGCCGTTCGTGAAACGCTTGCGGGCGGCGTTGAGCACGGTGATGGTGGTGCCGTGGACAATGCCCTGCGGCCCGATGTACATGTAGGACCCGGCAGTCATCTGCCCGTACTGCGAGACGCCGAGGGCGTTCATCCGCTCCCAGTCGTCGGGCTTCGAGTAATTGGGAATGACCATGCCGTTGGTGACGACGACGCGCGGAGCGTCGGGATGCGACGGAAACAAACCGAGCGGATGACCCGAATACATGACCAGCGTCTGACGGTCGGTCATCTCGGAGAGGTATTTCATCGTCAGTCTGTACTGCGCCCAATTCTGAAAGACGGCGCCGTTGCCGCCGTAGGTAATCAGCTCGTGGGGATGCTGCGCCACGGCCTTGTCCAGGTTGTTCTGAATCATCATCATGATGGCCGCGGCCTGCCGGCAGCGGGCCGGATACTCGTCGATGGGCCGGGCATACATTTCGTAGTCGGGACGCAGCCGATACATATAAATACGTCCGTACTTGCGCAACTCCTCGGCGAACTCCTTGGCCAACACGGCGTGGTGCTTCTCGGGGAAATAACGCAGGGCGTTCTTCAAGGCGAGCACCTGCTCCTCGGGCGAAAGGATCTCCTTGCGGCGCGGCGCATGGTTGATCTGCCTGTCGTAAGGCTTGGCAGCGGGCAGCCGGTCGGGAATCCCGGCGCGAATATCATCCTGAAACTCTTGCAAGGTCATAACTATTGGATTTTGGATTCGACAACGGCGAGCACCTCCCTTTCGCGGCGGTCGGCTTCGGCGGCCAACGCTTCGGCTTCGGCAACGAGGGCATCGGCCGCGGCACGGTCTTTCAGCCCGGCGGCGTTGATTTTGACGTTGAGACAAGCCCCCAGCACGGCGCTGCGGGCGGCCAAGGCCCCCACCCCGGCATCGGAAACCGAATTGGGATTGCCCTCGGCGGCCATCGCCTGCACGAGGTCGAAGACCTGCACGGCGGCTTTCATGGTCCGAAGCGGCACCTGCGTGGCGTAGAGCGTCGCGGCCTGCAAGGCCTCGCTGCGGGCGGCCTTCTCCTCGTCGGTGGACTTGGGCATGGCGAAGACGTCCATGATGCGGTTGAAAGCCGCGGTATCCTCGTCGACCAAGTGCAGCAACTCGGAGAGGAGAGCCTGCCCCCGGTCGGCCCAGTCGGAGAATTCCTCCCAACGCTCGTCCCACCCGGCCTTGTGAGCCGAGAGGTTGGCGACCATGGCCCCGAGGGCGGCGCCCAAAGCCCCCATGTAGGCCGAAATCGAACCGCCGCCCGGAGCGGGCGACTCGCTGGCAGTCTCGTGAGCGAACGCCTTGCAGGTCATGTCGATAAGCCGCTTGTTCGCAACCTCCGCTTCAAGCAGGTATTCGATGACCTTCTCCTCGGGGACGAACGGCTTCAAATCGCCCAGTCCCATGGACTTGATGGCCGTACGGACAATCTCCTCCTCGGCGATACCCGTCGAACGGTGCTGCTTGCGGAGGAAGTATTTTCCGGCCTCGACCAACGCCCGCTTGGGAACGAGCCCGACGATTTCGGTGCCTGTGACACGCACGCCGCGGGCGTCGGCCTTGCGGCACACCTCGTCGAAAGCGACGTGCAGAGGCGTGACGGCGATGTCGGTGATGTTCATCGAAACCTGCGCGATGCCGTACTCCTCGATGAACCAGCCGATGGCCTTGGTCGCCCTGAGCGTACCGGGCTGCATGAGGGGATTGCCGTCGGCGTCTTTCACGATTTTGCCCGTAATGGGGTTGCCCTCGCGGACGGGGCGGCCCTTCTCGCGGACGTCGAACGCGATGGCGTTGGCGCGGCGGGTGGAGGTGGTATTGAGGTTGAAATTGACGGCGATGAGGAAGTCGCGGGCCCCGACGGTGGTAGCACCCGTGCGGGCCACCCCCTCGTCGTAGGGCCGGGCCCCGAAATCGGGGGCGGAATCGGCATGCGCCAGCTTCTCGGGCAGCGCCTCGTACTCGCCTGCGCGGCAGACGGCCAGATTCTTGCGCTCGGGGCGGAAAGCGGCGGCTTCGTAACAATAAGTCGGAATCCGCAACTCATCGGCGATGCGCTTGGCGAGGTCGCGCGACAAGGCGGCGCACTCCTCCAAGGTAACGCCCGAAATGGGAATCAGCGGAAGCACGTCGGTGGCCCCCATACGCGGATGGGCCCCCTTGTGGCGGCGCATGTCGATGAGCTCGGCGGCGCGCTTCACCCCCTGGAAAGCCGCTTCGACGACCGCTTCGGGCGAACCGACGAAAGTGACGACCGTGCGGTTGGTAGCTTCGCCGGGGTCGACGTCCAACACCTTGACGCCGCCCGCCTGCCCGATGGCCGAGGTAATCTGCCGGATGACCTCCCGATCGCGCCCCTCGCTGAAATTGGGGACGCACTCTACGATTCTTTGCTCCATGACGATGATTGTATTATGATTTTTTTCGATTCTATACAAATGTAGGAATTTTTCGGCAGACGGGCAACGAATCGTTCATTTTCATGCAGGGATTCATCTTTGCGAAAAAAGCCCGGAACCCTTGCGGGTCCCGGGCCGAAGATGCAGCCGGAAACAGGCGGACGAACCGCCCTGGAAAAATCAACGTCTGCCGATGGTCAGCACGACGCCGGCCGTGACCCATGCGCGGGGCAGCGGGATGCCGCCCATGTCGCAATAAGCAGTGTCGGTGATGTTGGTTCCGTCGACATAGATGCGGCAGATGCCTTTCTCCCACGCCAGACGGGCGTCGAGCAGAAAGAACGGCGCGAAATCGCGCGTCTCGGAAACCGAACTGTCGCCCGGCACGGGATAATGGGTGTAGCTGCCGTTGCGGTCGGCGACCGTGGCGGTCAGCGCGAACGACATCCGGCGCAGGAACCGCACCTCGGCCGTCAAAGCGGCCTTGTGGCGCAGAAAGTCCATGGCGCTCTTGGCAATCAAATCGGAACGGCGGTCGATGGAGACGAAGGCATAGGAAAGGGTCATCCGCCGCAGGAAACCCGAAGCGGAGGCATAACCGCCCGCGACCTCGACGCCGAAAGTATCGAGCGCACTGCTCTGCTCGGAATGCCACTTGCCGCGCCACTCCTCGACGGGGTCGTCCTCGGGATGCCACACCCAGTCGATGATGTCGCGCCCGGCGCGATAGTAACCCAACACCGACGCGAACCACCGCCCCCGCGCATACTCGGCGCCCAAACGCACCGTAACGGCCTTTTCGGGAACCAAATCGAGGTTGTTGATTTGGGCAGGCGACGAATAGTAAAGGTCGGTGAAGGTGGGCAGCCGCATCGACTGCGACGCGCCGACGCTCAGACGCAGCCCCTGGGCAGGAGCGTAACCGCCGGAAACGCTCCACAAAGCGGCGGGACCGTAAGGCGTGAAGCTGGCGCCGCCCGACAACGCGAGGTCGAAACACCGCCACTGCTTGGTATGCCGCAGGAAAAGGTTCCCGGTATGGCGGGCCTTGGCCTTGGAATAATCGCCGTGAGGAACGGCCAGCGGCTCACCGAGGTTGGTGCTGTAAATATGGTCGAACGCATAGTCGCCGCCCAAGGTCGTGACGCCGCCCGCCCACTCGCAGTCGGCCCACAACTTGGCCCCTGCATGGTCGGTATTGTGGCGGTTCATGGGGGTGCCGCGGGTCCAGTCGTAGCGGTCGAAGTTCTTGCGATAGCTGACGGCGGCGCCCAACGAGAAACGCCCGGCCTGCCGGAGCCACCGCAGCGAAGCCAACGCCGTGGAGGTATGCTCCCACTGCTCGGGGTTGTAGGCGGCATAGAAGCCGTTCGACCCGAAAGCACGGTTCTGATAACCGGCCTGCAAGTCGAAGAACCCGACCCGCGGAACCTCGCACGAAGCGCGGACGAACGCGTTGTAAGTATCGAAATCGGTGTTGTGGCGGTACCCGTCGCTGCGACGGTAGGAAGCGGCCCCCAGGACGGAGAAACGCCCGGCCGTGACGGCGCCCGAGAGGTTGGCATAGGCGTAGCCGTACTGCCCGCCTGCCCCCTCGAACCGCAGATAACGCGGCAGGAGCGGCGCGGTGCGGATATTCACGGCTCCGGCATAGGCGCCGACGCCGGGAATGCCCTCCAACAAATCGACGCCCGAAATGCAGTCGAGGTCGACGGGCAGCGAATGGGACTGGTGGCCGGTCCGGGCATCGGTGAAGTCGATGCCGTTGAGAAGAATCATGGTCTGGTCGAAAGAACCCCCGCGAATGGAGATGTCCGCCTGCGTACCCTTGCCCCCACGTTCGCGAAGATCGACCGACGGCGCGGTGCGCAGCGCGGCTTCGAGCGTCTGATAAGGCGCTGCGGCCTGCGCTTTCCGGTCGAAAAGCGGGGTTTGCGACTGAACGTTGCGCAAAGGAGCCGCGAGGCTCCCCGAGACGCCGACCTCACGGATACGCAGTTCCCTGAGAACGGCGGCCGTGTCGGCGGGCTGTGCAGATGCGCTCTGCGTCGCGAGCAAGAGAATGGACATCCCCGCCGAGAGCACTCCGATCGTGACGGCACGATGGAGACTCGCAAAAGCCGACCAGCCCTTGCGGTTCCACCGACGCCAGCAGGGAGCCTGCTTCGGAAGAATGTTTTTCATGCTGTGAATTGAATGAGTTAGTTGTAAAAAAAGCGGCGGTCGGGAACGGGTCCGGCTGCGAGCCGCGTTCCAAACCGCCGCGAAGATAGGCATTTTCGGGATATTACTTCTTCTTGGCCGCCTGTTTTTCGACCTTGGCGAGCCACGAAGGATACTTTTTCAGCACCTTGTTGCCCCAATCGCCGAACCACGAATAACCGGAACGCCGCTCGGCAGGCATTTCGGCCAACGAATAGACCTTGACCCCCTCGCGGGTGCAGAGGAAGAACCGGTCGCCGCCGAGCTCGTAATAACGCGCCCAGATGGGAGCGGCATCGGGGTCGTCGACCATGCGACGGTCCTTTTTCACCGAACGGTCCTCGGGCAGCCCCTCGGGCACGGCGACCGTGACGATACGCTTGCCCGTAATCTTATTCGCATCGAACCATGCAACGGCGGCCTTGACCGCCTCGACGACCTCGGGCGAGGGCTTGCGGATGCGCATCAGCAACATGACGATGTTGGCGCTTTCGCCAGCCACCAGTCCCGGCAACTCGTAGGAACGCGCCTTGACGGGCTGCAAGGTCCCGTGGTCGTACTGCTGGGCCCAAACGGTCCTGACGCCGTCGCGCACCCACTGGCACCGGAGCACCAGATCGAGCCCGCGGTCCCACGAAGCGCGGATACGCTCGCGAAACGCCGGGTCGACCCATGCGAAGCGCGGCTTAGCGTAGATGATTTCGAGCCACAAGGAGAGCACGCCGTACATGACATCGTCGTTGAACGTAATGGCATCGGCGTCCCAGCCGCGCCAACCGCCGTTGGGATACTGCGTGCCGAGGATATACTCCATGCCGCGGAGCGCCGCATCGCGGAAACGCTCCTCGCCCGTGGTCCGGTAAGCCTCGCAGAGGTACTCGACCTGCGCATGGGTAGCCGAATTGTCGAGCGTACTGCGGCGGCTCCGCGGCTTGAGGGCCGCCACCACCGAATCGCGGTCGAGCCGCGACATCATGTCGAGGTTCTTGGGCCAGCCGCCGTCCTCGTTCTGATAGGCGATGATGTTGTCGGCGATGCCGCACACCTGGTCCGGCGTGAAGCGCGGGTAATTCTCGCCCCGGTTGGAATGGAGCCAACGGTTGACCGACTGGTCGAAACCCTCGGCCTGCTGGGCGAACGCCGGAGCAGAGACCGCCGCAAAAGCGATAGCAACGAGCAATTTACGCATAATATCCGAAGTTTTACTTGAACAGCTCTTCGACCTTGGCCACCACGTCGTCCAAAGAAGGATCGAGCGGGAAAACGAGGCTCGGCTTGAGGTACCAGAGCTCCTTGCCCTCCTTGAACAGCTGCTCGCCGCCGCCCGTGATGTTGAGCATGACGGTAGCATCTTTCGCCACCTTGCCGTCGGCCACGGCCTTGATAAGCGATGCCGTTGCGACGCTGGCCGCAGGATGGATGTCGGCGCTCTCCAACTCCTGGAAAAGCCGGGCGGCCTTGCGGGCCTGCGCGTTGGTGGCCACGAAGACGTCGCCGTCGGTAGCCTTGAGCGCATCGTAGAGCCCCCCGACCACCCCGTAAGGCGGCCGACGGTTGGAGAGCACCTTGGCGTCGATAATCTCGGCATCGCGGCGCGCCTTGTCGTCGTCGTAAGGCAGCATCTGACGCGAATCGGCCCGCCAAGCGTCGTACATGGGCACGAAAGGCGCATTCTGCGACACCATCAGCTTCATGATGTTGGAGCCGAAACGGCCGTCCTCGATAAGCCGCATGTTGGCCTCCCAGGCGGCGATGGCTCCCGTTCCGGACCCGACGGCCTGGAAGTAATAGTCGGGAATCCGGCCGATGGTCGTGACGGCCGAAAGCACGGTCGTAGCCATGCCGTCGCGCCGGGCGATGTTCTTGGCCCCGCCCTCGGCGTAGAAACCGCGGGCCTTGAGCGCAAGGTTGGAGAGGTGGATGGCGTCGAAGTAATCGCCGCCCTTCTCGCACGAAATCAACTTGACGCAGGGATTGAGCGGCTCGGCGAACCACAAGGCAGCGATGTTGTCGTGGGGCACGGCCAGCAAGAGCTTGATATTGTTGTCGGAACAAACCTTGGCGAAAGCCCGTGCCGTGTTGCCTGCGGAAGCGACGACCAACACACGGTCCTCGTGCTCGGCAGCGCGCGCGCAAACGGAATAAGCCTCGGTCTCCTTGAACGAACAAGTCGTCATGGAAGCCCCGACGGCGGGATAATAACCGTTGAACGTAATCCAAAGATTTTCGAGCCCGAGGTACCTGCCCAGCCCCTTGCTGCGGTAAGTGACGGGCGCCGACGAACCTTTGAGCATCCGGCGCACGGGCAGCCAGTCGGCGAACTTGTAGAGCCCGAATTCGGAGGGCCGGACCTCCAACTGCTTCTTGGCGTATCGGGCCCGGACGAGCGACGGCGTTTTGCAGGCGCGGTCCTCGAGCGTCCAGCCTTCGTCCTCGAACTCGCGGCCGGTGGCCACGCATTCGAGCGTATAGGAAGTGGGAACGAATTTTTCCATCTATCTGAGTTTTGGGTTATGACATGCGGTTTCTGAAATCCTCGTAACCGAAGCTGCGGACGAGGTCGGTCCGGCCGTCGCGCCGGACGATGACGATGGCGGGATGATGCACGCCGTTGAACATGGTGGTCTTGACCATCGTATAGTGGATCATGTCCTCGAAGACGATGCGGTCGCCCACCTGCAACTCGCGGTCGAAAGCCCAGTCGCCGCAATAATCGCCCGCCAGGCAACTGGCGCCGCCCATGCGCCACCGCTTTTCGCCGGGAGCTGGCTCATGCGCCCCGACGATAGCGGGCTTGTAGGGCATTTCGAGGCAATCGGGCATGTGGCAGGCGAACGACACGTCGAGCATGGCGGTCGTGACGCCGCCGTTCTCGACAATGTCCTCGACCGTCGAAACGAGGTATCCGGTACGCCATGTAAAGGCGCTGCCCGGTTCGAGAATCAGCCGCAGATGAGGATGGCGGGCCTTGAACCGCTTCAAGATACGAATCAACCCGTCGCAGTCATAATCGGCATGGGTCATCAGATGACCGCCGCCCATGTTGAGCCACTTGATACGGTCGAGGAAACGGCCGAAACGCTGCTCGACGGCGTCGAGCGCCTTTTGCAGATGCTCGGGCCGCGATTCGCAGAGAACATGGAAGTGCAGCCCCTCGACCCCGGCAGGCAGTTCGTCCAACTGCTCGGGCACGATGCCCAAACGCGAACCGGCGACGCAGGGATTATAAAGGTCGGTTTCGACGGGCGAATAACCGGGGTTGATGCGCAGGCCGCATGAAATGCCGTTGATGAGGGCCCGCTGACCGAAACGCGCGAACTGAGCGACGGAATTGAAGGTGATATGGTCGCTGCAACGCATGATTTCGTCGAAATCGCGGTCGCTGTAGACGGGGGCATAGGTATGGGCCGGACGCCCGAACTCCTCGAAGACCAACCGGGCCTCGGCGGCGGAAGAAGCCGTAGCCCCGTCGGAATGGGCGGCGAGCCCGGGAAAGATGCTCCACATGGCGCACGCCTTGAGAGCGACGATAATCTCGGCGCCCGACTCGCGGCGCACGCGGTCGATGATGGCAAGGTTGCGGTCGAGCAAAGTTTCGTCGAGCACGAAACAAGGGGCGGGCAGCTGCGAAAAGTCGATCATGGTTATCCGAAGGAAAAAAGCCGGACAAATTTAACAAAATCATCGGCAAAAACCGCGGGAGCCGCAGAAAAATACGCATTTATACCACCCGGACCGCCCCGGCGGAAAAAACAAGGCGCAAGATGCCTGCCGGACACCTTGCGCCTTGTCTGCTTGGAAATACGCCGTCTACACCTCGATGTCGACGTCGAACAACTCGTGCCAGGGAAGCCCCTGCGGCCCGAGCTCGGCGAGGAACGGATCGGGATCGAACTCCTCGACGTTGAAGACCCCGGCACCGCGCCACAGCCCCTTGGCCCACATGGAAGCACCCAACGCGGCGGGCACGCCGGTGGTGAAGCTGACGGCCTGCGTACCGGTCTCCTTGAAAGCGGTTTCGTGGTCGCAGTTGTTGTAGATATAATAGGTCCGCTCCCTGCCATCCTTCACACCGCGGATGCGGCACCCGATGGAAGTCTGCCCGTGGTAATTGGCGCCCAACGACTTGGGGTCGGGCAACACGGCCTTGAGGAACTGGATGGGGACGATTTCGACGCCGTTGTAAAGGATGGGGTCGATGCGGGCCATGCCGATATTCTGAATGACGCGCAGGTGCGTGAGGTACTCCTGCCCGAAAGTCATCCAGAAACGGGCGCGGCGGATAGTCGGATAATTCTTGACGAGCGACTCGAGCTCCTCGTGGTAGATGACGTAGGATTCGCGCTCGCCGATGCCGGGATAATTGAGCGGCCGGTGGATTTCGTGGGGCTCGGTGACGACCCACTTGCCGTTCTCGAAGTAACGCCCCTTCTGGGTGACCTCGCGGATGTTGATTTCGGGGTTGAAATTGGTGGCGAAAGCCATCCCGTGGTTACCGGCGTTGCAATCGACGATGTCGAGGTAATGGATTTCGTCGAAATGATGCTTGGCGGCGTAGGCGGTGAAGATGGCCGTGACGCCCGGGTCGAAACCGCAGCCGAGGATAGCGGTGAGCCCGGCAGCCTTGAACCGGTCCTGATAAGCCCACTGCCACGAATACTCGAAATGCGCCTCGTCCTTGGGCTCGTAATTGGCCGTATCGAGGTAATTGCACCCGCACTCGAGGCAGGCATCCATGATGGTGAGGTCCTGGTACGGCAAGGCGACGTTGACGACGATGTCGGGCTTGAACGCCCGGAACAATTCGCACAGCTCGGCGACGCTGTCGGCGTCGACCTGCGCGGTCTTGACCCGTCCCCCGCCGATGGCGGCGGCCACGGCGTCGCATTTGGATTTGGTGCGGCTGGCGAGCATCACGTCGGTGAAGACGGGATTGGCGGCGATCTTCTGCGTGACGACCGTCCCGACACCCCCCGCGCCGATAATCAAGGCTTTACACATAAACGATATGATTTATAGAAACTGATTTTGCGGTTGACGCCTACAAAAATAGGCGTTTTATTTTGGTAAAACAAAAATAATCCATACATTTGCACCACCAAAAAGGGCGCCATGCCCCGATTGGCACACGGAGAATCCGTAGCTCAGCAGGTAGAGCACAACACTTTTAATGTTGGGGTCCTGGGTTCGAGCCCCAGCGGGTTCACGGAAGAATCGTCGCTAAACGTTGTAAGTCAACCGATAGCGGCGATTTCAGTTTATATGCAGGCGCACCCCGATGGAAATCAAGAATCTTCTGACAGCGAAATCGAGAACCGAATTGCGGGAATGGCTGATGCGGAACCATCGGACGGAACGCGAATGCTGGGTGGCGGTGAAACGCGGCAAACCCAAGGACGACGGCACTTTCTGGTACGTCGATGCGGTGGAAGAGGCGCTGTGCTTCGGATGGATCGACAGCACCGTCAAAAAACGGCCGAAGAGATAACCGTGCAGAAACTCTCGCCCCGAAAAGCCCGGGGCAACTGGACGGAACTGAACAAAGAACGGTGCCGACGGCTGGAACGGCTCGGGCTGATGACCGAAGCGGGCAGAGCGGTCTGGCCCGACATGTCGGAAAACGGATTCGCTGTCGACGAAGATATTTTACGGGAACTGCAATCCGACCCTGTGCTGTGGGAGAACTACCAACGTCTGCCGGAACTCTACAAGCGGGTACGCATAGACCGGATTCAATATCTGAAAGAAGCGCGCCCTGCCCTGTTCCGAAGCCGGCTCGACAAATTCATCGGAAACACCCGGAAAGGCACGCTGTACGGAGATTGGAACGACCACGGAAGGCTGACAACGGCCGAACCCTGAGTGGTCGGGCGCGCAAAAATCACTCGACGTCGGCTTCGGCGAAAAGCCGGAAAGGCTGTGCGGAGCCTGCGAAAAAGAGGTCGACGCGCTTGAACTGCCAGCCGAACTCCCCGCGCGAATCGAACGACACCTCGACAGCCCGGACCTCGCCGGAACGAATCGGCGCGGCATCGTACGAAAGCGAAGTGCAACCGCAACTCCTTGTCACAGAAACGATAACGACAGGCCGCGAAGTGCGGTTCTCGAACCACAAGCGCGACACACCCACCTCGCCCGAATGCAGCCGCCCGAACCGGACGGTATCGCTTCCGCCGCAGCGAAGCACCGAATCGGTCAGCACGACGGTCCGCCGTGGAGAGACGACCGGCGCAGGCCGCGAAGTGCAGGCTGCCGCCAACAAAAAACAAACGAGAATCGCGGCCCGGAACATGGCAGGTCTCAGAGCAACCCGCGGCCGGACTTCTTGATACGCCCCTCGGCCGTGAGCGATTCGACGATTTTGTCGAGCACGCCGTTGATGAACGTACTGCTGCCCGGGGTCGAATAATACTTCGAGATTTCGATCCACTCGTCGAGCGTGACCTTGACGGGAATGGAGGGGAACTCGGTGAGCTCGGCCATGGCGGTGCCGATAATGAGGTTGTCCATGAAGACGATGCGCTCGACGTCCCAATTGGAAGTGAACTTCTCGATATAATCCTGGTACTTGTCGTAATTGACCAGCGACTTCTCGAACAGCGTCTTGACGAAAGCGGGGTCGTCGTCGCTCTTGAACTTGGACGGAATCTTGAGCTCGCTCTGCGCGGACCGCAGCGAAGCCAGCGACCGCAGCACCAACACCAAGATATAGGGCAGGTCGTCGCTCCAAAGGATCGAAATCTCCTCGAGCACGGTATCCAACGCCTCGCAGCACTGCAACTCCTTGAAAAAGTCCTCGACGAAACGCCGGTCGGCCTCGAACGAAGCGTCCTGCTGCGTCATGTAATCGGTGAAATAATCGCTTTCGACCAACTGCCCGTAGAGCGTGCGGATGAAATCGGGATGACGCTCCCACCCCAACTTATGGACCGTCAGATAATCGTTGACGGCGTCGCTGTTGGCGATGATGCGGATGACGGCGTTGTCGACGAACCGCATGTTGGGATTGAGGTCCTCGAACGTCGGCAGCTTCTTGGCCTTGGCGATCTCCTGCCGCTGACGGGCATAACGGACCAGCTCGACAGGCAGGGCCAGCAACTGGAAGAAAAGATCGTACGACTTGTCGATGGAAGCCATAAGCGTCTTTTCCGAAGCAATCAGGTTGTCGGCGTCCGACTTGAGGTGCGCGAACAGCGCCTTGGCGACCTTTATACGAAGCAATCTTCTGCTCAACATAGACGAGAACGTTTTGAACGGCCGCAAAAATACGATTAAAAATTAAGATTCGGAAACGTTCGGCCGAGAATTATTGCCGGAAAAATCCCCTGCCGACAACCGAACGGCCTGTTGTATCATCGCAAAAAAGCATCCTTGATTAGCCCCTCCCCTATCGAAAAAACGAGTGCGGCCCTGACTGGCCGCACTCGGATTCAGACGGTTGTAAACCCCATCAGTATTCCTCCTCGTTGAAGAAGAAATCGTCCTTGGAAGGATAATCGGGCCAGATGTCCTCGATAGACTCGTAGATTTCGCCCTCGTCCTCGATCTCCTGCAAATTTTCGAGCACCTCGAGCGGAGCCCCCGAACGCACGGCGTAGTCGATGAGCTCCTCCTTGGTCGCGGGCCAGGGCGCATCCTCGAGCTTCGAGGCCAATTCAAGTGTCCAGTACATAGTTATCAGTCTTTAGAATTCATTCAATCAACAAGTTGCACCGCTCGCGCATGCGAACTGCATGACGGGCGATTTGCAAAAATATAAAAAAAACGATAAAAACAAAGATTTTTCACCGGAGATGCACCGAAAAGCACCGCCGAATCAAGGAATCCACAGCACCTCCTCGACCCGGAAACGGACCGTCAAGGTACGCCCGAGCAGATAGAAATAGTCCGACAGGCGGTTCAGCCACACCAGCGCCGAGGCGTCGACCCCGAACTCCTGGTCGGCCCGCAGCGCAGCGCGCTCGGCCCGGCGGCACACGGTCCGACAAACGTGGCAGAGCGACACAGCGGGATGGCCGCCCGGCAACGTGAACTTGTCGATAGCCGGAAGCGCCGCCTGCATGGCGTCGATGCGGTTTTCCAGCCATTCGGTGCAGGCGGGATTCAGCGGCTGCACCTTGTCGCGGCCACCCTCGCCCACGGCCAGCAGGGCCTCGACCGTCATCAGCCGCGACAGAATGCGGTTCAGCTCGTCGCAACGCTCCGCCAACTCCGCGTCCCCGCGCAGGCGGTCGGCCAGCAGGGCCACGAAAGACGCCAGCTCGTCGACCGAACCGTAGGCTTCCACCCGCGAATCGGTCTTGAAAACCCGTTCTCCCCCGATAAGCGAGGTCGTACCCCGGTCGCCCGTCTTGGTATATACCTTCATAACACAAAATGTTGTTTCGGCAAACGGTTGTTGAACAGCAACAAACATGCCCGGTTATCGACCGACGTGGAACCGTGCGCCGCCACGAGCTGCCGGCAAAGCAACTGCCGCTCGCGGCCCCGGCAAGGTTCCAGCACGGCCACCGCGGCCCCTGTTTCGGCCGCACGCCCGACCAGCGCGAGCACCTCGGCATGCGGAAGTTCACGCGTCAGCACATACAATTCGCCCTCGGCCCGGTTCAGCCCGAACGCCCGGTATCCCTCGTGAATGGCAAGGTTCTGCAACTGCACGGCCGGACGTTCGGCGACGCCGGATTCCCGCAGGGCCCGGAAAAGCGCCCGGTCGCCCGGCATGAGCGCCGACCGCATGAAAACCTCGCGCACGAGCGCATAGACGAAAGGCGAATGGATACCGTGGCCGCGGAAATGCCGCGCCCGCACGAACCTGCTGCGGACGGCCGCCAGCCGCTCCGCCAATCGCTGCCCGAAACGATGTCCAGCCGAACCCATCCCTACTTTTTCAGCATGCCGGCCAGCCGTCCGGTCGAAAAGGCGATCTGAAGGTTGTAGCCGCCCGTATTGGCGTCGAGGTCGAGCACCTCGCCCGCGAAATAAAGCCCCTGAACCTTGCGCGATTCCATCGTATAAGGATTCACCTCGTCGCACCGCACGCCCCCGGCCGTCGTCACGGCAAACTCGAAAGGCGCATAATCGGTTATGGGGAAAGTCAGCCCCTTGAGGGTCCGGATCAATCGGTCGACCTCCGCGTCGGTCAGCTTCGACAGGTAGTTCTTGGAATGGATGTCGACCTCCTGCGCCAGCGGCATGACCAGCGCCTTGGGAACCAGCTTGCGCAGCAGCTCGCCGAAGAATTCGGTCGGCTCCATTTCGGCCCGCTCGCGGGCGATGCGCTCGCGCAGTATCTCCTCGGTCAGGGCAGGTTTCAAATCGACAACGAGCTTCACCCGCTTCTGCTCGATCAGCGCATCGACCGCATCGCGGCTCACGCGCAACGCGACGGCCCCTTCGATTCCGCGCTCCGAAAAACCCAGCTCGCCGAACTCCTCGCGGACCGCCTCGTTGTCGACGTACAGCACCGCGCGGACATTCCGCAACAACAACCCGTGCAGAAACTTCATCTGCGGATGCGACGTAACGAGCGGCGTGAGCGACGGCCGCAGCGATTCTATCGTATGGCCGAGGTCGGCCGCGAAAGCGTAGCCGTCGCCCGTGGAGCCGGTCGCCGGATAGGAGACGCCCCCGGTCGTGAGGATGACCCGCTCGCACTCCTCCTTGCGCTCGAAACCGCGCTTGTTCCTGTAGCGCACGCCGTAGACCCGGCTGCCGAGGGTCAGCACGGCCGTCACCCGGGTATCGTACATGATTCGCACCCCGTTGTCGACGCAATATTCGAGCAGCGCGTTGGCGATGTCCCACGCCTTGCCGCTGCGCGGAAAGACACGCTCGCCGCGCTCGGTGTCGAGTTTGACCCCCTGCCGCTCGAAGAAGCGGATGGTCGCCCGGTTGTTGAACTCGGCGAAAGCCGGAGCGAAAAACTCGGCGTTGGTGCGTATCTGCCGGGCGAATTCCTCGGGCGGACGGGCATTGGTCACGTTGCAGCGCCCCTTGCCCGAAATGCGGACCTTGCGGCCCGACTTCTCCATTTTCTCCAGCAGCAGCACCCGTTTGCCGCTGCGCGCCGCAGTTCCTGCGGCCATCATGCCCGCGGCCCCCGCCCCGACGACGATGACGTCGTAGGGCTGCCGTTCGGCGGGCTGTTTTATATCGGTTTCCATATTCATAAAAGTCGTTCTGACGAATCACTCGCCCCGAAGAAACGCGTCGATACGCTCCGAAGCCTGCGCCACCGCATCGCCGTGCATGTCGAGCCAGTGAATCGAAGCGTCCTTGCGAAACCAGGTCATCTGCCGTTTGGCGAACTGACCGATGGCGATTCCTAATTTCTCAACGAACTCGTCGTAGCTGTCGAATTCGTTGTTCAGATAGCGCGCGATAAAACGGTATTCGAGCCCGAGGTTGTAAAACGCTTCGTAGCTGACGCCCGCTTCGAGCCCCTGCCGCACCTCGTCGACCATGCCCTGCTCCAGGCGGATGCGCAGGCGCTCGGCTATCCGCTGCCGCAGGAGGGGCCGCTCCCACGTAACCCCGATTTTCAGCACGTCGTAACGCGGACTGCGGGCCCGGGTCGCCGCGATTTCACGGCCCGAAAGCGCCACTTCGCACGCACGCACAAGCCGCCGCTTGTTATTGACGTCGAGGAAATCGGGCACCCCGCCGGATTTTTCACGAAGCAGCTGCACCAGCTCCGCAACGGTCATGGCCTCCAGCCGCTCGCGCAACCGCCCGTCGGGCCCGGCGTCGACCAAATCGTAGCCGTCGGCCACGGCATTGACATAGAGCCCTGTTCCGCCTACCAAAAAGGGCTGTTTCCCCCGAGCGAGAATATCGTCTATGGCGGCATAGGCCTGCGCCTGATAGTCCGAGAGCGAGAAATAGGTCCCGGCATCGGCTATGTCGAGCAGGTGGTGCGGCACGGCCTGCCGCTCCCCGGCCGTCACCTTGCCCGAGCAAAGGTCGTAGCCGCGCAGTATCTGCCGCGAATCGGCCGAGACGATTTCGCCGCCGTAGCGCCGCGCCAACTCGATCCCCACGGCGCTCTTGCCCGAGGCGTTGGTTCCGACGATGGCTATGAGTTTCGGTTTCATGGGTTGCAAATCTTCCGTCAAAGAAAGACAAAGATACGATAAATAAAGTAAAAGGTGAAAGGTATTTTTCAAATCTCCATGTACGGGACAAAGTATTTTGGGCGAAGCCAAAGATAGCGCAAGTCGAGAGCAATGCCAAATTTATTTTGAGCCTTGCCGAAATGCAGCCTATCTTCTACAAAGACCGGAGCTATTTTCATACCCCGCTGCGGACTTTCCGTACTACCCCGGGCCCAAGCGCGGCACCTTTTTTGCGCGGCAGGCCGAAAAAACGCACGAAAAATGAAACCGGAGCAACAACCGACGGCCGCGGAGACCCCCTCCGCAAAAGGTCCGCAGCCGATCCTCCGTTCGGCATTCTATCTGCTCGCAGGCATCGGTGCGGCGACGGCCACGCTGTGTCTGCTGGGGCACAAACATACCAACCGGGCGCTCCGGACGGGCATCAGGACCCTGCCGGTGCTGCTGCCCGTCCTGCTCGAATACCGCCACGGCCGGAAATCCGCACCCGCGGCCCCGAAACCGCAGCGAAGCACCGCATACCGGATTTGGGCCTACGTCCTGCCGACGCTGCTGTGTCTGGCGCTGGGAGCCCTCGCGGGATGGCTTCAGCGCGATTCTATCACGGAGTGGTACCCCACCCTGCTGAAATCGGCAGCCACGCCGCCGAACATCCTTTTCCCTATCGTGTGGGGCGTTCTCTATCTGCTGATGGGCATTTCGGCGGGCCGCATTCTGACCGCGCCCGCAGGCAACCGCGGCGAAGTGATGACGATATGGGGCATTCAGCTGGGATTCAATTTCCTGTGGAGCATCCTTTTCTTCGTGGCGCGCAGTCCGCTTTTGGGGATGATCGGCATCGTCTCCCTGGACGCGCTGGTGATGCTCTACATCGCCCACAGCTACCGCATCCGGCGCGACGCGGCCTGGCTGTTCGTCCCCTATTTAGTCTGGATTCTCTACGCCACCTATCTCAACGCCCGGATTCTGGCGCTGAACGGCCCGGGCATCTGACGCGCGCTACATCGGGCGGCTGAGTTCGGCCACCGAAGCGCGGACAAAGGCGATGAGGTCCTGCGGCGCAAGCTTCAGCTGCAAGCCGCGCACCCCTGCGCTTATGTAGATGAACGGCTGTCCGAGAGCCGTGGCATGGATGAACGTCGGCAGCGCTTTCTTCATGCCGACGGGCGAACAGCCGCCCCGGATATAACCCGTCGAGGGCAGCAGCTCCTTCATGGGAATCAACTCGGCCTTCTTGTTGCCCGAGACCCGGGCCGCCGCCTTGAGGTCGACCTCGTGGTCGCCGGGAACCACGCAGACGAAAAGCCCCGACCGGTCGCCCCGCAGGACCAGCGTTTTGAACACGCTCCCAATGGGCTCGCCGAGCTGCTCGGCCACATGCGTCGCCGCCAGATGCTCCTCGTCGACCGCATACGGCACCAGTTCATAGGCGATTCCGGCCCGGTCGAGCAGGCGGGCGGCGTTGGTCTTTTCTATCTTTGCACGGTTCATGGTTCCGGAAGTTTGCGGCGCAAAGGTACGGCTAATTCCGCAGAAACACACGCCGCGCCACCGGGTCCGAGAAATTTTTCACTACCTTTGCCGTATGAAAAACATCGTTTTCGACTTGGGCGGCGTGCTTTTCGCGCGCGACCGGAACAAATGTTCGCAGGAATTCATCGACTTTTTCGACTTCATCCGCTCGGAACGGCTGCCCCGCTTCTGGGAAGAGTACGACCGGGGCACCTCGGCGTGGGACGAAGTGGTGGAGACGCTGTGCACGATGCACGACTGCCCGCGTCCCAAATGCGAGGAGTTCCTGCGCCGCTCCATCGACATCCAGGAACCCGTGAAACCCACCGAAGAACTGATTCGCGACCTCAAGGCGGCGGGATACAAACTATACGTTCTCTCCAACATGTCGCGCGAATTCATCGACTTCCTGCGCCGCTTCCCGGTCTACGGGCTTTTCGACGGCGAAGTGGTTTCGTGCGAAGAACATACGGTGAAGCCCGAACCGCAGATATACCGCATCCTGCTCGAACGCTACGGGCTCGACCCGGCGCAGACGCTCTTTGTCGACGACCGCCCGTGCAACATCGCTGCGGCCGAAGAACTCGGCATCCGCGGACAGCTTTTCGATGCGCACCATCCCGAAACCACCTGCCGGACCCTGCGCGGGATGCTGCTGTAGACCGTCGGTGCGCAATGAACCGACAGCGGACTTTCCGCCCCGCAACAAAAAGAGACCTGCCCAAAAGGCAGGTCTCTCTTGTATGAAATCCCGAAGGATTTAGTTGAACGTGTAACGGATGCTGAGCAGAGCCGACCATGTAGAAGCCGTGCTGGCCTTGGTCGACCATTTGGGCTGGTGGAAAGTATAAATCTGATCGTTCTTGTTGTACTCCAGAATCTGGCTGGAACTGATCTGCTCCACGTTGCCCCAGTTGCGGTTGATGAGGTTGGCGATGTTGTTCACATCGACGCCCACGGTCAGCGCGTTGCGCTTGCCCTTGATGTTGAAATAGAAGTCGTGCGCAAACTTGAAGTTGAGCGTATGATGCCACGGCATCACGGCACCACCGCGCTTGCTGTACTCGCCGATGTGCTTCGAGAGATAATCGTCGTTGTTGATGAACTGCCAGTAAGCCTCCTTGTTCTCCTCCGACGAGAAAGTCATCGCATCGAGCTGCTGACGGGTCGGAATGTAAAGCAGGTTCACAGCACCCCCATCGTTGGTAACAGGATCCTGGTAATTGCCGCTCCGGACATACATCGTATAGGAATAGCGCGAATAGGAGTAATTCCCGATGTACCCCAGACGGTAAGCCTCGTAGAAAAGGCCGAAGCTGGTAGCCGACTTGGGCGCCGTCAGGCGATAGCCGATGTTGACCAGAATACGGTGGGGCGACACGTAGGACGAATAACCCAACTCCGGAACGTTCGAGCCGTTGCGGTTGAACGTGTTGGTATTGTAGGCCGAGGTCACCTGGTCGCCGATACCGTCGATCACGTTCTTCGACGAAGCGAAAGTATAGGCGGCGTTGACCGAAAGACCGAAATTCCACGTCTTGGAAAGCTGGGCCGTAACCGAAGCATAGTAGCCGTCGATGCCTGCGTTGCGAATCAGATAAGGGGTGACGTTGCGGCCTGCGGAGTTCTTGATGCCTTCCGACTTCCACAACGTGCGGGCTTCGGGTTCGCCCGGCAACTGAATGCCGCCGTCGACCTCCACCTGGCCCAACTTAGCCACGGCGACCGAATTGATGTCCTTGTTATAGATGCCCTCGATATTGAAGTTCACACCGCCCGGGAGCTTCATGTCCAGCGCCAACGACGATTTCCATGTCGACGGCATCTTCAGATGCTTGTCCATGATGGTCGTCGACTGGGGTGCGGGCAGAGCCTGCTGTGTGAACTCACCGCCGTAGATATTCTCGAGAATACCGCTGATGGAGGGATCGAACTTGAGGTTTTCCAACCCCTTGTCGCCCGGGTTCATAATCGTCTGGGCCTGCATGCAGTTGCTGTTGCCCACGGCCGACACGATCCACACGAAAGGCAGACGGCCCGTGAAGATACCCGTACCTCCGCGCAGGATGTACTTGCGCTCGCCGGTCATGTCCCAGTTGAAACCGAAACGAGGCGAGAAGTTCACGCGGGCCTTGGGCATGTCGGAAGTCTTGTAACCGCCCTTGTCGGCGAAAAGCTGGGTGAACTCGGCATTTTCATTGCCGGCGATGGAAGGATAGACCGGAATTTCCAGACGCAGACCGATGGTGGCTTTGAAACGGCTGCTGATCGACAGCTCGTCCTGCGCATAGATTGAATGCTGCATGTAGTTGAACGACGGATACACCTGCTTGAGGTCGGTCCGGTTGGCGTGGGTGATGGCAAAGGCGCGGGGTGCAGCATCGTTGACGAAATCGTCCCACGAATTATATACATAGTAGCCGGCACCGCCCGGCATGTACCCGTTCTTGGTGCTGTCGTGCTCGAACTGGTAGCCGAACGTAAAGCGGTTGATGCCCGTCATGTAACCCACTTCGTCCGTCACGATGTGCGAACTAACCTCGCGCAAGTTGCCGTAGGTGAAAGGATCGAGACCGAAAGTCGTGTAGAGCTTGTTGTCCTCCAGAATGTCGACCGTAGGGAAAAGATTGCCCTCGTAGCTGCGCGGTTCATTCTGGTGCGAGTAGGTGTAACGCAGGGTATTGGTCAGGTTGCCGTCCAGGAAACGCGAGTTGAGCTCGGCCGCCACCGACGTGAAATTCTGCTCTTGATAGTAACGCGAACTCTCGAAGCAAAGGGCGCTGTACGAACCGCGGCCGGCGTTGTTGCGGTCGTAGACCGAACTACTCAGCGGGCTAATCGAGCTTGAAGGACTTGCCGAATACTTGTTTTTCGTGGTGCTGAAACGCACGTTGAGCGCATGGTTCTGCGCGATGTTCCAGTCGACGCGGGCCATCAGCTTCCAGTTGGGAACCCGCACCGAATAGTCGGCATAGCGGCCGGGGTCGTAGCCGAACTTCTCGCTGAGGAAATTCTTGATCGCCTCCATCTGCTCGACCGTCGGGCGGTTGTACTGCGACGAGTTGCCCCAAGCCTGTTCTTCGTCGGTGCGGGCCAGCCGGGTCGTACCCGGGGTCTTGTTCCACTCGTACTCGAAGTTGGCGAAGACGAACAGCTTGTTCTTCACAATCGGAGCGCCGACCGACACGCCGAGCGTATTGCTCATATTCTCGCTCAGCGAAAGTTTGCCCATGTCCTTGTAGCGCGAACCTGTCCACGCGTCGCTCTTGTAATAGTCGTAAACCGACACTTTCAGGTCGTTGGTACCCGACTTCGTAACGGCATTGATGGCACCGCCCGTGAAACCGCTCTGGCGAACGTCGAACGGCGTCACGGAGACCGAAACCTGCTCCAACGCATCCAGCGAAATGGGCGAACCGCCCGCAGGCAGGTTACCGCCAATGCCGAACATGTTGTTGAACGACGCACCGTCGACCGTCACGTAGGACTGGCGGTAGTTACCGCCGCCGATGGCCAGACCCGAAGTCGTCGAAGAAGCCTGCGGAGTCAGCTTCATGACGTCGTTCATGCTGCGGCTCACCGACGGAAGCAGGGCCATCTGGTCGCTGGTGATGCTGGTCACGGCACCCGCCCGGTTGATGTTCATCGAGCTGTTGGCACCGTCGCCTACCACGACCACGGCTTCGAGCTCCTGGCTGTCACGCAGATAGGCATCGCGCTTGAGCGTCTCGCCCAGCGCCAGCGTCAGTCCCGTGAACTCCACGCTCTGATAACCCACATAGGAGAAAGTCACCATATACCCCCCCCCGGGCCGCAGGCCCTGCATGTTGTAGCGACCGTGAATGTCGCTCACCGTACCGTACTGCGTACCCGACGGGGTATGCACGGCGATGACGGTGGCACCCACCAGCGGCTCGCCCGCCTGGTCGGTCACCGTACCGTTCAGTCCCGAAGTCGTCACCTGCGCGAAGAGCGCGCCGGCAGCGAAAAGGGAGAACATCGAAAGCAAAAGTTTCTTCATACGCTGAAATTTTAGTGAATAATAGGGTTGTTCCGTGAGGGATTCGCCAGCGGGTTCCGGGCAGTCGTTCCCAAAAAGCAACAAGGGGAAATTCCCCCATGGAATCTCCCCTTGCCGGTATTTTCGGACGGACGCAGGCCGCCTCGCTGTCGCTGTCGGACGCGCATGTTCTTCCCTGCCGACCGATATTTGCCGTAACGCAAACCCGAAGCGAAAAGAATTGAATCCGACGATTTCATGGTGCAAATATAACCCGATTATCCACGCAACGGAACAGAGCATGCGAAAAGGTTATCAACAATTTATCACTATTTTGCCCCGGCCTGCGCTGCGGCACGCTCCTTGTTCGCGTCGCGGCTATGTCATTCCGGGAAAAATACTGGCGTTATTCGCTTTTCGCACTCATCGTGGGCCTCGGCGTCACGATTTTCGTCAAGCTGACCCCGTTTCTGGGCGGCCTGCTCGGCGCGGTCACCATCTACGTGCTGCTGCGGGGACAGATGTGGTACCTCTCCGAGCGGAAACATTGGCGGCGGAGCGCAGCCGCGTCGCTGCTGATGGCCGAAGCCGTCTTCCTGTTTCTGATTCCCGTCAGCCTGGTCATCTGGATGCTCGTCGTCCGCATCCAGCACATTACGCTCGACCCGCAGTCGGTCGTCACACCGCTCCGCCACGCCGCCGAACTGGTCCGCCAGCGCACCGGCTACGACCTCTGGCAGGAGGACAACCTCCAGTCGCTGCTGGCCTGCCTGCCCAAAATCGGGCAATGGATAGTCAAGAGTATCGCCGACTTCGCCATCAACCTGGTCGTGCTGCTTTTCGTACTCTATTTCATGTTGATAGGCGGATGCCGGATGGAGGAGTACGTGCGCGAAATGCTGCCATTCAACCGCACGACCGGGCGCAAGGTCATGCGCGAAATCCGCATGATAGTCCGCTCCAACGCCATCGGCATCCCGCTGCTGGCCATCGTGCAAGGCATCGTCGCCTACGCGGGCTATCTGATTTTCGGAGCGCCCAGCCCGCTGTTCTGGGGCGTGGTCACCTGCTTCGCCACCATCATCCCCATCATCGGCACCGGGCTCGTATGGCTGCCGCTGGCGGCCTACATGGCGCTCGACGGCCGCTGGGGTGCGCCCATCGGGCTCTGCGCCTACGGCATAATCGTCGTTACCCACGTCGACAACGTGGTGCGGTTCGTCATGCAGAAAAAGCTGGCCGACACCCATCCGCTCGTCACCATCTTCGGCGTGTTCATCGGCCTGTCGCTGTTCGGGTTCATGGGGGTGATCTTCGGCCCTCTGATGCTGGCCATGTTCATCTTCTGCGTCGACCTCTTCAAGAAAGGTTACCTCGAAGGGCATTACAAAGAGCCTTCGTAACCCGCAACAAAAAAAGGAGCTGCGACACTGCAACTCCTTTTCGTAGCGGGAGAGAGACTTGAACTCTCGACCTCATGATTATGAATCATGCGCTCTAACCAGCTGAGCTATCCCGCCATGGCTCGAAAGCGAGTGCAAAGATAAGCGAAAAATCCGTTCGTGCAAAATCTTTTGCGGGAAAATCGCCGAAAAATTTCCGCACCCTCCTTTGGCACCGATTTTGTCCGCAGCAGGGGCAGAAAGTTCAAAAAAAAGACTTATTATGAACAGACAGAAACAGTTGCCCCATACGCCCGCCCGCAACGAAGGACTGCGCGGCACGCTCGCAACGCTGGCCGTCATCGCCGGCCTGGTCCTGCTCGTGGCTTTGTCGTGGGAGGTCATCGGCGGCAGCGGCACGCGCTTTTCCGATTTCTACCTCGGCATCCAGCTCGCGGTCTGCGTCGTCTTCCTGCTCGATTTCTTCGCCGAGTGGGCTTCCGCGCCGCAGAAAGGCCGCTACTTCTGGCGCAACCTGCTTTTCCTCCTCATCTCCATCCCGTGGCTCAACATCCTCGGCTGGTGCGGCATCGCGGTCACGCGCGACTGGGGCATGGTCGTCGGACTGCTCCCCGTGCTGCGGGCGTTGCTGGCCATGGTCATCATCGTGCGGTGGCTCACCAGCGACAACAAGGTGCGGCGTCTGCTGATTGCCTATATCTTCACGGTCGTGGTCTTCACCTACATCTCGGCGCTCGTCTTCTTCGAGTACGAATCGGGCGTCAACCCCAAGCTCCACGGCTTCGGCAACGCGCTCTGGTGGGCCTGGATGAACGTCACCACCGTCGGTGCCGAAATCTTCCCCGTCACCGCCATCGGCAAGATATTCTGCGTTCTGCTGCCCTCGCTCGGCATGATGTTCTTCCCCATCTTCACCACCTACGTCCTTCAGCAATACACCCACAGAAAGGAGCTCGACCAATAATCGGCCCCTGCACCAACAAAAAAGAGACGGAATTCGTTCCGTCTCTTTTTTCGTCTGCCCTACTTCCGTTCCTTGAGCAGGTCGCGGATTTCACGCAGCAGAAGCTCCTCTTTCGTCGGGGCCGGTTCAGGCACCGGAACCGCCGCCCGCTTGCGGATCAGCTTGTTCATGAGCTTCACTATCAGGAAGACGCACAGCGCCAGAATCGTGAAGTCCACGCATTGTTGGATGAACGCGCCGTAGTTCCAGTAAATCGGTTCCGCCGCCGCGGTCTGCGCAGCCGCATCGCCGCCCCCTTTCGACACCAGGCTGCCCACGCTGTGCACCGCGTTGGACGTCACGTCGCGCACACGCGAAATGTCGATGCGCAGCCGCGAGAAATCGGTATTGCCCAGCAGGGCGCCTATCGGGGGCATCAGAATGTCGTCCACCAGCGACGAAACGATCTTGCCGAACGCGCCGCCGATGATTACGCCCACGGCCATGTCCATGACATTGCCCTTGAGGGCGAATTCCTTGAATTCTTTGAAAAAAGCCATAACGGTCTCTGTTTTTGACATCTTCCGTCATAGCAAATCGGGTGCAGAAAATCGCTTTTCCGCACCCGATTTTCGGTTATCGAAGATAGGTCCCCTATTCGATTTCCACCAGCACGGCGTCGGTCGGCACGGTCTGGCCCGGTTCGACCAGAATCCGCGTCACCTTGCCGGCATAGTCGGTCGTGATGGAGTTCTCCATCTTCATGGCTTCGAGCACCACCACTTCGTCGTCCGCGCTGACCGTGTCGCCGACCTTGACCAGCACTTCGATGATACGACCCGGCAGCGGTGCGTTCACCGTGTTGCCCGTAAATGCAGGTGCCGGCTTGGCCTCGGCTTTCGGCGCTTCGGGCTTGGGCTCGGCCGCTTTCTTGGCTTCGTAGGCCTTCACCTTCATATCGGTCAGGAACTTCTTGGCTACCAGCGGGAACAGCTCCAGCAACAGCACTTCCTTCTCCGTAGCGGCCAGCTTCGCACCGCCTGCCTCGGGCAGTTCGGGATTGGGCTGCATCTGGTATTTCGAGGTGTCGTAGGGAGTCTCCTCGCGCACGCCGCAAATCTTGAACCGGAATTCCGGGTCGATTTCCACGGGCGTCTTGCCGTATTCGCCTTTCACCAGCCCGACGAACTGCGAGCTCTTGTTGGTGTACATCGGGCGTCCGGCCTTTTCGTCGAGCGCGCAGTTGACTGCCTGCGCCCCCACGATCTGCGAAGTCGGCGTCACCAGCGGCGGAAGACCTGCCGACAGGCGCACCGAGGGAATCAGCTCCATCGCACGGGGCAGGATTTCCTCGGCCTTGAGCTGCTGAAGCTGGGCCACCATGTTGGAGTACATGCCGCCCGGGATTTCGGCTTTCTGTACCAGCTCGTTGGGCGCCGGGAATCCGAAGTAGGCTTCGATTTTGCGGCATGCGTCGATCGTCGCGGCTTCGTCGTCGGCCTTGGCAGCGCGGATAGCCTCGTCGAACAGCGCGTCGATTTCCGCAGGCAGCTTGTCCGTGAGCGGGTTGAACGGCTTCGGTTCGGGCTTCTCGGTGCCGAATACCGACTGGTTCAGCTCCTTGCGGATTTCACGCAGCTGGGTGTTGATTTGCGCTACGGCTTCCATGTTGACACCCAGGTCGATGCCCAGCTTCTTGCAGAACACGTAAACCAGCTCGATAGCCGGAGCGCCCGTACCCTCGGCGAAATACCAGCAGTTGGTATCCACCACGTCGACCCCGGCGATGATGGCCGCCAGGACCGAAGCCAGGCCGTAGCCGGGCGTGCAGTGGGTATGGAAATCGACCGGAATCGAAAGATGCTGCTTGAACAGCTTCACCAGCGTAGCCACGCGGCGCGGCGGAATCAGTCCCGACATATCCTTGATGGTAATCATGTCGGCACCCAGTTCGGCCATCTGCTTGGCCTTGTCCAGGAAATAGGCGTCGGTGAAGACGGGAGCGGGCTTCTTCTTGCCCATGAGCTTCTGCCAGAAACCCGGTTCGGGATATTTCGGGTCGACCGTATAGCATACGGCGCAGTCGGCGATACCGCCGTACTGCTTCACATATTTTATCGTCGACTTCACGTTGTCCACGTCGTTCAGCGCATCGAAAATACGCATGATGCCCAGCCCGCTCTCGATGGCGTTGCGGCAGAATCCGTCGATGATTTCGTCCGTGTAGGGCGAATAGCCGAACAGGTTGCGGCCACGCGACAGGGCGGTCAGCTTCGACACCTTGCCCACAGCCTTGTGTATGGTCTCCAGACGGGTCCAGGGATTTTCGTTCAGATAACGCATCACCGAATCGGGCACGGCGCCGCCCCACACCTCCATGGCATAGAAGTTCGCGTCCTTGTAGTAAGGCAGACAGCGGTCTATCTGCTCCTGATTCATGCGGGTCGCGAACGACGACTGCTGACCGTCGCGCAACGTAAGGTCTCTGATTTTGAGTTTTTTGGCCATAATTTCTATGGTTTGAATGTTTTCGGTCCGGAGCTCGCGGAACTTTCCGGACGGCGCAAAAATACACAATCGGGCGCTACTTTCCAATTATCCCCGCGGTTTTTTCGCCGCACAGGCTTCCACTATGCACAAGAATTCGTATCTTTGGCAATCCAAACAATGCCATGTTGAGCAGAGCGGCGCATCCAAAAAACAGATGTTTAATGGCGCTGCGCTTATTTTCTTCCTCCTCGTATGGCAAAGCCTATGCGATAGTCTTTGCTCATACTTCGTTCGTCAGTTTGCTGCGCTCAGAATGACAAATAAAAGGTTAGCGACAGACAGTCTTAATTCTTAATTCTTAATTCTTAATTCTTAATTAAAAAGTGTCCCCTCTCGCCGTCATCCTCACCGTCTCGGGTTATATAGCCGTGCTGTTCCTCGTCGCGTGGCTTTCGGGGCGCCGCGCCGACAACGCCGGATTCTTCACCGGCAACCGCCGCACTCCGTGGTACATGGCCGCTTTGGCCATGATCGGAGCCGCCATGTCGGGCGTCACGTTCATCTCCGTGCCCGGTTCCGTCGCCGCCGATTCGTTTTCCTACATGCAGATGGTCGCAGGCTTCACCGTCGGGCAGCTGATCGTCGCGTTCGCCCTCGTGCCGTTGTTCTACCGGCTGAAGGTCGTGTCGCTCTACCAGTACCTCGACGAGCGGTTCGGCATCGTCTCCCACCGCGCCGGGGCCTGTTTCTTCATCCTCTCCAAGATGTTGGGCGCCGCCCTGCGGGTCTACGTCGTCTGCGCCGTCATGCAGCTGCTCGTCTTCGGGCCTTACGGTTGGCCGTTCTGGGCCAACGCCGTCGTCACCGTCGCCCTCGTGTGGCTCTACACGCAGCGGGGCGGCGTCAAGTCGCTTATCTGGACCGATACGCTCAAGACCCTTTGCCTGGTCGGCAGTCTGGTCCTCACCATCGTTTTCATCGCCCGGGCTTTGGGCTTCGGCGGCACGGAGCTTATCCGCGAGGTCTCCGCATCGCCCATGTCGCAGATATTCTTCTTCGACAATCCCGCTTCCGACCGTTATTTCTGGAAGATGTTCGTCGGCGGCATCGTCGTCCTCGTCGCCATGACCGGGCTCGACCAGGACATGATGCAGTGCAATCTCTCCTGCCGGACGCCGCGCGACGCCCAGCGCAATATCGTGCTGACGGCTTTCTGTCAGATCATCGTCATCCTGCTGTTCCTCGTGCTCGGCGTACTCCTATATTTATATGTCGACAGCCGCGGCCTCGCGCTCCCCGCCAAAAGCGACCAGCTCTTTTCGTTGGTCGCCGTCGACGGAGGGCTTCCCGCCATCGTGGGCATCGTCTTCGTCCTCGGGTTGATTTCCAGCACCTATTCCGCCGCCGGGTCGGCCATGACGGCCCTCACCACTTCGTTCACCGTCGACCTGCTCGACGGCCCCGCGCGTTACGACGAGCAGCGGCTCACCCGCGTGCGGCACCGCGTCCACTTGCTCATGGCCGCCTGCATGACGCTCGTCATTCTCGGCGTAGGCTACCTGGCCGACGACAACGCCATCAACCTCTTTTTCCGCATCGTCAGCTACACCTACGGTCCCATCCTCGGGCTCTTCCTCTTCGGCATCCTTTCGCGCCGACATCCCCGCGACCGCTGGGTGCCGTTCGTCGCCCTCGCAGGCCCCGTGCTGAGCGCATTGCTGCAATACGCCGCCGCCGAGCGTTGGGGTTACCGCATCGGCTTCGAGCTGCTGGTCTACAATGCGCTTTTCGTCATCGCCGGGCTCTTTTTGCTCTCGCTCGGGCGCAGGGAAACAGAAAAATCGTAACTTTGGGGCTGTAAAACCGTTTTAGCATGTCACTCGAACAACAGATTTCCAAGAGCATCATGGATGCCATGAAGGCCAAAGACGCCGTGCGTCTGAGCGCCCTGCGCAATGCCAAGAAGTACATCATCGAAGCCAAGACCGCCGGGCCGGAGCTCTCCGAGCTGCCCGACGCCGACGTGCTGAAAATCCTCGCCAAGCTCGCCAAGCAGGGCACCGATTCCGCCGCCATCTTCACCGAGCAGAACCGCCCCGACCTGGCGCAGGAGGAGTTGGCGCAGGTCGCCATTTTCCAGGAGTTCCTGCCCAAACAGCTCTCGGCCGAGGAGCTGACCGCCGAAGTCAAGGCCGTCATCGCCGAAGTCGGCGCCACCTCCATGAAGGAGATGGGCAAGGTCATGGGCGCCGCGTCCAAACGGTTGGCCGGACGGGCCGACGGCAAGGATATTTCGGCCAAGGTCAAGGAGCTGCTCGCTTAGGATGCACCTGCCCGAAGGCGTCCGCCGCAATCTGAAAAGCATCGCCATGCCCACGGCCATGGTCGTCGGCGCATTGCTGTGCCGCCCCGTCACGGCCGTGGAGGAATGGTCGGGCCGGATGATTACCCCGGCGCTCATCTTTCTGATGCTCTTCGTCACGTTCTGCCGCGTGAAGCCGCGCGAAATGCGGCTTTCGTGGCTTCACGTGTGGCTGCTGCTTTTCCAGACAGCAGCTTCTGCGGCAGTCTATTTCGCCTTGCTCCCGTTCGACACCACCATCGCGCAGGGGGCCATGATCTGCATCCTCACCCCCGTCGCCATGGCCGCCGTTGTCATCGCAGGCATGCTCGGCGCCAACGTCGTCACCGTGGCGACATACAGCCTGCTCTGCAACATGACCGTGGCTTTGGCGGCCCCCGCGATTCTCACTTTCACCGGGACAGGCGTCTGTTCTTTCGCCCAGATTCTCTCGCGCATCGCCCCGCTCCTCATCATGCCGTTCGTCGTCGCGCAGTTCTGCCGGCTGCTGACACCCCGCATCGCCCGGTGGTTCGGCAGCCACGGACAGATTTCGTTTTACCTGTGGTTGGCAGCGCTCACCGTCACCATAGGGCGGACCACGGCGTTCATCATCGACCTCCACGACGTTTCGCGGTCGGTCGAGTTGTGGCTCGCGCTCGCCGCCCTGGTCATCTGTCTCGTCCAGTTCAAGGTCGGGCGGACGTTGGGAAAGCGGTTCGGCGACCCTGCCGCCGGGGGCCAGTCCCTCGGGCAGAAGAATACCGTCCTCGCCGTCTGGATGGCCCAGTCGTTCCTCGACCCCATCTCCTCCATCGCCCCCACGGCCTACATCGTCTGGCAGAACTTCGTGAACAGCTGGCAGATATACAAAAAGGATAGAGAAACGATGAAAAATTAAATATAAATCACTGTATTTTAATGATTTATATTTTATTGCAGGTTTTTCGGCTGTTTTTGCAAGTTTCCCGACAAAGCTCATAATTGCCCGATATTTGTTACTATTTTGTTACTCGAAAATACTGCGGTAACAAAACAAATTCGCTATATTTGCCGTTGAAGCAATAAACGGGAAGGGTATGGCGAAGCAGAAACAGACGGCCAAATTGAAGGAGCCGGTGCGAATCCGGTTCAAGCAATTGTCCAACGGAAATCAATCCATCTATTTGGACTACTATACGGGTGACGTAATCCGTAAGGAAAATTATGTCGGCGGCAAACGGAAATACGAGTTTCTGAAATTATATCTTATCCCCGAACGGACGCGGGAGGACAAGGCGAAGAACGAGGCGACGCTCGCCCTTGCCAAAGCGATTCAGAGCAAACGGATCGTCGAGGTGCAGAACGACGCGCACGGATTCCAGAATACGAACAAGTCCCGAGTGAACCTGCTCGAGTATCTGGAAAATATCGGTAAGGAGTCCGCCGAGCAGGGAAGCAGGAACTATGCCCGAACGGTGCTCAATACCGTCCGTGCATTGAAATTATTTCGCGGCGACTATATCGCTTTTCGGGACGTCGATAAGGAGTTTCTTTCGGAGTTTACCGATTACCTGCGGCAGATGCCGAAGGCCAGCAAATACGGTGTATTGAAAGCCGGAGGGCGGTTGAGCAACAATTCGGTCGTGTCTTATTACGGTACTTTGCGAACGGCCATCAACCGTGCCTACAAAGAGGGAATCATCACCGTCAATCCGACCAAAGAGTTCGATTTCGCAAGTAAAGTACGACAGGAACCGAGCCGCCGCGAGTATCTGACAATCGACGAATTGAAGACGTTGATAAATACCGAGTGCCGGTACGAGATCGTCAAGCGGGCTTTTCTGTTCAGTTGCTTGTGCGGGTTGCGCGTTAGCGACATTCGCAAATTGAGGTGGTGCGACCTGCAATGGAGCGGCGGGCGTGTCCGTATCGAAATCACGATGCAAAAGACCAAAGAACCGCTTTACCTGCCGATTTCCGACGAAGCGTTGAAATGGCTGCCGGAACGCAGCGAAGCAGGAGACAGCGATTTTATCTTTCCGCTGACGCACGAGGGAACGGTGAATGACACGCTGCAACACTGGGCGAAAGTCGCCGGAATAACCAAACACATCTCGTTTCATGTTGCCCGACATACCCATGCGACGATGATGCTGACTTTGGGCGCCGATTTATATACGGTCAGCAAGTTGCTCGGACACAAGAATATTGCCACGACACAGATTTACGCCAAAATCGTGGACAAGAAGAAAGAGGAGGCGATCGGATTGATTCCGAATCTGACCGACTGAAACAAAGGCTAAACGTGCGGACGATGATTCGCACGTTTTTCTTTTTCAACAGTTTTTCGTATCTCTGACTTCGTCTTAGATACTCTCGCTCGGCAAAATACAAACTTCGTTTGCTTTTGCTCATTTTGTATCTTTTCAGGCAGCGTTATCCCGACTGTTGTCCGTGTATCGTCGGCGGAGTGATCTATCATGTTATGCCTGACTGGTCGGGTTACTATATACTATGAACCCGCCGATCTCTGGCAAACACATACATGAACCTTAAAACAAATGGTTATAGAAAGCGTTATATCGCAGGGAATAATCACCATTCATCCATGACGAATATTAATTTGCGGAATCAATATACTCGTCAAAAGAACGAATATTATCCACTGTATCAGGGAGAATACTATCTTGGAATTGATGATATACTTTTATCGCTACTATTTTTGTATTTTTATTCCATTTGATAATCGGTTCTAATTCAATACATACCAAAACCGATTCATCAATTTTGGTTGGTGACATATTTTCCTCAACACATTTTCGAATTTGTCGTTCTTTTTCAGTTTGGCCTGAAAGATTAATTATATCTGCTTTGAGGTGATATTGGTCGTCAATTTCAGGCAACTCATATTCCGTATCTGACTTCTTGAATTCAATTGACGGTAAAGAGTTCTTTTCAATGATTAAAATGGTTTCGGGGTCTATCCCCATTAGATTAAATTTGACATTAATAATATCTATAGTCTTAAATTTATACTCCCCATTACACTTTGTAATCGCATAATTACCCAATATTTCAATATAATAATTTATATCTATACCAAAACAAATAATAATATGCTTAGAGGCATCCAGATTAAGTTTATTTATTGCGGCAAAAACATCTTTCTGAGATAGTAAAAGTCGTTTTTTTATAAACCGATTGAATGTATAAGATGTTTGATATTTGTAATTAGAGGCCACGCCTTGTGCAACTACCGAATCGTGATTTATATAACCCATGTCTTGTTCCGCTGCAAAAGCCGTCTTTTCCATTACTTGATAGTTATTCAATCGTAAAGGAAACGATATACTGCTATCATCTTTCTCTCCAGCAATAAATAAACTCATGAGATTTTCTATTGTTTCCGTTATTATATTTCTAGTTTTTTCGATAAAATCTTCCTTTTTCCCCAGATCAATGGGTTGTTCTTTTTTGATTTTATGATATTTTTGGTAAAGACTATCAATCATGCGTTTAATTAAAACATCAGGATGCTCAAAATTATTTTTTTCGAACCATTCTGGCTCGCTCATTGGTAATTCTAAACTATCAAGTAACTCGGTATCTTTCAACAAAGAATCAATTTCTGTGTTTAGTTCAATCAATACTTCTTCCCACTTGTTTATCTCACCCAATGATGTTGGCGAATCAGGGATGGACCAATGCCTTTTTCCTAAATAATCACCTATTAAATACTGTCTCAAAAACAGAACTGCAAGGTACTTCCGAATATACTTAATTATTACACCGTTTTGATTTACTCCGGATAATCCTGGAAATGGGTAGCGGCTTTCAAAATGGACTATGTCGAAAATATTGTTTGAATATTCAATACTCCTTTTGAAAATTTCAGATATAGATGATGGCACAAGTATATATTGAGGCGGTTGTGTATTCGTATACCGGATAAGATTATTTAGTAAAGAGTATTTTTGCAGGTACAAAATAAGAGCCCCCAAAGCATAATGGAATTCAAAAAAACGCGCTCTTGCTTTTTCTCTTTTATTTACAACTTCGGCATTTTTAATCACAATTTTTTCGAGTTTCTGATCATAGTAGTAATCTGGATAGATATCTTGTAAATAAACTTGTGGATATTGATGTGCGAAAGTCCAGTAATTGACAATATGATCTTCTTTCCCATAATTTAATTGTTGCCTAAGAGTACGCCACATTGAGTTATAAGATTTTTCGCTCAATAAACTGCCATTAAATACATCAAAAAATTGGATTAATAAAGTATTTCCATTGCTATATGATACGATCTTCTGCGGTAGAGTGCAAATAAGTTCTGTCGATTCATAAAGCATTCCATAAAAATAATCATCATACACGACTTCCGCATTTTTATTTTCCGATTGTTTTCTGAACATGTATGAGGCTATAAATGTATATAGCTCTTTCTGTAACGTTTCATCTTGTTGTCGAATCGAATAGTATAGCAATTCAGCTATAGTATCGAATATGTCCTTTACCCGATTTTGGATAGATACGTTTTTCTTTTCGATTACCTTTCTTCTATATTTACATTTTACATTATCTGTCGAACGTAGTTTGTAGTCCAATTGCTTACTATACTTTTTATCGAGTCGTTGGAATAATTTAAGAGGTACAGAATAAATAGAAATAAGCGAATAATAACGGAATAAAGATACAATAATCGCGGCTGTCGCAGCACCTGAAATAACAATGCTTGCAACATTAAGTCCTTTCATATTAGTGGTTATAATTACGGCTATGCCTGTTGTAAAACATATTACAATGGCAATAATCAATAACCATTTGAACCATTTTGCCCCCTTTTCTGACTGAAATTCACTGACTAATCGTGTAGATGAATACTTTTCATCAATTCTATTCACAACTTGGAGAAAAAGAGGAAAAGCAAGGCCCATAATGCTAGCGACAAATGGGACTATAATCATTAAAAATTTATATTGACAATTATCCATATATTACATTTGTTTACAACGAGAATGTTTTTGTAAAAATACATATTTTTTTCGTTATGTTTGCTACGAGACAGTAATAAATATCATTAATTCGATAGAAACGATTTTGCTGGTTTGGGCGATCGAATTCTTGATTCTTTTTTTGTTTTATCGGAATATATAACCTTGTAGATAAAACTGATTGCAAGAATGTATAAACCGTAAAAACAAGACGGAAATTAAACCAATGTAATCGAGTCGTAGCAGGAATATATAAGTTGTAAATTATTGAATTTTATTGATTTAAAGATGTTAAGGGGGGGGGTATTGAAACGATGTTCAACCTAATTGAGTATCGCGAAAACCGACTTTCATAAGATGTTTCCGGTAACAATTGACCGCCCGAAAAGGGCAATGAATAAGTATTACTTCGCAGGAATCGACTTTTTGGAACTTGGAAAATAGAAGTCCGACGCTCTGTTACGATTCTTACTATAAAATCGATTATGTTATCTTCGTTCCGATTATCTCTTTTTCTCCAAAATTCTTCGTATCTTCGTATGAAACAAGACGGATTATGGAAGGTCTGGAGTTGAAACCGCAGTTCGACGAGCTGCAAAAGATATTCGATCGTTGCATCAAGCATGCTTATGGCGTATTGAGAGAGCGGCTGGCCATGAAAACCGCCGGTCTCGATCCGGAGCAGATGCAGGAGGTGGAACGGCTGGAGTATAACCGGATTGCCGACGAGCTGGCCGAGCTGTATTTGCACCACTCCGTATTGTCCGACCTGCGGTTCTGCTACTCCGAACCGACGTTTCTTTGGGAGGGCGGATTCTTCGAGGCGCTGGATGCCGATGAAAAGAGAAAGTACCTCGCATTCTCCGTACCCTCGTTCGACTATTCCCGATATGAGCGGGACAACACGGCCTATGATACCGAACTGCCTTATTTCTCTGCTGTCGTAAACGTTATTGTCCGAGAACGTTATGCCGCTTACTTGCGGCAAAGGGAAACATCCCTGTCGGAATCTTCGCAGAAGTCGGCTTCTATTGCCGCGCCGCCCATTGCGGAAACGGAGAATCCGTTCGATTCGATACTGACCGACGAACAGATTGCTTATCTCGCTGTAGCTGTCAATGACGTCAAGATGTTCAACGTATCGCTGTCGACAGACGAGTTGAAAGCTATTTTCGCCTGCAAACCCGAAGCGATCGTGCGGTCGAACAATAACCGCCTCGTCGCGTTCTTTTTCTCGGGATTGAGCAGCCGCGGATTGATAACCCCCAACTGGCAGTCCGTCATCGCCAATCACAAACTTTTCCTCTCGAAAGACACATCACGCGATAAATACATCAATCAAAGCGACTTATCTACGGCGACCAACTACATCCGCGACGTCGGCGTAGAGGGAAAATACGCAACCCTTGAAAAGTATCTCATACAAGTGAAAAGACTTTGAGAACGGGTTGAGACCTCAAAGATAGGTCAATCTGCTATCAAGCTTATCCTCAATATATTTGCCCCTGTAACGGTTACAAGTCACGGAGGGCATGCACTCCATTTGTTTCATTTAAAATCCATCGAATTATGGAGAAAAGTATTGAGATGCGAGTTGCAGAACTCGAAAAGCAGGTGTTCCAAACCAAAAACGTGTTGAGTCTCGAGGAGGCCAGCCGTTTTCTGAACCTCTCGAAAAGCTACCTCTACAAACTGACGTCGGGCAATCTGATTCCGCACTACAAGCCGCAGGGCAAGATGCTCTATTTCGAGCGTGCGGAGCTGGAGGCATGGTTGCGTCGCAATCCTATCAAGACGCAGGCGCAGATCGAAGCCGAGGCACAGCAATACCTGCTCGGCCGCTCCTCGAAGAAGAAGTAGCGATGAATGCGCAACGTGATTCCGATTCGGTTCCGGTTTCTTCATGGCGTTCGGCTCGTCTGTTGGTAACGGACGAGTTCGCGGCTCCGCCCGTGATTCTGCGGGTCGATGATTCGGTGATCGGGACTTTGGGGAATTTCAGCGCTTCTACCGGCAAGGTAAAGAGCAAGAAGACGTTCAACGTCTGCGCAATCGTGGCGGCAGCCATGACCGGCAGTACCGTATAATTATTCAGTCTTTCCGCCTCTGTGCGCCCTATGGGATTTGGAAGGATCCCTCCGGGCCGCACAGGGGCGCAGGCTTCCGGGCGTCGGGTCTCTTTCATCGACTGCTCCTGCTGACGGACACATCATCGATACCGTCACCTACTATCGGCCGCTCTGCGCCCGCGGCTTTTTCTTCACAGAAAAGCCATAGCCTATTAGGGCTTTTTTCGAACCGCAACACTTCGTGTCGCTGAAAAAGCCCCAATAGGCCAAAGGGCGGCCCTTTGGAAACCCCTTGCGACCGTTCCGGCTGCAGACCGCATATACGGTCGAAAATTCGACCACCACGAGTATCAATTATCCAAAACCTATCTACTATTATGGGATATGTCGTATTGCATTTGGATAAGTCGCCGGACAATGAAGTACCGATGACCGCCCATATCGCACGTACCAAGATGCCGCCGAACGCCATACCGGAACTGACCTACCTAAACGAAGAACTCGTCGAATTTTCAGAGGGTGTAGCCGACCGAACGGAGGCAATCAACCATCGACTCGAACATGCCGGATTGACCCGCAAAATCGGAACGAATCAAGTGCGGGTAATTCGTGTCATGCTGACCGGCACACAAGAGGATATGAAACGTATTGCTCAAGAGGGCCGATTGAAAGTGTGGTGCGCCGATAACCTCGAATGGTTGCGGAAAACTTTCGGAGCCGAAAACGTCGTTTCGGCAGTATTGCACATGGACGAAGCAACACCGCATATCCACGCAGCGGTCGTTCCCATCGTTACGGGCGAACGTCGCAAACTCCGAAAGCCGAAAACAGACGAACCGGATAAACGGAAATACCGCACAAAATCCACGGCACGGCCTCGATTGTGTGCCGATGACGTAATGTCGCGCGTCAAGCTGAAAGAGTACCAAAATACCTACGCCGCCGCGATGGCTAAGTATGGACTGCAACGCGGTATCGACGGTTCGAAAGCTCGACATGTTACGACGCAGGAGTTTTACCGCAACGCCATAGCCCAGCAGCAGAACTTGCAGGATAATATCGGCGAACTGCTCCGCATCGAGGAGGAGAAACGCAAAGCCGTCAAACATGCCGCGAAGCAGGAACAAGCAGCGCGTGAAGAATTGCATCGAACCGCAGCTGAACTGAACGCCATAAAAGGCGAACTAAAAACAGAACGGCTAAAGAACTCCGCCGCCGAGGTCGGTACGACTATTCTCGACGGCATCGGGTCGATGATCGGCACGTCGAAAATCAAGTGGCAGGAGCAGGAGATAACACAATTGCGACAAGAAGTCGCTGCACGCGATGAAACGATAGAGATTCTGCAAAAGAAGATTCAAACCATGCAGAACGAACATAGCCGAGGACTGACGGCAATGCAGGCTCAACATATGACAGAAATGGCGAGCATGAAGAAACGACACGAAAAAGATTTGTCGCTACTGAAAGCAGTCATCTCAAAAGCGACGACTTGGTTTCCCTATTTCTGTGAGATGATACGGATGGAGAATGTTTGCCATAAAGTAGGTTTCGATGAAAAACAAACTGCAACGCTTCTGAAAGGCAAACCGCTCGAATACGGCGGAGAACTATATTCCGAAGAACACAACTGCAAATTCCCGGTCGAACGAGTAACGGCACAAATCACACTCGACCCGACCGGCAAACGAAAACTACAACTAAATATCGACAAGATGCCGTTTAAGGAGTGGTGTAAAGAGCAATTCGCGAAAGTAAAGAATGTTATAAGATTCAATCCGAAATTAAGATTGTAAAGTTGGGATATTTAAAATTCTATTCGAACAAAAAACATATGCCACTCCCAATTATTTCAGGAGTGGCATATGTTTCTGTTAATAATATTCAGTGATTGTTTGATTTGTTAAATCCGGATACTTATCGATCGTTATGGTTTGTATTACTGTTTTTCCAACATATTCGTATGACACCTTACCCGTGGATTCACTCGGAGATATGTTATGCGTTATCCTTTCGATAATTCGGCCATACTTATCGTAAGTATACTCGGTAGTATATTCATATCCAGATGATATGTAATGTTTTATAAGTCCCGTTGGAGAACCATGCCAAAAATACAATCCGTCAATGTATTTTTCGCTACTGGCGCCACCTTGGGAGCCACCGCCGGATGCTTGGAGCGCTGCGAGTTCCGAATCGAGCCGTTCGATCTCTTGCTTTAAATTGGTTACTTCGTTTTGCAAGGCACGGATCGAGTTGTATATGGAAGAATCTTCATCCATCGGCGATTCTCCGCAAGAATTGTTGATGGAAACACCAATTAAAAATGCTGCGATAACCGAAATAAATTTGAAAGCGAAACGTTTCATAGCTATTTTACAATTTGTGTATAATGAATTGCCGGTTGGTTTGAATAGTAAGATTTCGCAATGTCTCGAATTGCCGAGATGCGTTGTTTTTCTAAATCGACCAAGGTGTCGAATATTCGGAATTTACGTTCGATAGCCTCTGCTTCTTCTTTGTCGACCTGCTGTTTGATTGCATCCAATAGCTGGGAACACTCGGATTTGCATTGGCTTTCCGGATCGATCCATACGAGATACTCGACAGCACCGGAGTAATCTTTCAAGGCGATGCAACCTTTGGCATTTTGAATCAACCGTTCGCAGTGAACATTTTGATAGTGTTTATAAATATCCATCATTACCGGAATTACTTGCGCATAGGAGGGAAGAGATGACGGAAAGCAAGCCAATTCGGCAAGAGCGGCTTCGTATTGCTCTTGGGCGGCAAGAGCCTTTGCTTTTTGCAACAATTTGGAGCAGTTCGTTTCGTAATAAGAGTAGATACGGGTCTTGCTTTCGGAAAGGAACTTCGCATAAACCGGAGATTGCGTGTCGATTTTCGATATGGCATTCGCTACGGCTTCCGATTTATTAAATCCGTTGCCGGAGAGCGATACCGAGACAGAATTGACTTTCATGCCGGTAGAAACCTGTATTACGGAGAGTATCAACTCGGTGTTTGCGACGATGATATTCTTCATTCCGCTTTCAACGGTTTGCATCTCGCAAAAGTCGAACGCCGGATACAGTATGAATGTGCCGTCGGAGTAGGTTGCTACTCCATTTGCGGTGGCTATCTGTTCGATTTTATGGTGCAGACGCAGAAGATTTGCAACTGATAAATCATCCATCTGCTCAGGGCAGACGACACCGATATGTACATCAGCATTCGCGTTTTGTGCTTTTATACTGTATATTACCAATATGCTACATAAGCACGATAAGATTATCTTTTTCATGAGAGCTTCGAGTTATTGAATGGTAATATAAATCGTATTGCCTTTGATATCGCGAGCGATTTTCAGTCCGAGGCTGCGCATGAACTTGAATATCTCCAACGCGAACTTATTCGTGTTGTAGTTGTTGCCCGTAACCGGGTCTTTCAAGGGAATGCGTACATCATCGAAAATCATCAGCCGGTCTGTCGTACCTTGAATGTGGTAATTGTTCTTGTAGGCATGCTCCTCCATCCACAACTCCAGTTCGTCCGAAAGTTGCAAACCTTGCGTACCAACTTCGGAGGACATCGTATGAACGGAGGCCTCGGCAAATCCGAAATTGATGATAATGGATTTGCCGTTCTCCACAATGTCCGTAAATTTGTTCTGCATGACATTCAGAAAATCTTCGGCGCAACTTTCGATAGCCTTGCTTGCCAGTTTGCTGATATCGTCCGTATAGAATTTGCCGCTTTCTCCGACCTTGTTGGCCAACGAGTTGCCGGTGGATATTTCGTAAGCTGTCACGAGCATCTTTACCGAGTTGCCGGTTGAGGAGAGTAGTACATCGGTTTCTGCTTCGACATATACGTCGGCTCCAGACATCTGGATGATTTGACTTTTCAGATCGGTTTGATTATCGGCTGTAAAGATTGCATTATCGCCGGCTGCTTTCAGTTTTGCCGTAAAATCTACCGTCGTAAATCCGCGCGAATCGAATGCTTCTTTAATTTTTGTCAGTGCAATTCGTTTGTTAACATCGGCTTCGAGAATAGTACGAATATCTTCGCCCTCTTTCGTGTAGGGTATTACCATGATTTTAGGTTGGACAGTCGTAACAGCCGGAGTATTTGTCTGTGCAATGGAACGACTTCCGAACAGCAATACATAAAAAATAGTTATAAGGTATTTGTTCATATAGGTCAAGTTTTAGTAGCCGAATTTTCGGATAATGCCATGCGTTTCCAGATCGGAACGTAGGGCCGTTAGGTTGATTCGGACGTCCATCGTTACATTTCGTTGCGACCAGTCGTGTTTGGCAAAGTCGCTGACCGGAATTGAAGAGAGCACGAATGTCTTGTGCCGTCCGTTGGCAAGAAGTTCCTCGAAATATTGTTTATAGCGGGATTTGGCCGTTGCTTCATCGATTCCTACAAGCGGTGTCGTTTGCTGCGATCCGGGAAGACCTCGAAACAACAATAATTCGATAGCATATTGTTCTGCCGAATTCATCGCTTCGTCGGCGGTTTTTCCGAACCCGGTACTCCGAATCGTAATGGCTCCATTCTGTTCAGAAACGAATCCGACAGACTGCACGGTATAGACGTGTTTGGAGCAAGACCCTAAACAGAAGGCGAGTAACAAGCAAGGGAGGAGGTATTTCATAATTATTTCTAATTATTGATGATAAGGCTACAATTCAGTTTTTCGGCAGCTTGGAATCTTGCTAATAATTCTGCGCCTATTTTTTTCGGTACGCTGCATTCTGCAAAATCATTTCCGGGGAGTTTCGTTACCGTAATTTCTCCGATTACAGTAGGATACGGCTTCCCGTTCAGCATTTCTATATATTCAACCCGAAATTGATCGCCTACGGCAATTCCGTGGCTTTTCCCGACGTTGAGGAGAACCGTCCCTGCGACTTCTTTTTTGTAATCCAATACCTTTATGATTTCTGCCGAAAGCGGAAAATTTTTGCGAAAATATTCTTCCAACTCTTTTTGGAGGGAGAACATCGACTGCGTTACGGCACTTTCCGGCGACATCATCATTTCGCTGGTTTGTCCCTGAAAACTGGTAGCTTCCGTGCTCAATCCGGTTTCCACATCGACGACTTTCATTTGGAATGCGACGCTGGCCTTATACCCCTTGATCGATCCGTCGGGATTCTTCATCGCATAAACGGGAATCTTGACAATATGTCCCGCAATCATCTTTTCAGCAGCTACGGCAACACCTTGATTCGCGATGTTTTTACTATCGATGAACGCTTCGCTTTTTTGTAGTTCGAGTTCTGCATGCACTTTGTCGTAACTCGTACGATCTACCACTTGAAATCGGTGCGTATTAGTCAGCATTTCGACGACTTTTTCCGTTACCAATCCTGCATACTTATAGCTGCCGTCGCAGGTAAACTGCGCAACGCCTACGACCGGACGGGTATCGCTTTGTGCATAGCCCCAAAGGCTATGCACAGCGATACACATGAACAACGAAATGATTCGTTTCATTTCCGAATTACAAGTTATCGTTCGAAGTTGCAGTCTTGATCATATCGGCGATAGCTTTCACTTGGAATGCGCTTTCGACACCGACGATCTCCAAAACATCTTTGGAGTATTTCACCGATTTCGTAGCAGCTGCCAGCTTCATCGGATTCTTAACTCCTTTGAGTTCCTCACCGGCTGCGGGTACCAATTTCGTAGCGGCAGCAACAGCCGCTGCCTGCGTTCCGATTCGAGTGCTCAATTCCGTCAACTGTTCTAAGGTCGGCTTTTTTACGGTAACATCCGTAACGCCATCCTCGGTCTGACCGATCGAACGGTAATACAAACCTTGCAACAGCGGTGTAATCTGAATCGATTCAACTGCGACAAGGCCTGCGGCCGAAGTCAATCCGTCGACCGTTGCAATACCGCAGTTTTTCGGCTGGACTAATTTTTCCAACTTTGCTGCACGCTCTTTCGATGCTTGCATCTCTTCGGCGGTTTGAGCCGAAACGCTGACGGCGCATACGAGTGCCATCATGCACAATACTACTTTTTTCATTTGTTTAAGTTTTTTTTGTTTTTCCTACTCTTTCCCAGATTTTCGGATTCCTCTGTTGCTCAGAAAAATAAAAGGTGCATTTCTGATTCCCATATAGATAGGACAACAGAAACACACCTCCGAAAATGGGGTGCATTCGCCTTTGCCTTTCTCTACATACTTTTGAAATTTGGTCGTTTTCAGTCAGGAGAAATCAGCGATGCCGAATATGTCAAAATTCAGTTACATAAAATTCCATTTAAAATACTACAAATAAAAAAGGTGCATTCCCGTACTCATTCTAACTAACTGAGGTACGACCAAGCACCCGTATGCATTAAAACAAGCCATAGGAATACACCCCATCGGTGGAGTGTATTCGCAATGACTATTCCTCTGCATACTCTCAAATTGGTCGTTTTCAGTTACGAGAGAACAGCCGCAAATACTATTTCGATACAAAAGTAGGAAAATATTTTGGAATAAGTTGTTACCTCGATCCATTTTCTATAATGCATTTTTACGTTAGGTATTTAAATTATTTGCTTAATTAGGATATGATTAGTATTGCTTGTTTGCCAGAAAATAACTATTTTGCGTAAAAAATCTACTATAATTAGATATGCGATATGAATAATTTGATTTCACAGATTAAAGTAACCAACTTTCGTTCAATCAAATATGTAAAAAATGATTGTTTGTTTTTCGTATAACTATTTCAAAAAGAGGAGAAAGAATTAGTAAATACCTCTTTTAATATGCGAGATGATGGTGCAAAATCGAAATTTTCATGCTATTTTAAAGTGGTTACAGGTGTATATTGCAAACGTTTCTTTCGAAAGACGTAATCTGAATTTGCGAATGTGATGGCACAACTGGACTATATGGAGAAACGAGACAGTAAACATTTAAAGATCAAATTTTGGAAGGATACAGATATGAATACCCGTTCAAGTCTATTTTAACTTATTTTAGACCATTATTTCCGCTTTCACCAACATGTCGAATGTCGGATCGGTAAGTCTCTATATTATTTATAGGACATGATTTGTCCGCTTTGTAAAAATTGATATTTTGAAACATGAAAGAAAAAGACAATATTGGTGTATTGGTAATTAGGAATTGAATAGATTTTTTTGTATGAGTACAGGAGTAGAAATGATGAAAGATTTGAGTTATGTAGATATTCAACAATTAGAGCAGTATACCACTATAAATCAGAATACGATTGAGTCGGCTTCGGCAGATAAGGCTGTGGAAGAGTTTTTGGACAACTATAAGAATTGGAAAGAAGTCGTAGGATATATGGTGGACGCCAAGGATGGCGCACGGTTATATGGTGCTGCACTCTGTACATATGCTGGTAATCTTTGTTTGTCGAATCTTCTTTCAGAAGATACGGCAAGATTGTTACATGACGAGTTGTCTGATTATGAGAGGAAAGTGAAATATATGTATGGATTTAAGAATGCCTTGTATATCAATCTTGCTATATGTCTTCACAAATTATCTCTTGCATCCAATGAAAAACTGAAAAAAATATCTGAAGAAAGCTATATATTATTCACAGGCGGAAGCAAATCATACTTCATATCAAGTAGAGTGTTATGCTTACAGAACTACCAATAAGTATCTCTTGGATTCTTTAAAAAATGAGACGCTGAGTATGTCGTCACCCACGACTTTCAACGACCCCTTCGATTGTCCCATATTGGAGCTGCTGACTCTGTATGGAGATGATATATCTCGACTTATCAGCGAATCATACAAGGAATGCTTGAAAATTACGTGTTTTGTTAAGAACACAAAAGTTCAACCAAAATTGGATAATGATGATAATCTAATATGGGAGCAGAAGCATGATAACGATCCAGAAGAATACCTGAATGACCTAATGTGGGCTCACTATGCCGACAATCATAAGGGAGTGTGTATAAAGTACCACTTCAACAATGATATGACGAAATTTGCAGATGAGGCCAAAAGTCAGGTGGCATACTTTCGAGATGTAGAATACACTTCAGACATGGATTCCTATAGGAAGAATGGTGCAATCAACCTACAAGATGCTTTCTTTGCAAAGGGCAAAGCATGGGAATATGAGAATGAATTGCGATTGCTCTCTTATGATCCGAAAGGAACAGGGGACTATGCTAGCATTGACGCAAAGAACAGCATTGTTGCAGTCTATTTCGGTTTGAAATGCCCCAAAGACCAACAAACAGAGATTATGGATATTCTGAAAGGGCGTAAATGGGTGAGCGAAAAAAGTGTTTGGGATGTGGCCAAACATTCATTTGCTAATATCAAGGAAGAACATCCGGTAGAGTTTTTTCAAATGGAAGTAGACAAAACACACTTTGGGAAATTGAAAGCTGTAAAATATGGAGATTTATGAATCATGATCAAATAAGACATTTGCGGAATTTAAGGTTGCTGTTGTCTCAAGATAAAGCCCCGCTTGGATTCTTTCTTGCAGCGGGTTGTCCTTTGTCTGTTAAAGCCTCAGGAACACCACTGCTTCCAGATATGGTGGGGTTAACCAAGATTATCAACGATGGCCATGATACTGATGTAGCGACTACACCATATAAGAGGCTGATAGCAGAGTTAGATAAGGCTGGCAAGAACACCTCAAATATAGAAGATGTTCTTACTTATATCCGCTCAATGAAAGAAGTCTCAACTGGCGGTGGCACTGTACGAGGTTTTACGGAAGATGAGCTAAATGGCTTAGAAACAGAAATCTGCAATACAATAGCAGATGCAGTGAACAAGGACTTACCAGATGGAGATAATTCGTATAGAAGATTAGCTAGATGGGTAGGTTCTATTGATCGTGTCATACCAGTTGAAATATTTACAACCAACTATGATTTGCTGTTAGAGCAGGCTTTAGAAGAACAAAATGTACCGTTCTTCGATGGATTCTCTGGTTCAAGATATCCATTCTTTGACATTCATTCTGTCGAAGAGAATGAGTTGCCTCCATACTGGGCGAGATTATGGAAACTGCACGGTTCTGTGAATTGGAAAGCTATGTCGGGAGGTGTTTATAGGGTGTCTAAAGGCATAGCAGGCTCTCCAGAATTGATATATCCCTCTAAACTGAAATACGACCAAAGTAGGAAGATGCCATTCCTAGCTATGTCTGACAGATTGACAAACTTTCTATTGAACCCTCATGCCGTATTATTTGTCTGTGGTTATTCATTTGGTGACGAGCATATCAATGACACTATTATAAATGCTCTGAAAGTAAACCAGAGTGCAAATGTAGTGGCATTGATGTATGGGAAGATGAAAGATGCAGCTGGTACATTGGTTGCACCAGAAGCCGTAAAAAGAGCATTAGAACGCCCCAACCTTAATATTTGGTACGATGAAGAGGCCGTAATTGGCGCCCAACGCCGTGAATGGTCAAAGTTTGTAGATGATAAGAATGAATTTATACACTTTAATTTCAAGAAGATTGATGATTGCGTATCTTTCGGCGATTTCGCCTCTTTCACTTCTTTCCTTTCTGAACTAATAGGAGATCATCCAGATGCAGACAAAAAATAATCCCGCAGTCATAGGAGCTGTTAGAAGCATTTCTGGAACAAATGTTTCTGTACAGTTATACCCGTCGGTCAATTCAACCATTTCTTATATTTACGGAAACGGTTATAAGATTGGCCAAGTAGGTGGCTTTGTGAAGATACCGCAAGGTTTTGTTAACTTGTATGGCACCATTGTACAGATAGGGGCAAATGCAGTACCCGAATCCATAAGAGACTATACCAATACTGGGCTAAGGTGGATGACGGTACAACTAGTGGGAGAGGGCGCAAAAGGCCAGCCATTTGAAAGAGGTATCTCACAATACCCGATGATAGATGATGAGGTTTATATTGTTACAGAGGATGATCTTGTGAATATATACGGTCGTGAGAAAGGGGCTGAGTTTGTGTCTGTGGGAACGATTTCGGGAGCGGAGAATATTCCTGCTTTGGTAGATATCAATAAGTTAGTATCCAGACATAGTTGTATCGTTGGCTCTACGGGAACAGGTAAATCAACGACTGTGGCAGGACTAGTTAACACTCTTATAGATTCTACTATTTTCCCATCCTCTAGGATTATTCTCGTTGATATTCATGGTGAGTATGGTAGTACCTTTAAGGATAGGGCAAATGTATTTAGAATAACGCCTGAAGATGACACGGACAAGAGATTGGTTGTACCCTATTGGGCCATGAGCTTTGATGAGTTCGTGAGTTTTGCCTTTGGTGATATTCCAGACAATGACCGATTTCCTCTTTCGGAACTTATTCTAACGCTTAAAAAGCTTACAATAGAGAAAAACCCTTGTTTGTTCTCATATCTAAATACGGATAATATAACAGTAGATACACCTGTGCCTTTCAGCTTGCAACGTTTGTTCCTCTATTTATACAGGTTAATGTTTGCAACGCATACTTGCGCGGGAACTGGACAGAAAATATGTGCTATTGATAAGGATTTTGATGAGGCAGCGACGACAGAGGCTTTCATAACAAATGAAGACGGAAGTAAAATGACAGGATCGATAGAGCCATTTGTGCTGCCCAAATATAAGGAACAGCAGCAATCAAAAATATTCTTATCTGCTGCTACCATGAATCTGAGAAAGCAGTTGATAGCGTTGCAGGCAAAGATGACAGACCCTCGTTTTGATTTTGCATTAAAACCAGAGGGTTTTATTCCAGACGCTGATGGAAAAATAATAAATGACATACATTCATTGTTAAAACTCTGGATGGGAGAAAAAACTCTCTCAGTTTTTGATGTCTCAGGAGTACCGAGTGGAATATTACATGATATTATAGGAATTCTTCTGCGTGTTATGTATGACTCTATGTTCTGGTCTCGTAATCTTAAACAAGGAGGCAGAAAACGTCCTTTACTAGTAGTGATGGAGGAGGCTCATAATTATCTTGGAAGTGACAATTATAGCAGAGCATCCAAAGTAGTACGCCGCTTGGTAAAGGAAGGACGTAAATATGGTATCAGTGCCGTGATCGTAAGCCAACGCCCTTCAGAGATTGATCCAACTATTCTCTCTCAATGTGGTACAACGATAGCTTTGCGCCTGACAAACTCTAATGATAGAGGTATAATTGCCAATACCGTTTCAGATAATCTTTCTAATCTAGTGAATATGCTTCCGATTCTGAAGACTGGAGAATCCATTATTGTTGGTGAGGCAGTGAGAATGCCTATGAGAGCGATCATAACATTCCCTGACAAAAAGGATAGGCCAGACAGCAATGACCCCATTGTTGCATCTAATGAGGTAGGTAAAGGGGGCTGGAATAATGCTTTAGATATTACTGATAGTGAGTATCAAGACATTGTGAAAGCATGGAGATTACAACAAGTAAATTTATAAATAATAAAATATGGAAAGACAATATGTATCATCTTCGAACATCGCTTCGATTGGCTATGACTTTGATAACATGATTTTGGAGGTCGAGTTTTTGAGTGGCGCAGTATATCAGTATTTTGATGTGCCGCAAAGTATTTATGATGGACTAATGGCTGCTGACTCACATGGTAAGTACTTTGCAGCCTATATTAAAAAAGGCGGTTACCGCTACGTTCGTGTATAAGGTATGCGTATAGATCACAAACTCCAGCGCGTCCAAGTAGAAAGTTTTGAGATTTCGGACGAGCTTGTTTATCGATATTTTGGCTCCCTTCCTGAAAATGAAAGGGAAACAGCTTTATTGCGTGCTATTCGCATAGGTGTGCTGGCAACAATGGAAGACAGGTTTTCTGCTTTTCTCTCTAAGACGACTGATGACTTGGGGGTACAATTGGAGAACTTAAAACTGCTGTTTAATATGAAACAAGAGGTTTTCCACAAGACAGCTATTAAGGGTGTTGCCGCAGAGAATGACATCTTAGAGTTTCTTGAAGCTTACATCGATCGTTTCCAGCTTGGAGATATTGTTTCGCTATCAGGAACATCGAAAGGCCTGTTGAAGAATAACAAAACAGGCGATATTCTGGCTTATGTATGTGGCGAAAATAGCGGAAAGAAAGTAGCTATAGAATGTAAGTTTGACAAAAGTATCAAATTGGGTGATGTTGACTCATTAGATATAGCATCCAATAAGTATGATACAGCGTGGGCACAATTACTGGAGGCTTCGGTGAACCGTGATGCCAATACGAGTATTATTGTTTTTGACAAGACACTGGCAGATGCATCCATACAGCGAGTAGTGGATGGAGTGTCGTATATCAATAATATTGGCTTTGTCTGCATCATTGATTATGAGGCTTCAGATTATCATAATTTGGCTATTGCGTACAATTTAGCTCGCGGACTGGCTTTAAGGAGGGATGGAAAGAATGTTAAGGTAGATTTTGTGAATATGCTTATCCAACGTTTATTGAAGGATATCCGAGATGTACAAAACGTAGAGATGTTGGTAAAAACAAATATCAAGAATAACCAGCAAATATTGAAAAATATTGAGAAGAGCCTTTTGTCGATAGAATTTAATCAACGGTATTTGGTGAAATATTTGGAAGACGAGTCTCTTAGTAAAGCAGATTTGTTGGATTTCTATCAACGAGAAGAGATACGGGCTAAATATAAGTTAATTTCAAAGGAGATAGAGGGCCTTGAGAGAGAATTCATGAATAAAAGATAATTGAAAATGGGCAACGTGACTAAATAGACGATTAACAGTGAGTAATCTGAAGATAGGAGTAAAACACGAATTTCACATAAGTACATAATAGCTTCATTTTTTAGTAAAAGCCAAAATTGTTAAATCTTCACTTTTATTCCATACTCTTAAATTAACATAGATTTTTCTATTGTGTTAGAAATAAGCGTTTGATAATTAATTGTTTGCATGTGCGATGACTAAATCCGCATACGTGTGGCGAAGCCGAGGTGATGGAGATTCTATGCCTGTTCCCATAGCAAATCTCAATAAAGACGAGTTTAGTGAAAGTGAATTGGACTATCAACTTGGAGAGGTTGTGTACGAAAATAATTTATTCATACATAAAAGGGCAGAAACCGGCTTTATGCCCAAAGAGTATTTGGAGGAGTTATTTGACGAATATATTGGCAAGAAGAAAAAGATTGACAAGAATTAAAATATTTCTGGAAGCCCCATTTTATCCATATTTTTGTTGCTATTTTGTTACTCAATACAAGGCAATAAATATTTTACTCGTTAATATTCAGATAAATATGAATGTCAGTAAATAATCTGTGGCAGAACTTCGTGAACAGCTGGCAGATATGGCGGCACGACCGAATCATTTCCGGAAAATAAAGTAAACGGCGAGAACCAGGCAGGCGAACCCTGCGAGGTGGTTCCACCGGAGCGTATCGGACTTCATGAAGACGAGGGCGAAAAGGGTGAAGACCGAGAGCGAGACAACCTCCTGGATGACCTTGAGCTCCCAAATGGAAAACGGACCGCCGAACTGCGCCGAGCCGATGCGGTTGGCCGGGACCTGGAAGCAATATTCCAGAAGGGCGATTCCCCAGCTCAGCAGCACGATAGCGGCCATCCCGAAACGTTCGAGCCGCGATTTGAACGCGATATGCCCGTACCACGCCAGCGTCATGAAAGCGTTCGACACGACGAGCAGCCCCACAGCAACTATTCCCCGCATCGTCCTACTGCAAAATAGCGCCGAGGTCCTCGACTTCGGCAAAGTTGTTCACAATCATGTCCGCCGCGGTCTCTGCCGCCAGCACCTCGCGCGGGAGGGTCGTAGTCAGCGCAACGATGCGCCCCGCACCTGCCCGCCGGGCCGATTCGATGCCGGCCTTGGCGTCCTCGAACACCACGCATTCCACCGGATTCAGTCCCAGCTCAGCCGCGGCCGTAAGGTATATTTCCGGGTCGGGTTTGCAGTGCGCCACCCTGTCGCCCGACACGATGACGTCGAAACAGCCCTCGATGCCGCATTTCTCCAGCACGAAGTCGATGTTGGTGCGGCAGCCCGACGACCCCACGGCAAGGCGCACTCCGGCGGCCCGCAGCCGTCCGAGCAGGTCGGCCAACCCCTCTACGGGCCGGATGGTCGGCGCGTAAATTTCGCGATAAATCGCTTCCTTTTCGTCGGCCAGCGCCGCCAACCCTTTTTGACGGATTATCTCCTCGGGCATGATACGGCGCATGATGTCGTCGTTACCCATACCGAACGCCTGCGCCAGCTTCTCCTGCCAATCGTGCACGCCGTAGCGCTCGCAGAAAATCTCGAATGCCCGTACATGCACCGCGCTGTTGTCGACCAGCGTGCCGTCCATGTCGAATACTGCTCCTCGAATCATCGTTTCAGAATTTTACGGGGATAAAGATACCAATTTTATTGGTACGGGATTTGCGCGGGGGCCGAAAAAATTCCGACAACCATGAACCACGGTATCAGCGTACTTTTCCGCGCCATTCCGCTTGCGATGGCGGCATTCTGTTTTGCCTACGGGGCCTATATCTACACGACGGGCGACGACCCCGCACGCCTGACGGCCGGACCCGTCGTATTCTTCCTCGGCTCCATCTGCATGGCCCTCTACTGCACGGCGGCCACCATCATCCGCCAGCTGACCGGCACCTACAACGAAGCATCCAAATACATCTTCCCCGCCATCGGCTACTCCTTCGCGCTGGCCACACTCATCTGCGGCGTCTTCATCCTTACCTCCGGGATGACTGGCTGGGTGGTCACGGGCCACGTGGTCTGCGGTCTGGGCCTTATCACCATCTGCGTTTCGACGGCCGCAACCTCGTCGTCGCGCTTCGTCCAGATTCCCCGCAATTCGGCCGACGCTTCGTTTTCGATCAACCCGCAGGGATTCACCGTCGGCCAGTCGGTCACCCTTATCGGCATCGTCAGCGCCACGGCCCTCGCCGCGTGGATTTGGTGCATCCTGCTCTATGTCCGCGGCACGCTCCCGGCCCACATCGTCGCCGGTAGCGTCATGTTCGGCATCGCCTGCGTCTGCACGGCGCTTATCGCCTTGGTGGCAAGCATCGCCCGGCAAATCCGGGGCAGCTACACGCTCAAGGAGAAATCCAAATGGACAGGGCTGGCCCTCACGATGGGCGCCCTGGCTTTCATCCTCGGCATCGTCCTGCTGATCGTACTTCGGGGACGCCCCATCAATTTCGTCGGATTCGTACTCTTCGGCCTGGCGCTGATTTGCTGGAGCATTTCGAGCAAGGTCATCCTGCTTGCCAAAATCTGGCACACCGATTACCCGCTGGCCAACCGGATTCCCATCATCCCCATCGTCACCGCCCTCACGTGCCTTTTCCTCGCCGCGTTCCTTTTCGAGGCCGCCGGCTTCGCCCACAAGTATTTCGTGCCCGCCCGCGTTCTCGCCGGATTCGGCGCCATCTGCTTCGCCCTCTACTCCATCGTCTCCATCCTCGAAAGCGGCGCCAGCAAGAAATAACCCGCACCCTTTCAACAAAAACAAGAGCAGACAAATGTCTGCTCTTGTTTTTTATTCACCCTATGTTAACTGCCAAAATTATCATACAGGATATTCTCCGGCGGGACGCCGAGGCTGTCGAGCATCTTGACGACCGAAGCGATCATCATCGGAGGTCCGCACATGAGGTAGATGCAGCCTTCGGGCTCCTCGTGGTTCTTCAGATAGTTCTCGAAAAGCACGTTGTGCACGAATCCGGCCGTGTACTTCACCCCTGCCGCGTCGGCTTCGGGGTCGGGACGGTCGAGCGCAAGATTCATCTTGAAGTTGGGGAAATCCTTCTCGATCTGGTGGAACTCGTCGAGATAAGGCGCTTCCTTGAGTGCGCGGGCACCGTACCAGAACGACACCGGACGCTTGGTCTTCTCGGTCTTGAACAGGTGCATGATATGGCTGCGCATGGGCGCCATGCCCGCACCGCCGCCGATGAAAATCAGCTCCTGCGTATCGGGCAGGTCGTCCGGCAGGAAGAATTCGCCGTAGGGGCCCGAAATCGTCACCTTGTCGCCCGGTTTGCGCGAGAAGATGTACGACGAGCAGATACCCGGGTTCACCTTCATGAACGAGCCCGCGGCCCGGTCGAACGGCGGCGTGGCGATACGGATGTTCAGCATGATGATGTTGCCCTCGGCCGGGTGGTTGGCCATCGAGTAGGCGCGGAACGTCGGTTCGGGGTTGGTCGTCACGAGGTCCCACATCTTCATCTTGTCCCAGTCCTCGCGGAAGCGTTCGTCGATTTCCATGTCCGAGAACTTGATGGCGTCGTACTTCGGAATGTCGATCTGAATGTAGCCGCCGCTGCGGAACTTGAGGTTCTCGCCCTCGGGCAGCTTCACCACGAACTCCTTGAGGAAGGTCGAGATGCTGCGGTTGGAGACCACCGTGCACTCCCACTTCTTGACGCCCAGCACGGCCTCGGGAACCTTGATCTTGAGGTCGTTCTTGACCTTGACCTGGCAGCCCAGACGCCAGTGGTCCTTGGCCATCTTGCGCGAGATGAAGCCCGTCTCGGTGGGCAGGATGTCGCCGCCGCCCTCCAGCACCTGGCACTTGCACATGCCGCACGAGCCGCCGCCGCCGCAGGCCGACGGCAGGAACACCTTGTTGTTGGCCAGCGTCGAAAGCAGCGTCCCGCCGCTCTCGGCCGTGATGACTTTCTCACCGTTGTTGATGTCGATGGTCACGTCGCCCGACGAGGTCAGCTTCGCCTTGGCAAAGAGAAGCAGCCCCACCAGCAGCAGGGTGACGATCAGAAAAGCCGCAATCGCAACTATAATTGTCAATTCCATTTTTTCAGTGTCTCTGTTTAGGGGTTTAGAACTGAATGCCCGAGAAAATCATGAACGCGATGCCCATCAGCCCCGTGATGATAAAGGCGATGCCCGGACCTTTCAGCGCGGCCGGGATATGCGAATAGGTCGTCTTCTCGCGGATGGCCGCCATCATGACGATTGCCAGCCACCAGCCCAGACCCGAGCCCAGACCGTAGACGACAGACTGCCACAGCGAGGTCAGCTGCAACGCGTCGACCTTCTGCTGCATGAACAGCGAGCCGCCCATGATGGCGCAGTTCACCGCAATCAGCGGCAGGAAGATGCCCAGCTGGCTGTAGAGCGTCGGCGAGAACTTCTCGACGATCATCTCCACCAGCTGCACGAACGCCGCAATCGTCGCAATGAACACGATGAACGACAGGAAGCTGAGGTTCACTTCGGGAACTCCGGCCCACGCCAGGGCTCCGGGTTTCAGCACGAACTGATAGAGCAGATAGTTCAGCGGCACGGTCATCACCATGACGAACGTCACGGCGGCGCCCAGTCCGAGGGCCGTCTTCACGCTCTTCGACACAGCAATGTAGGAGCACATGCCGAAGAAGAAGGCGAACACCATGTTGTCGATAAAAATCGACTGGATAAAGATATTCAACGATTCCATACGCTACCCTCCTATTTTTCCTGTAATTCCTTGTTGCGCGAGCGGTGCACCCAGATGATGCAGCCCACAATGATAAGGGCCATCGGCGGGAAGAGCATCAGACCGCAGTTCGAGTAGAACCCGCCCTCGGCCATGTACCAGCTCTCCGGGACGATGCGGTAGCCCAGCAGCGTGCCCGAGCCCAGCAGTTCGCGGAAGAACGCCACGACCACCAGGATCAGGCCGTAGCCCAGGCCGTTGCCGATGCCGTCCAGCAGCGCGGGCCACGGCTTGTTGGCCAGCGCAAAGGCTTCGATGCGGCCCATGACGATGCAGTTCGTGATAATCAGACCTACATAGACCGACAGCTGTTTCGACACTTCGTAGACATAGGCCTTGAGCACCTGGTCCACAAGGATTACCAGCGCGGCGATGACCACCAGCTGGACGATGATGCGGATGCGGGCCGGCACGCCGTTGCGCAGCAGCGACATGACGAGGTTCGAGAACGCCGTCACGACCGTCACCGACAGCGCCATGACGATGGCCGGTTTGAGCTGCACCGTCACGGCCAGCGCCGAGCAGATGCCCAGTATCTGTACGATTACCGGGTTGTTCGCCGAGAAGGGCCCGGTCAGGTATTTGAGATTCTTGCTACTCATGGTCTTCCGTATTTTCTTCGTTAGAGCCCGATGCGGCCGCGCGGCGCGCTTCCAGCAGCGGCAGATAGTGGCCGATGCTCGTGCGGAGCATGGCCGTCACGCCGTCCGAGGTCTTGGTTCCGCCCGTGATGGCGTCCACTTCGTGGGCAGGGTCCTTGGCACCGCCCTTGCGCAGCGACACCGACACGAATTCGCCGCCCTCGAAAATCGTCTTGCCGACGAAATTCGACTGGTATTTCTCCGTCGCGATTTCGGCGCCCAGACCGGGGGTTTCGCCCTTGTGGGACATCACGATGCCCGCCACGGTGTTCATGTCGTTTTCCAAGGCCACATAGCCCCAGATGGGGCCCCACAGCCCCGAGCCCGTCACCGGGATGACCACCCGGCCGTCCCGGGCCTCGAACACCGGGTAGTTGCCCGCATCGAACGAGCCTTGCAGGTCGTTGAGCATGGCGAATACGTCGCCGCCCTCGACCGTCCGGCCCTCGGCATCCAGCACGCGGGCTTCGATGAATTCATCGTAGTTCTCGCCCGTTGCCGAGAGCGACGCGAGAATCGACTGCTTCTTCTCGTTGAGCTCGTTGGCATACTGGCGTTTTTGCAGCGAGAGCGCGGCCACGGCCAGCAGCGTCGCCACCGCCACCACCATCACCGTCGAGTAGACGATGATGTAGGCGTTGCTGTTCGTATTGAATTTTTTCATGATTGCACCCTTATTTTGCCGGTTCGACACGTTTGTTTCTGCGCCGGATGTTGGCCTCGACCACATAGTAGTCGATCAGCGGCGCCAGCGCGTTCATGAAGAGAATCGAAAGCATCATGCCCTCGGGATAGGCCGGATTGACCACACGTATGAGCACGGCCAGCGCACCCGTCAGCAGACCGAAGATGTACTTGCCCGCGTTGGTCTGGGCCGAAGTCACCGGGTCGGTGGCCATGAAGACCGCACCGAACGCAAAGCCGCCGATGATCAGATGCCACCAGGCCGGATAGGAGGTCACGCCCGTCCACTGGAACACATAGCCCATCAGCAGACCGCCTGCGAAGACCGAAAGCATCGTCCGCCACGAGGCGATGCCCGTGAAGAGCAGCAGGGCGGCGCCTATCAGAATCGCCACCGTCGAGGTCTCGCCGATGGAACCGGGGATGAATCCGAGGAAAGCATCGAGAGCCGAATAGCCCAGCGTGCCGTCGACAGCCAGGTGTTCGAGCGCCGTGGCACCCGAGAAGCCGTCGACCACGCCCTCGCCCGACTTCAGGCCCGCAATCCACACCTCGGCGCCCGAAATCGAGGGCGTGTAGGCGAAGAAGACGAATGCACGTGCCAGCAAGGCGGGGTTGAAAACGTTCATGCCCGTGCCGCCGAAGACTTCCTTGCCGAATACGACCGAGAAAGCCGTAGCTACGGCCACCATCCACAGCGGAATGTCCACCGGCATGATCATCGGGATGAGCAGACCCGTCACCAGAAAGCCTTCGTTGACTTCATGGCCGCGCGCCTGCGCGAATCCGAATTCGATGGCCAGACCCACCACGTAGGAAACCACGATGATGGGCAGCACCTTCAGAAATCCGAACCACAGCGAAGCCCACAGCGCAGGTTCGACGCCCTGCGACAGATAGTGCTGATAGCCCGTGTTGTAGAATCCGAACAGCAGTGCAGGCAGCAGCGCCGCCACCACCACGATCATCGTTCGTTTCATGTCGTTGCAGTCGCGGATATGCGCGCCCTTGGCCGTCGTCGTGTTCGGCACGAAAAGGAACGTCTCGAACGCGTCGAACGTCGAGGCCAGAAAACTCAGCTTGCCGCCCTTGGAAAAGGTGGGCTTGAGGTTGTCAACTATTTTACGCAGTCCCATCGTTATGCCTCCCTTATCATTAAGTTAATACCGTCGCGGATAATCTGCTGGATTTCGATTTTCGAGGGGTCGACGAATTCGCACAGCGCGAAGTCCTCCTCGACCGCTTCGTAGATTCCCAGATTCTCCATCTTGTCGATGTCGCCCGCCAGGCAGGCTTTCAGCAGATACATCGGATAGATGTCCATCGGCAGATACTGCTCGTAGAGCCCCGTCACCACGAACGGACGTTCGCCGCCGTGCAGGTTGGTATCGAGCTTGTAGGCTTTCTTCGGGCAGAGCCACGAGAAGTAGGAGCGCGACACCGAGAACTTGCCGAAGCGCGGCATCGCCCAGCCCAGCAGTTCGTACTTGTCGCCCTCGGGGATGACCGTCAGCTGGTTGGCGTAGTAGCCCAGGAAGCCGTCCATCGCCGTCTTGGTGCCCGTCAGCACGTTGCCCGAGATGATGCGGACGCTGTCGCCCTCTTTCTGCGCCTTGACGTTACCGCCCAGTATCGAATCGCAGCGGGCGCCCGCTGCGGTGCGGACATAGGCGGGTTTCTCCACCTCGGAGCCCGTCACGGCGATGATGCGCGTCATGTCGACCCGCCCCGTGTTGAACAGGCGGCCGATGATGGCAAGGTCCTGGATGTTGACCGTCCAGACCTTCTCGCCCTTGTTGATGGGGGCAATGTGGTGAATCTGCACGCCGACGTTGCCCACCGGGTGCTTGCCCGCAAAGCTGTGCAGTTCGGCGCCTGCCAGCGACGGCATGTCGCCCTCGGCCTTGGCGCGCACCGACAGATGCACCTTGCCCGGCGTGAGCTTGCGCAGCACCTCGATTCCGGTTTGCAGGTTGTGTTTCTCCTCGCGAAGCACGAAGTTGTAGTCCGGGGCCAGCGGCGCCGAATCGAACGCCGAAACAAAGATTGCCCGGGGCGTGTCCGACGGATCGGCGATGATGCCGTAGGGGCGCTGCACGATCATCGGCCACAGGCCGCTGCGCAGCAGCAGTTCCACAACTTCCTCGCGCGTGGCCGCACCGAGGTCCGGACGTCCGAACTCTTCCGACCGACCTTCGCCGTCGGGGGTCACCGTCACGGAGAGCACCTTGCGTTTTTCGCCGCGGTTGATGGCCGCCACACAGCCGCTCACCGGCGAGGTGAAAAGTACGCGTTGGTCGTTCTTGTTGAAGAACAGCGGCGTACCCGCCTTCACCTTATCGCCCGCCTTGACCAGCAGCTTGGGGGTCACGCCCTCGAAATCGAGGGGCGAAACCGCATACTCCGCAGCCCGCGGCGCATCGGCCACGGTCGGCTGAGGTTTCCCCTCCAGATTGATGTCGAGACCCTTGCGTAGTGTAATGACTTTCGACATGGTTTGAATTTGAGTTTGATTGAAATATGATTTTTCTCGTTGTTCCGTCCGTTGTCCGTGCCCTCTCGGCCGCAGTCCGCAGGTGTTCCCGCAGTCGTGGGCCCGTGTTCCGGCAGTTCCCGCATGGCAGGTGTCTCCGCGGTTGTAGGCCCTTGTCTCAGCAGTCTCTGCGGCAGAGACCTCCCGCGGCACAAGCCCGCGTTCCGGCAACCCCTGCATGGCTGGTCTTCCCGTGTTCCGGCAGTTCCCGGCGCCTCCGGCTTCCCGGCCCCGCCCTGTTGTTAGCACGCTAACAGCTTAACCGCGTGCGAAAGTACGAAATTTTTTCCGGAAAAACGTATGCCGCAGCCATTATTTCTTAAATATCCTTAAAATTCGTATCTTTGTCCATATGAACCCTGTTTTCGTCAACATCCACACCCACCGCCCGACGGGCTGCGGCATCGAGCTGCGCACGGCGGGCATCCACCCGTGGGATGCTCCCCAGGCCGATGCCGCCGCGCTCGACCGGCTCGCCCGCGAGTTGGAGAGCGGCGGCGTGCAGGCGGTCGGCGAAACCGGGCTCGACTTCGTGCAGGCGGCCGACAACGGCACGCGTCAGGCACAGATCGAGCTGTTCCGCGCCCAACTCGCCCTCGCCTGCCGGTACGGACTGCCCGTCGTGCTCCATTGCGTCAAGGCATTCGAGCAGACCATGCGCCTGCTTTGGGAGCAGGAGCCGCGCGCCGTCATCTTCCACGGCTTCATCGGGTCGCCGGAGCAGGCCCGGCAGGCGCTCGAACGGGGCTACTGCCTGTCTTTCGGCGAACGGACCTTCGCCTCGCCGCGGACGGTCGAAGCCCTGAAAGGCACGCCCCTTTCGCAGCTCTTTCTGGAAACCGACGACAGCGAGACGCCTGTTAAAACGATTTATACGCGCGTCGCAGAGCTCCTGGCACTTTCGGTCGAGGAGCTGAAGCAGGCAACGACCGAAAACTACGAACGCATTTTCATCCATGGATAACTGGCTCGAACGCACCGCTCTGCTGCTGGGCGAAGAGAAGCTCGGCATGCTGCGCCGCGCCCACGTGCTGGTCGTGGGACTGGGCGGCGTGGGGGCCTATGCCGCCGAAATGATCGCCCGCGCAGGCGTGGGCCGCATGACCGTCGCCGACGCCGACACGGTGAGCGTCAGTAACATCAACCGCCAGCTTGTCGCGCTCCGCTCGACCGTCGGCCGCCCCAAGGCCGAGGTGCTGGCCGAACGGCTCCGCGACATCAACCCGGAGCTGGAGCTGACGGTGCTAAATCGTTTTATACGCGACGAGGAGACCTACGCCCTGCTCGACGCGGCGCGCTACGACTATGTCGTGGATGCTATCGACACCCTTTCGCCCAAGCTGGCGCTTATCCTCGCGGCGCTCGAACGGGGGCTGCCGCTCGTCAGCTCGATGGGCGCCGGAGCCAAAACCGACCCCACGAAACTCGAAATCGCCGACATCTCCAAGACCCACCACTGCCCGCTGGCCCACATGCTGCGCAAGCGGCTCCACAAGGCGGGTGTCCGGCGGGGCTTCCAGGCCGTATTCTCGCCCGAACCTGCCCGCGAGGGGGCGATGATTCTTTGCGAGGAGCAAAACAAGAAATCGAACGTAGGAACCATCTCCTACCTCCCCGCCCTGTTCGGCATCGGCTGCGCCTCGGTCGTCATCCGCGGGCTCATCGGCGAACTGCCCGAGCGCTGAGAACCGCATCCCGCATAGAAAAAAGGGGCGCGAAAATTTCGCGCCCCTTTTTCCATACAATGTCCTGCCGGGCTATTCGGCCAGCACTTCGGCCACCTTCTCCTTGAGCGCATCGCCGCGCAGGCCGCGGGCGACAATCGTTCCGTCGGGACCGAAGAGGATGATATGGGGAATCCCGTTGATGCCGTAAAGGTCGGTCGGCACGCCCTGGGCGTCGAGAATCTGCGCCCACTCGATACCGAGGTCCGCAGCGGCCTTGAGCGTATCCTCGCGCTTGTCCCACACGGCAACGCCCAGCACCTCGAACTTGTCGCCGCGGTACTTCTCCCACACCTCGCGGATGACGGGAATCTCGCGGCGGCAGGGGCCGCACCACGAAGCCCAGAAATCGACCAGCACGTATTTGCCCTTGCCCACGTAGTCGGAAAGGCTCGCGGCCGTCGAATCGGCATTGCCGTTCTCGATGGTGAAGTCGGCGAACGGCATTCCCTCGGCAGTCTTCTTCAGCGCATTGTGCTTGTCGACGATAGCTTTCACGGGAGCGAACTCACGCACACGGTCGCCCGCAAGGGCCAGCGCGGCGTCGAACTCCTCGGGCGTCTCCAGATCGGAGCACCAACGCAGGAAAGCATAGGCGCCCAGCGCGTTGTTGTTGGCTTCGACCAGCGGACGGGCCAGGTCGCCGAGCGCAACGTTCGTCTCTGCCACCAGCGCATCGGCCTTGGCCTCGAACTCCGCTTCCGAAAGCAGCGCGTCGCCCTTAAGGGTCATGAAGTTCTCGTAAAACGCCCGGCCGATGGAATCGTACTGCGTGTTAAAACGATTTAACTGCTCGTTTTTCTCCGAACCGCCGACCGTGTGCTCCGTAAGGTCGACCGTGAAATCGCCGCCCTCCAGAATGACGTTGACGAAGTTGCGGCCCAGCGAAACCCGGCGCAGGACGTCGCCCGCAATGCGGCCGCCGAAGCTGAAACGCCCCTCGGCTACCACGGTGCTGTCGACGGCGCGGCCCTCCTGGTAATCGTAAAGGTAGACCGTCTGCCCGTCGGCCGACGAATCGGCCGTACCTGCGAGGGTGAACGGCTTCTTAGGAGTGCACGAAGCGCAAAGCGCGGCGCAGGCCGCAAAAAACAACAATTTTTTCATCGTATTCGGTTTTAAGGTTACTTCATTTCGACCAGCGAACGGCCCGTCATACCGGCCGGCTGGGGAACGCCCATCAGCGCCAGCACCGTGGGTGCTACGTCGGCCAAGATACCGTCGTGCACCGCCTTGACGCGGTCGGAAACCACGACGATGGGCACCGGATTGAGCGAGTGGGCCGTGTTGGGCGTGCCGTCGGGGTTGACGGCGTTGTCGGCGTTGCCGTGGTCGGCAATCTGCACCACCTCGTAGCCGTTGCGCTTGGCCGCCTCGACCACCTTTTCGACGCACCCGTCGACCGCCTTGACCGCCTTGACGATGGCATCATAAATACCCGTGTGCCCTACCATGTCGCCGTTGGCGAAGTTCAGACAGATGAAGTCGAACTTCTGCTCGTCGAGCGCCGCCGCCAGCTTGTCGGCCACCTCGGGCGCCGACATCTCGGGCTGGAGGTCGTAGGTCGCCACCTTGGGCGAAGCGACGAGGATACGTTCCTCGCCCTCGAAAGTCTCCTCGCGTCCGCCGTTCAGGAAGAACGTGACATGCGCGTATTTTTCGGTCTCGGCGATACGCAGCTGCCTGAGCCCCTGCTTCGAGACCCACTCGCCGATGGTGTCGGGCACATTCTCCTTGTCGAACAGGATGTGCAGCCCCGTGAACTTAGCGTCGTAGGGGGTCATGCAGCAATAATAGAGCGGCAGGGTGTGCATCCCGGCTTCGGGCATGTCCTGCTGGGTCAGCACGATGGAAAGCTCCTTGGCGCGGTCGTTCCGGTAGTTGAAGAAAACGACCACGTCGTTGGGCCGGATGGTTCCGACGGGATTGCCGGCCTCGTCCACGCGAACGACGGGCTTGATGAACTCGTCGGTGATGTCGGCGTCGTAAGACTTCTGCACGGCGGCGGCCATGTCGGTAGCGTGCTCGCCGATGCCCTCGACCAAAGCGTCGTAAGCCACCTTGACACGCTCCCAACGCTTGTCGCGGTCCATAGCGTAGTAACGGCCGACGACCGTGGCGATTTTACCCGTCGACGCGGCCAGGTGCTTCTCCAGCTGCTCGATGAAACCCTTGCCGCTGCGCGGGTCGGTATCGCGGCCGTCCATGAAACAATGGACGAACGTCCGGTCGATTTTATACTCGGCGGCGATGTCGCACAACTTGAACAGATGCTCCAGCGACGAATGCACGCCGCCGTCGGAGGTAAGGCCCATGAAATGGACGCCGGCGCCGTTCTGGCGGGCGTAGTCGAACGCGCGGACGACCTCGGGATTCTTCAGAATCGAATTGTCGCGGCAGGCGCGGTTGATTTTGACCAAATCCTGGTAGACGACGCGCCCGGCGCCGATGTTGAGGTGGCCCACCTCCGAATTGCCCATCTGCCCGTCGGGCAGACCGACGTTCTCGCCGTCGGTGCGCAGCTGCGCGTGGGGATAACGCTCGGTCATGGCCGAGATATAAGCGGGATGAACCGTCGAAATGACGTCGGCCCGGTCGTGGCGGCCGTTGCCCCAGCCGTCGAGAATCATCAGCAGAACCTTGTTTGCCATAGCTGTAATCTTTTATTCAAATCTGTAAGGCCGTCATTCTGAGCGGTCAGATCCTTCGCTGCGCTCAGGATGACCAAAGAGACGCGCTCAGGATGACAGGCGTATAGTTTCTATTTGAGTTTGGCGAGAATCAGTTCCACCGCCTTGTCGATGGCGGCCTGCAATCCGTCGGGGTTCTTGCCGCCGGCCGTGGCGAAGAACGCCTGACCGCCGCCGCCGCCCTGCATGAGCTTGGCGGCCTCGCGGATGACGGCCCCGGCATCGACGCCCTGCTTGGCGATTTCGTCGCCCAACATGATAGTCAGCGAAGGCTTGCCCTCGAAGAGCGACCCGATGACCAGCACGAGCTTGGGCGACCGGGCGCGGAGGTTGTAGGCGAGGTCCTTGACCACCTCGGGCTTGTTCTCGGACTGCAAGGCGATGAGCTGCACGCCGTTGCGCTCGGGCAACGACGCGGCGAGCTTGTCGGCCCACTGCGCCACCTGCTCGCGCCGCATGCGCTCGACCTCCTTGGAGAGCGTCTCGTTGCTCTCGATCATCTTCCGGACCGCCTGCATGATTTGCGTATTGTTGAGCGACTCGCCCACACTGCGGATCGTATCCTCAGCCACGTAGAGCACCTTCTCGGCCTGCTCGCCCGTGACGGCCTCGATGCGGCGCACCCCGGCCGAAATGGCGCTCTCGTTGAGAATCTTGAAGATGCCGATGTTGCCCGTAGCGCTGGTATGGGTACCGCCGCACAGCTCGACCGAATCGCCGAAACGCACCATGCGCACGCGGTCGCCGTACTTCTCGCCGAAAAGCATCATGGCCCCGGCTTCGGCGGCCTCCTCCTTGGTGGCGTCGCGCTTCTCGACGAGCGGGTAGTTGGCGCGGATGGCCTTGTTGACCAACTTCTCGACCTCGCGCAGCTCCTCACGCGTGACTTTCTGGAAGTGCGAGAAGTCGAAACGCAGCAACTCGGGGGTCACCATCGAACCTTTCTGCTCGACGTGGTCGCCCAGCACCTTGCGCAGAGCGGCGTGCATGAGGTGGGTGGCCGAGTGGTTGTTGGCCGCCGCCTGCCGCTTGTCGGCATCGACGCGGGCGGTGAAAACAGCCGCGGGATTCTCCGGCAGCCGCTCGACGATATGGATAATCAACCCGTTTTCCTTTTCGGCAGCGACGACGGCGATGCGCTCGTTGGCGCTCTCGATGACACCGATGTCGCCGATCTGACCGCCCGAATTACCGTAGAACGGCGTGCGGTCGAAGACCAGCTGGTAGGAAGTCTTGCCCTTGGAAGCGACGCGGCGATAACGGGCTATGCGCACCTCGTCGGTGAGCGTATCGTAACCTGTGAAGACGCTTTCGCGCAAGGGGAACAGCTCCACCCAGTCGTCGGTATCGACGGCCGCGGCGTTGCGCGAACGCTCCTTCTGAGCCTGCAGCTCCTTGTCGAAGGCATCGAGGTCGACCCCGACGCCCTGCTCGCGGGCTATAAGCTCCGTGAGGTCGATGGGGAAGCCGAACGTATCGTAGAGCTCGAACGCGTCGGCGCCCGAAATCAACTGCCGGCCCTCGGACTTGGTACGCGCGATGACGCCGTCCAGGAGGTTGATACCTGTGGCCAAAGTCCGCAGGAACGAAGCCTCCTCCTCCTCGATGACCTTTTCGATAAGCCCCTGCTGGGCCTTGAGCTCGGGGAACTGGCCGCCCATCTGAGCCACCAGCCCGGGCACCAACCGGCAGAGGGTCGGCTCGGTGAAGCCGAGGTAAGTATAGCCGTAACGCACGGCGCGGCGGAGGATACGGCGGATGACGTACCCGGCCTTGACGTTGGAGGGCAGCTGCCCGTCGGCGATGGAAAAAGCGATGGCGCGCAGGTGGTCGGCGATGACGCGCATGGCGATGTCGGCCTGTTCATCGGCCCCGTACTGCTTGCCGGACAAGGCGGCGATACGGCCGATGGTGGGCTGGAAAACGTCGGTATCGTAATTGGACTTCTTGCCCTGGAGAATCATGCACAGACGCTCGAAACCCATGCCGGTGTCGACGTTGCGCGCGGGCAGCTCCTCCAACGACCCGTTGGCCTTGCGGTTGAACTGCATGAAGACGAGGTTCCAGATCTCGATGACCTGCGGATGGCTCTTGTTGACCATCTCGCGGCCGGGTATAGCGGCGATTTCGGCCTCATCGCGGAGGTCGAAGTGGATTTCGGAACAAGGCCCGCAAGGACCCGTCTCGCCCATCTCCCAGAAATTGTCGTGCCTGTTGCCGCGGATGATGTGGTCCTCGGGCAGGAAACGCCTCCAATAATCGTAGGCCTCCTGGTCGAACGGCACGCCGTCCTCCTCCGAACCCTCGAACACGGTGGCGTACATACGCTCGGCGGGCAGCTTATAGACGTCGTGCAAAAGCTCCCACGCCCACTCGATGGCCTCCTTCTTGAAATAATCGCCGTAAGACCAGTTGCCGAGCATCTCGAACATGGTGTGGTGGTAGGTATCGTGGCCCACCTCCTCCAGGTCGTTGTGCTTGCCGGAGACACGCAGGCACTTCTGCGTATCGGCCGCCCGCGGAAACTTGCGGGGAGCGTTGCCGAGGAAAATATCCTTGAACTGGTTCATACCCGCGTTGGTGAACATCAACGTAGGGTCGCCCTTGACGACCATCGGCGCCGAGGGGACGATGGCATGGCCCTTGCTTTGGAAAAAATCGAGAAAAGCCTGACGGATTTTTGCAGATTCCATATATACTCTATTGTCCTGTTGCATCGTTATACGATTCGGGTTGCAAAATTACACAATTAAACTTAAATTTGCATCCTGCAACAAGGAGTTTTTTAGAGGATGAAGCAAAAACCAGAGACACCTGCCGCCGCAGGGCGCGAGGCGCGCGAAGCCGCCAAAGCACCGCTCCGGCTGAGAATCTACCGCATACTGCGCAAGGTACTCATCGGATTCATCCTTGTGTCGATAGCCAACGTGGTCTTCTCGCAGTTCTTCTACACCCCCAAAATGTACCGCATCAACCGCCGCAACCGCGAACTGATGATCCGGTACCGCATCCTCCAGGACCGCATCCGCACGGCCCAGAGCCGCGTGGACGAAATACGCCACCGCGACAACCACGTCTACCGCTCGCTCTTCTCGACCGACACCCTGGCGGAAGCCGACCGCCCCTACCCCGACGCGAAATACGCGCCGATGGACGACGACGAATTCGCACCGCTGATGATAGGGACGTGGAAACAACTGGACGCACTGGCCCGCACGCTCTACCAGGAATCGGTCTCGTTCGACGAACTGCAAGTGCTTTCCAAGGACAAGGCACGGCTGGCGGCGGCCATCCCGGCCATCTGGCCCATCGACCGCAAGGCCCTGCACGGCGACCATATCGGAGCCTTCAACCCGCGCCGCATGCACCCGATCTACCACCGCATCATCGCCCACCTGGGCATCGACCTGGGCTGCGACCGCGGAACCCCGGTCTATGCGACGGGCGACGCCACGGTGCAGAAAGTGGACATCGGAGAACCCACGCGCGGCTACGGCAAACAAATCCTGCTGAACCACAAGTTCGGCTACCAGACCCGCTATGCGCACCTGAGCAAGATACTCGTGAAACCCGGCGACAAGGTCCTGCGCGGCCAGGTCATCGGCGAAACGGGCAACACGGGCGGCTCGACGGCGCCCCACCTCCACTACGAAGTCATCCGCAGGGGCACGCCCGTCAATCCGGTCAACTACTTCAACCGCAACATGACCTACGACGAATACGACCGGTTCATGGAACGGATGCGCGAAACGAACTTTGAAATCATGTAACCATGCCCGGCAAAAAAGACCTTGAAAAACTCCGCAGGCACAAGCGCCGCCGCCAACGCATCATCCGCGGGACGGTGCAGTTCTTCGTGTGGACGGGTGTGGCGGTGATCTACTACACGGGATTCTCGCTCTTCTTCGACACGCCGCTCGAATACATGCTCAAGCACTCGACCGACGGGCTGCGCGACGAATACAAGACGCTGACGGCACGCTACGATTCGCTGACGATGGTGCTGGACAACCTCTCGGAACGCGACCGCAACGTATTCCGCATCCTCTTCGAGTCGGATCCCTACGAATCGGAAGCCGAAATCCGAAGCCGCGAAAACGCCAGCTACGAAGCACTCGTCGAGCACCCGACGCGCCAGCTCAAACGCGACCTGCGGCAGCGCACCGAAGAACTGGAACGGCGGCTCGAAGAACTCAACCACACCTACCACGACTTGCAGGCGCTGATCGATTCGACCGGGACGGCGAGCCACAACATACCGGCCATCCAACCCGTCATCAACAAACAGCTTACCCTGCTGACAGCTTCCTACGGCATGCGTTTCCACCCGTTCTACAAGACGCTCCAGTCGCACCAGGGCGTCGACTACACCATCCCCGAGGGGTCGCGCGTATTCGCCACGGCCGACGGCACGGTGCGCGACGTGCTGGAACGCAACTCGACCTCGGGCCGCACGGTGGTCATCGACCACGGCAACGGCTACGAAACCTCGTACAGCCACCTGTCGCAAATCAACGTCCGCAAGGGACAGCAGGTGCGGCGCGGCGACATCATCGCCCGCTCGGGCGACACGGGTCTCTCGCTGGCCCCCCACCTCCACTACGAAGTGCGCTACAAGGCCATGCGGGTCGACCCGATCCACTACTTTTTCATGGAACTCACACCGGGCGAATACCGGCGTCTGATGCACATCGCCCAGTCGGGCATGCAGTCGTTCGACTAACCCGATGGAAGGCCCGGTCAAACTGATTCTGCTGGATTTCGACGGCACGCTGGCCGACACGCGGCGGGCCAATGCGCTGGCCTACGCGGCCACGCTGCGGGAAGCGGGCTACCCGCTGACCGAGGAAGAATACCTCGGCCGCTATTTCGGAGTGCGGTGCGACGAATTCCTGCGCAGCTACGGCATCGCCGACCCGGCCGAGCGCGAACGGCTGCGGCTGCGGAAAATCGAACTCTATCCTGCGTTTTTCGACACGGTGGAACTCAACCGTCCGCTGTGGGAATTCTGCCGCCAGTTCCGGCGGCAGGGCGGACGGGTATGGATCGTCTCGACGGGCAGCCGGGCCAATATCGACAACGCGATGGCCCACTTGGGCATCGGCGGACCGGAGACGCCCGAAGCCCGATGCCCCGCAGGCCGGGTCGACGGCATACTGGCCGGACCCGACGTCGCGCGAAGCAAGCCCGCCCCCGACTGCTTCCTGGAAGCGATGCGCCGCGAGGGGGTCACGCCCCGCGAAACGCTCATCTTCGAGGATTCGGCCGTGGGGCTCGAAGCCGCCCGGGCTTCCGGGGCCGCGTACATCCGAGTGACGCTGCCGGAATAGCGCCCTACACCACCCTTTCGATTTTGCCGAGCCGGACGAACCAGAGGTAACCCTCGGTGCGGGCATACCCCATGTCGCGCAGGAGCGCGCAATATTCCTCAATCTGGCGCTTGTAACGGGCGGTGTCGTGCTCGCCGAACTTGTAATCGACGACCACGGCCCGGTCGCCGCAGGTCATCACGCGGTCGGGGCGGCGCGGCGAACCCTCGCCCGGCAGGATGATTTCCTGCTCGTTGCGCACCTGCTGCCACGGTCCGTCGAACCACTCGCGCACAACCGGGTCGGCCAGCGCCTGGCCGATCATCCGGCGAAGCTGCGCGGCGTCGGCGGCCGAAAGCGTGCCGTCGTGCTCCATCCGCGCCACGGCCCGCCCGATTTCCGCGGTGTCCGCCGCATCCTCGAACGCCCGGTGCATCAGAATGCCGAAATCGCGCGGCGAAAGGGCGGCATCCGACCCCGGCTCGAAATAGCGCTGCGACGGCAGCCGCAACCGCAGGTCGGCCTGCGCCGTGGGGTAATTCTCCAGCACGACGTGCCGGACCTCGCCCCCCTTGCGGAGCGAATCGGCCGGACCCGCGAACTCGCCGAACTCGAAACGCTCGGAAGCCTCGCCGCACGAGTAACGGCCCGTCATATCGCCGAGCAGCGCCCTGTCGCCGTCGACGGCAAGGTGTTCGAGCAGCAGCGACCCGACGTGGCGGCCGCCCCGCCGGGGAATGAAGAGATGGAGCGATTCGGCGGCGCGCGTCAGCGCCACGTAGAGCAGATTGATATTGTCGACATGCGAATAGACCGTCTCGCGGTAGAACTCCTCAGAGAAACCCGATTCGGCCATCGCCTTCTTGAACCTGACAGGGAAGCGCCCCGCTCCGGCGGCTTCGCCCTGCGCCTCGGCCCACACGATGTTCTGCACCCCGCCCCCGGACTTGGGGTCGAGCTGCCACGAACAATAGGGAATCAGCACCGCCTTGTTTTCCAGCCCCTTGGCCTTGTGGATGGTGATGATTTCGACCGTCTGCTCGCTGCGGCCGACGCTCAGCGAACGGGCCGAACCCTGCTCCTCCCACCAGGCGAGAAAAAGCGGGATGTCGGCTACCTTGTTGGCGCAGAACGCGATAATCTGCTCGTGGATGGCTTGCAGGTAGGCCGTCTGCAAACGGTCCTGCTGAAGGTCGTACTCCATGACGATGCGCTCGAACGCCTCCTCGGGCGAGAGCAGGCGGACCGAACGGAAGAACGCCCGCTCGGCATCGGAGAGCGGAGCATCGAAATCGCGGCCGAGGCAGCGGTTGAAAATGGCGCGGCTGAGCCGGTCGCCGGCATTGAGCGCCAGCCGCAAGGCCGCCGCGACGAACGAGCTGACGGGCGCGTTGCCGATGACGAGCGCTTCCTGCGTCATGACGTCGAAACGGTAGCGGGGGTCGGTGTTGCGGCTCTTGAAGTCGAGCAGTTCGGCGGCGATTCGGGCCCCGTCGGTGGCGCCGCGCACCAATATCATGATGTCGGCCGGGCGGAAACCGCGGTCGAGCAGTTCGCAGAGCCGCTCCACGACGGGCGGCCGCTCGTCGAAGGTCTCGACCGAGACGTACCCGTCGACCGGCGCCTTGCGGCGGGGCGTCTGCGCCTGCCCGCGGTAAGCGTCGGCCAGCGTATCGCGCAGTTCGCCCGCCGCGGCAGCAGCGACATCGCCCCGGGCGGCCGCTTCGGCGAGCTGTCCGTTGAGCGCCGCATTGTCGGCGGCCACGACGCAGTCGATTATCCGGTTGTTGAACCCCACGACCACGGGCAGACTGCGCCAATTCTCCTCCAGCATCTTCACCTCGGTGTTCCCCTCGCCCAGCGCGCGGCGCGCCCCCTCGTGGAGAATCCGCCAGTCGCCGCCCCGCCAACGGTAAATCGACTGCTTGATGTCGCCCACGATGAGCACCGAAGTCTCCTCGCTCTGTGCCATGGCGTTCTGCAACAAGGGCAGGAAATTCTCCCACTCGCGCACCGACGTGTCCTGGAACTCGTCGATCATGAAGCGCTCGAAGCGGTTGCCGACCTTCTCGTAGATGAACGGCGCATCGTTGTGGCCGATGAACTCCGCAAGCAGGTATTTGGTTTCGGAGAGCAGCATCATGTTCTGCTCGTCGCAAAGCCGCTGCACCTGCGCATAGAGGTCCGACAGGAGGGCGAAACTGCGGTAGTTCTCGCGCAGCAGGTCGCAGGTGTTCCACGAACGGAGGTTCTGCGCATAGAGCCCGCACATGTGCTGCAACAGCGGCCGGAGCTGCCCGACGAGCGGCTCGGCAGGCGAACCCTTGGCGCACCAGCCGTCGGCCGTGGCGCTCATCTTCAGCACGGTGGCGGAGGGAGCTTTCAGTTCTCCGGCGGCCACGACATAGAACCAGTGGGCGAAACTGCGGCTCTTGCCCGAAAAATCCGTGGCGGAAAGCCCTGCCGCGCCGATAAGCTGCACGGCCTGCGCAGCCGTCTGCTGCAACTCCCGCTTGGTGGCCTCGGCATGGGCCGCAGCACGGTGAACGATGCGCCGCAGCTCCTCCTTGGACCGGGGAGCGGAGAGCGTCGGGCGGTTCTTCTCCTTGAAAAGCTCGCCGCCCAAGGAGAGAATGCCGTCGCGGACGTCCCACTTGCGCCCCTCGTCGATACGCTCCTCGACGAAACCGGTCATCCAGCGCAGCAGGTCGCGGTCGGCCGTGATGGCTTCGATGAGAGTGTCGGCGCTCTTGGCGAGCACCGAAGCGGTTTCGATTTCGACGTTGTAATCGAGGTCGATGCCCAGCTCCTTGATGAAAGCCCGCAGAATGCGCTGGAAAAAAGTGTCGATGGTGAGGACCGTGAAACGCGAATAATCGTGGAGAATACGGGCCCGGGCCTCGGCCGCCCGCTTCTGCACGGTGCGGGCGTCGAGCCGGAGCTCCCGGCACAAGTCGGCGGCATAGGCACTCGGCCCGCCGGACGCGAGCAGGTGTATCTCCTTGAGAATACGCGACTTCATCTCCTCGGTGGCCTTGTTGGTGAAGGTCACGGCGAGGATATGGCGGTAGAGCGACGGCTGCTGCACCACGTCGCGCACGTACTTGTAGGCCAGCTGATAGGTCTTGCCCGACCCGGCGCTGGCATTGAGGATTCTGGCCCGCATGGGAAACGATGGATGTTCGGAAAGCGTAAAAGTACGAAACAAATCCCGAACGGCAAGGCGCTGTTCGCGATAAATTTCGTAATTTAGCGACCTGAACAGAAAAAGCCACACCATGAAACACCCGATTCTGAGCGCCATGGCGCTGCTGATGATGTGCACCGCCCATGCGCAGGCGGAATTCGAGACGCAGGCTTCGGTCGGCCAGGCGAGCACGCTGCCCGTATCGCCCACCGAACGCAGCGAATGGCTCGCGTCGTTCACGGCCGTGGAGGTCGACGCCTCGGTCGACCTCCTGTTCGTGCGGACGCCCGACAACAAGGCGCCCCGCATCGTCTACGACACCAAGGGCGATTCGACGACCAAGTTCCGCGCCGAAATCAAGAACCAGACCCTCCGCATCCGCGAACGCGCCGACATACACCGCCGCGACCGCACGATTGTGACGGTCTACTACACGACGCTGGAATCGCTGCGCCTGACCGACGCGACGGTACGCTTCGAGGGGCCGCTGAAAGCCAGGCTGTTCGACCTGGCGGTAGGCGCCCGGTCGAGCGTGGAAGCCGAAATCGACATTCAGGACCTGATGATGGACCTCTCGGGCGAGGAGAGCCGCGCGAAACTCCACGGGCAGGTACGCTATCTGACGCTCTTTGCGTCGACGGGAGTAGCCGACGCGGCCGGAGTGGTCTGCGAAACGGCCCGCGTAGTGGCCCGCAACAAGGCCCGTGTGAGCGTCGACGCCATCGAACGGCTGGAAGCCAGGGCCACGAGCGGCGCGAAAATCGACTACAAGACGGAACCCAAGCTGCTGCGTTTCAGCCAGTCGACGCCGTGGTTCCCGTCGGACGAAAAAGAGAAATAGGATGGCCGCGCCGGGATTTCTGGAAGAAGTGGCCCGCGACCTCCACGCACGCTACGGCGCGGAGCTGAGCGACCGGACCATCCTGTTTCCGTCGCGGCGCGCACGGCTGTTCTTCACCGACGCCCTGAGCCGGATTGCGGACCGGCCCATGTGGCAGCCGGCGTGGACCACGATCGACTGCCTGACAACCGAAATCTCGGGGCTCGAAACGGGCGACCGCCTGCGGCTCATCGCCGAACTCTACAAGGTCTATTCGCAGTACCACGACGAAGCGTTCGACAAATTCTACTTCTGGGGCGAGATGCTCCTGGCCGACTTCGACACCATCGACAAATACCGCATCGACGCCCGGCAGCTATTCCGCAACCTGTCGGAAATCAAGGAACTGGAAGCCGACATATCGTATCTGACGCCTGCCCAGCTGCAAATCCTGAGCTTCTGGTCGTCGCTGGGCCCCGAAGCCGACCTGTCGGAGGAGAAACGCCGCTTCCTGGCAATCTGGAAGACGCTGGGGCCCATCTACGAACGCTACCGCGAACGGCTGGCCGCGCTGGGCATCGCCTACGGGGGCATGGTACAGCGCGCCGCGGCCGAGAAAATCGAAGCGGGCGACTATGCGTTTCCGGAACCCCGGCGCTACGTGGTGGCGGGATTCAACGCACTGTCGGAATGCGAGAAAATCCTGTTCCGCTTCCTCGCCACGACGGCCGAAACCGACTTCTACTGGGACTACGACACCTATTATAAAACGAATCCCGAGCAGGAAGCGGGCATGTTCGTGCGCGAAAACATGGCGCTTTTTCCGCCGCGCGCGGAACTCTCGCACGACGGCATGGCCCTGCCGAAAGAACTGACCGTGGTTTCGGCGGTGTCGAATGCCGTGCAATGCAAATACGCCGCGGAAATCCTGCGCGAATATGCCCGGCAGGCGCCTTTGGACAAACGGACGGCGGTGGTGCTGACCGACGAAAATCTGCTGCTGCCGCTGCTCTACGCGCTGCCCGCAGAAGCGGGCAAGGTCAATGTGACGATGGGCTATCCGCTCAAACAGACGCTGGCCTACACCTTTGTGGAACGGCTGGTGGCGCTGCAAGCCCGCCGCCGGAGCAAAGGGACGGAAACGACTTTCTATCACGCGGACGCAACGGGACTGCTGAACCATCCCTATGTTTCGGGGTGCGACGAAGCGCTGACCCGCACGCTGTCGGAGGAAATCGCCGACGAACGCCGGATTTCGGTCGACGCCGCGTGGCTGGGCCGCAACGGCCTGCTGCAAAGCGTCTTCCGCCCTGCCGAAAACTGGCAGGAACTCTCCGACTGGCTGCTGGAAGTCATCGGCGCGGTGGCCCGGATGCCCTATGCCGGAGACGACGCTGGCCAACGGACCGAATTCCTGGCAGTCATCGCCGAAGAAATCCACAAACTGCGCAACTCGCTCGAAACCTGCGGCATACCCATCGAAACAGAAACCTATGCCTCGCTGCTGCGCCGCCACCTCCAAACGCTCCGCATTCCGTTCGAGGGCGAACCGCTGGAGGGACTGCAGGTAATGGGCATCCTGGAAACCCGCAACCTCGACTTCGAGAACGTGGTCATCCTCTCGATGAACGACGACAACTTCCCGGGCAACCGCATGGCGCAGGCATCGTTCATCCCCTACAACCTGCGGGCGGCCTTTGCGCTGCCGACGCCCGAACACCACGAAGGGGTCTACGCCTACTATTTTTATCGGCTGATTCAGCGGGCGCAGCGCGTGCACATGCTCTACTGCTCGCATGCCGACGAAAAATCGACGGGCGAACCGAGTCGCTACATCTATCAGCTCGAATACGAAAGCGGAATTCCGGTACGGCGAACCGAAGTGGGCGTCGATGTGAACCTGGCGCAGACGGCCCCCATCGAAGTGGGCAAAGACGCGCGGACGCTGGAACGGCTCGAACGCTTCGTCGACCCCGAAAACCCGGCGACCCTCTCGCCGACGGCCTTTTTCCGCTATGTGGCCTGCCCGCTGCGCTTCTATTTCCACTCGGTGGCGCGGCTCACCCCCGACGACGAAGTGACCGAAGAAGTCGACGCCCCGATGTTCGGCACGATACTGCATGCGGCGGCCCAAAAACTCTACGGCCGCATCGTAGGCGAAGCCCATCCGGGCGAGACCCTGCGGGCAATGATCCGCACGGACGAAGCGACACGCGCAGTGACCGAAGCGATCAACGAAAACTACCTGCGCGACGCGGACGCGACGCCGGAAGAATACACGGGCAACCTGCTGCTGGTCAAAGACATCGTAACACGCTACCTGCGCGGCGGCATCATGCGCCACGACGCGGCGCACGACGCATTCACGACCACGGGGCTGGAACACGAAGTCGCCTATGCCTTTCCGTTCGAGGCGGCGGGCCGGAAACTGCAACTCAAATTCGCCGGAATCGCCGACCGCATCGACCGGCTGGACGACGGGACGCTGCGCGTGGTGGACTACAAGACGGGAGCGCCGCATCTGGAATTCGCAGGCATCGAAAGTCTCTTCCGCGGCGAGGGGAAACAACGGCTCTCCAACATTCTCCAAACCCTGCTCTACGCCATGATGCTCTACCATTCGCAGGGGTGCGACGCCCGCCCGGCGCTTTACTATGTCCGCAACATGCACCGGGAGGACTACGCGCCGGAACTGGACGACAAACAACTGGGGCAGCGAGGAACGCCCTACTCGGCATACGCCGCGCCGTTCGAGGAACTGCTGCGCACCACGCTGGCCGAACTCTACGACCCCGCCGTACCGTTCCGGCAGTGCGAGGACCCCGACACGTGCAAATTCTGCGACTTCAACGTAATCTGCAAACGATAAAAAGGCAGGCCGGACCCGAAAGAATCCAGGCCGGCAAGCCCTGCCCTATCCGAACGACCACCCCTCCGCCCGACGGAATCCGCAAAACAAAACGCCGGAACTTCCTTTCCTCGGAAGCTCCGGCGTTTCAATAAACAACAGACGGCTACTCGCCCAGCGCGAAACGCTTGTAAGCGATGACCGTAGCGTCCTTGTCAGCCTTGCGGATGAACTCGGCGATGGTCTCCTTCTCGCCGACGACGCACTGGTTCAGAAGCGTATTCTCCTCGAAGAACTTGCGCATCTTACCCTCGGCGATCTTCTCAAGAATCTCGTCGGGCTTGTTGGCGTTCTTGGGATCCTGCTTCATGGCCTCGACGGCGATCTGACGCTCGTGCGCCACGACATCGGCGGGGCAGTCGGCAACGTCGATAGCGATAGGCGCCATAGCCGTAGCCTGCATGGCGACAGCGTGGGCAACCTCCTCGGGCACAGCCTTGTTGAAACCGAGCACCGTACCCAACTTCTTGTTGAAGTGGACGTAAGCGGTGCAGTAGGGAGCCTCGATGCGGGCGTAGTAGGCCAACTCGATTTTCTCGCCCGTCTGCCCCGACTTCTCGGTCACCATCTCCTCGACGGTATGGCCCTCGGCGTTCTTGGTAGCCAGGAGCGCATCGCGGTCGGCAGCGTCGGCAGCGACCGCAACCTCCAACATGGCGTTGGCGGAAGCGGCGTACTCGGCATTCTGAGCCACGAAGTCGGTCTCGCAGGCGAGGCAGAGGATATAAGCCTTGCCACCCACGATTTTAGTCACGACAACGCCCTCGGTAGCGGTACGGTCGGCGCGCTTGGCAACGACGAGCTTACCCTTTTCGCGGATAATATCCTGTGCGCGGTTGTAATCGCCCTCCGCCTCGATGAGTGCCTTCTTGCAATCCATCATGCCGGCACCCGTCATCTTGCGGAGCTTCATCACATCGGCAGCTTTGATTTCCATAATTGTCTGAATTTAAGATTTACGTTCGTTTGCATGACCTTCTCCTGCCTCGGCAAAACCCAAGCCAATGGGCGCCGCCCCGGCAAGAGAAAAAGCCCGTGTTACTCCTCCGCAGCGGCTGCGGGCTCCTCGTAGGGAGTTTCGACAGCGGCGACAACCTCCTTGACAGCCTCCTCCTCGGCATCCACGGTAGCTTTGACAGCTTTCTTGATGCGGGGTTTGGCTTCCTTCTTGGCAGCTTCACCTGCGGCCTCGGCCTCCTGGGCCTCCTTCTCCTTTTCGAGCTTGCGCTCCTCGAGACCCTCGGCCAACGCGGCGCACATGGCCTCTACGACCACGGCGATCGACTTGGTGGCATCGTCATTTGCAGGGATTACGTAATCAATGTCGGTCGGATCACAACAAGTATCAACCATTGCAAAGACGGGGATGCTCAAACGCTTGGCCTCCTTGACGGCGTTGGCCTCCTTCTGAACGTCGACGACGAACAGAGCGGCGGGCAGACGCGTGAGGTCGGCGATGGAACCGAGGTTCTTTTCGAGCTTCGCACGCTGGCGTGCGATCTGGAGCTTCTCGCGCTTGGAGAAGTTATCGAACGTGCCGTCGGCGGTCATCTTGTCGATGGTCGCCATCTTCTTGACGGCTTTACGTATGGTGGGGAAGTTTGTCAGCATACCGCCGGCCCAACGCTCTGTAACGTAAGGCATACCGACGGCTGCCACCTTTTCGGCAACGATTTCCTTGGCTTGTTTCTTGGTGGCGACGAACAGCACGCGGCGACCGCTCTTGGCGATCTGCTTGATGGCTGCGGCAGCCTCATCGATCTTCAGCACGGTCTTGTGCAGGTCGATGATATGGATGCCGTTCTTCTCCATGAAGATGTAGGGAGCCATTTTGGGGTTCCACTTACGCTTCAGGTGACCGAAATGGGCGCCGGCCTCCAACAATGTATTAAAATCTGTACGTGACATTTTCGATTCGTAATTAAACTGATTCTAATTCTCTTTTCAACAACTCCGCGAGTAGCGGTCCTTGCGGCCGGTCCCCGGAGTTTTCCGCGGCGCGGCAACCGAGAGGCAGTACCTATTTATTATATAAGATTCTTCGCTCTGCTTCAGAATGACATAACCAAGGCAATCCCTGCGGTTTGAAACCGACGCCGTACATGCCGAAATTCCGGTCGTACTAACGCTTGCTGAACTGGAACTTGCGGCGTGCTCCGGGCTGACCGGGCTTCTTACGCTCAACCTCGCGGGGATCGCGGGTGAGGAAACCTGCCTTCTTGAGCGTGGGACGCATCTCGGCGTCGATCTCGCACAATGCGCGAGCGATACCCAGACGTGCGGCCTCGGCCTGACCCTTGATGCCACCGCCATCGAGGTTGATGGTGATGTCGTAATTCTCGGCGGTGTTGGTAGCCAACAGGGGCTGCTTCACCTGGAACTGGAGAATTTCGAGGGGGAAATAAGCGGCGAGTTCCTTGCGGTTGATGGTAATCTGACCCTTGCCCGGCTTCACGTATACGCGAGCCACAGCGGCCTTGCGACGACCTACGGTGTTTACAACTTCCATAACGCTTACTTAATCTCGTTTAACTTGATACTCTTGGGGTTCTGTGCGGCGTGCGGATGCTCGGCGCCTGCATAGACCTTCAGATTTTTCAACAGCACGGCACCCAGACGCGTGCGGGGCAGCATGCCCTTGACGGCCTTTTCAACCAGGAAAGTAGGTTTCTTGGCGAGGTAATCGGCCGGAGTAGCGAAACGCTGACCGCCGGGATACCCCGTGTGACGCGTGTAGACCTTGTCGGTCATTTTCTTGCCCGTGAGCTTCACCTTGTCCGCGTTGACGACGATGACGTAGTCGCCGCAGTCGACGTGGGGCGTGTAGCTGGGCTTGTTCTTGCCGCGGAGGATCTTGGCCACCTGCGAAGCAAGACGTCCCAATACCTCGTTCGTAGCGTCGATCACCACCCATTCCTTGGCGACGGTCGAAGCATTGGCCGAGATAGTCTTGTAGCTTAATGAATCCACTGTTTTACGTTTAGTTTAACTTGTTTGTAATCCGTTTCCCGCACTACGCGGGTGCGCAAAGGTACGAAAAAATATTCACCCGGCAAACCGCACGGCGAAAAATTGCGGCGCCGGGTGAAAAAAAGAAGCCCTGCGAGCCTAACGGCGATACGGACGAGGGCGAATTCTTCTGATTTTCAGATTTTTTGCGCTATCGCGTGCCGGCCTGTTGCGGGCGGGGTCGCCGGGCAGATAGCAAACCGCGATGGAATCGCCCTTGCGCACGCCGACGGACGCGGAACCGAGCCGGTGGGAATCCTCGAACTCCTGCCCGCCGACCGAAAAACGGTAGTCGAGGTAATGGACCGTCACCTTTTCGCGGCGCGAAGTGCGCCGGGTGACCCGCCGGGTGCGGTACTCGGTCTTGGTGTAAATACGGGTCACGACGCCCATCGTTTCGACGCCCTCTTTCTTGAAACGGCCGTTGAGCCAAAAGGCATAGCCCGAACCGACGGCGAGGGCGGCAACCAAAGCCGCAAGCGCCCCGCACCAAACACCGCGCCACGTTCGGGAAGCGGAATTTTCCATTGACAAAAACGAACTTTAATGAAAAAGGGGCGGACCCAAATCCACCCCTATCGAAACAACGCCCCGGACTAACCCAGGAACGAAAGCAGAATACCTGCGGCCACGGCCGAACCGACGACGCCGGCGACGTTGGGTCCCATGGCGTGCATCAGCAGATAGTTGCCCGGATCGGCTTTCTGCCCCTCGGTCTGCGACACGCGGGCGGCCATCGGCACGGCCGAAACGCCTGCCGAACCGATCAGCGGGTTGATTTTGTTGCCCTCCTTGCAGAAGCAGTTCATCAGCTTGGCCAACAGCACACCGCAGGCGGTGCCCAGCGCAAACGCGGCGACGCCCAGCACGAGGATGCCCAGCGTGCGGACATTCAGAAACGCCTCGGCGGTAGCCGTAGCACCGACCGTCAGACCGAGGAAGATGACCACGATGTTCATCAGCTCGTTCTGCACCGTCTTGCTCAGACGGTCGACAACACCGCACTCCTTCATCAAGTTACCAAGCATCAGACAGCCGATAAGCGGCGCGGCGCTGGGCAGTAACAGCGAAATGATGACAGCGATGATAATCGGAAAAAGGATACGCTCCAGTTTGGAAACGGGGCGCAGCGTGCTCATCTTGATTTTGCGCTCTTTCTCGGTCGTCAGCAGCCGCATGATGGGGGGCTGGATGACGGGAACGAGGGCCATGTAGGAATAAGCCGCCACGGCGATGGGACCCAGCAGCTCGGGCGAGAGCATCGAGGTGAGGTAGATGGCCGTAGGACCGTCGGCCCCGCCGATGATACCGATGGAACCTGCCTGCGCGGGCGAGAAACCCAGCGCGAACGCCCCGAGGAACGTGACGAAGATACCGATTTGCGCCGCGGCCCCGAGCAGGAAACTCTTGGGGTTGGCAATCAGCGGCCCGAAGTCGGTCATGGCGCCGACGCCGACGAAAATCAAGCAGGGATAGATACCCAGCTTGACACCCAGATAGAGGTAGTCGAGCAACCCGGCATTGGCGACGAAGATGTCCCAATGCACGTGCCCGCCGGCGAAAAGCTCCGTATGGTAGAGGTTGGCGCCGGGCAGGTTGGTGAGCAACATGCCGAACGCGATGGTGAAGAGCAGCAGCGGCTCGAACTTATGCCGGATGGCCAGGTACATGAGGAAGCAGGCGACGCCCAGCATGACGACGCTGCCCCACCCCATCGAGGAGAAGAAACCTGCGATACCCGTGGACTCGGCGAATTTGAGCAGGCTCTCCGACACGAAATCGGAACCTGCGGTCAGAAAACTCCACATAAGGTTACCCGATGACGATTAAGCTGTCGCCCTCCATGACGGTAGCGCCCTGCTGGATGAGAATCTCCTTGACCACACCGCCGCTCACGGCGTCGATATTGTTCTCCATCTTCATGGCTTCCAGCACGACGAGCGTCTGTCCGGCAGCGACGGTATCGCCGACAGCCACCTTGATGGCCAGCACCGTACCGGGCAGCGGGCACTTGACGACCGAACCGCCTGCGGAAGCCGCGGGAGCGATGCGCGGCGAAGGAGCCGCCGTGGAGGGAGTGATCATGCCGCTGTTGGCCTCGCGCGGTGCGGGAGCCACCTGCGGCCGCGAGGGTGCGGCGGCCGAAGCCCCGGCGATTTCGACCTCGTAGGGAGTGCCGTTGACGGTCACGTGGGCCACCGTCGAGGTCTCGTTGACCTCGTCGATCTGCACGTTATAATTTTGTCCGTTGATTTTCAGTGAGTAATCTTTCATTGCAATAAACTATTTACGGTCGGGCAACTGGGTGAGGCCGTGGATTTTGGAGTTCCACGGCGAATAGGCGCGCTTGATGCTGAGGATGGTCAGCACCTCGGATTCGCGGTCGTGCATGGCGCTGCGGTAAATCTTGAGCGCCGTGGCGATGGCGGCGATCTCCTCCTCGTGGACCTGCCCCTGCACGACGACACGCCCCGAGGGAGCGGCCGCGGGAGCAGCGGTCTGCCGGACGGTGAACACGTAGCCGAAGAGCTTCATGACGCCGACGAGCAGCACCAGCATGAAGAACACCAGACAGACGCTGATGAGCGCCACCCACAACATTTCGGACCAGCCCCAGTCCGCTACTATCAACATTTTCATGGTTGCAGGATTGGGTTACAAAGGAATGTTGGAGTGCTTCTTGGCCGGATTCTGCAAACGCTTGGTAGCCAGCGACTGCAAGGCCCGGATGATGCGGAAGCGCGTGTTGCGCGGCTCGATGACGTCGTCGATGTAGCCGTAGCGGGCGGCGTTGTAGGGGTTGGAGAACTTGTCGTTGTACTCCTTCTCCTTCTCGGCGATGAAAGCGGCCTTCTCCTCGGGTTTGTCCGCAAGGTCCTTGAGCGCCTTGGCGTGGAGCACCTCGACGGCGCCGCTGGCACCCATCACGGCGATCTCGGCCGTCGGCCATGCGTAGTTGATGTCGCCGCGGATGTGCTTCGACGACATGACGATGTAGGCGCCGCCGTAGGCCTTGCGCAGCGTGACGGTGATCTTCGGAACCGTGGCCTCGCAGTAGGCGAAGAGCAGCTTGGCGCCGTGGGTGATCACACCGCCGTACTCCTGGGTCGTACCCGGCAGGAAGCCCGGCACGTCGACCAGCGTGACGATCGGGATGTTGAAGGCGTCGCAGAAGCGGACGAAGCGCGCGGCCTTGCGGCTGGCGTTGATGTCGAGCACGCCGGCCATGAACTTGGGCTGGTTGGCGATGATGCCGACCGACTGGCCGTTGAAGCGGGCGAAGCAGGTGATGATGTTCTTGGCGTAGCCGGCGGCCGACTCGAGGAACTCGCCGTTGTCGACGATCGCGCGGATCACCTCGGTCATGTCGTAGGGCTTGTTGGCGCTGTCGGGGATGATCTCGTTGAGCGAATCCTCCAGACGGGTGATCTTGTCGGTGCAGACGGCCAGCGGAGCGTCCTCCATGTTGTTCTGCGGCATGTAGGAGAGGAGCTTCTTGATGAGCTCGATGCCCTCGTCCTCGGTGTCGACGGCGAACTGCGCCACACCCGACTTGGTGGTGTGCATCACGGCACCGCCCAGCTGCTCCTGCGTCACGTCCTCGCCCGTGACGGTCTTGACGACCTTCGGACCCGTGAGGAACATGTTGGAGGTCTCCTTCTTCATGATGATGAAGTCGGTCAGCGCGGGCGAATAGACGGCACCGCCGGCGCAGGGGCCGAAGATGGCCGAAATCTGCGGGATGACGCCCGAAGCCATGACGTTGCGCTGGAAGATATTGGCATAACCGGCCAGGGCGTTGACACCCTCCTGGATACGTGCGCCGCCCGAATCGTTCATGCCGATGCAGGGGGCACCGTTGCGCATGGCCATGTCCATGACCTTGCAAATCTTATCGGACATGGACAGCGACAGCGAACCTGCCGTGACGGTGAAATCCTGTGCGAAGACGTAAACCAACCGCCCGCCGATGGTACCGTAACCCGTCACCACGCCGTCGCCGAACGCATGGCTCTTGTCCATGCCGAAGTCGTAGCAACGGTGCGTGACGAACATGTCGAACTCCTCGAAACTGCCCTCGTCCAGCAACATCCGGATACGCTCGCGGGCCGTGTACTTGCCCTTGGCGTGCTGGGCGTCGATACGCTTCTGACCGCCGCCGAGACGCGCGGTTTCGCGGTTCTCGATGAGCTTGTTGATCTTGTTCTGAATTTCGCTCATAGTCTTATACGGATTATTTGTTCTTGTTCTCGCACAACTCGGTCAGAATGCCCTGCGTGGACTTGGGATGCAGGAACGCGATGGTCATCCCCTCGGCACCCTTGCGGGGCGTCTTGTCGATCAGGCGGATGCCCTTGGCCTCGGCGTCGGCCAGCTGCTCCTCGATGTTCTCGCAGGCGAGAGCCATGTGGTGAATGCCCACGCCGCGGTTCTCGATGTACTTGGCGATGGTCGATTCCTCGGAAGTGGGCTCCAGCAGCTCGATCTTGGTCTGGCCCAGCATGAAGAAAGCCGTGCGGACCTTCTGGTCGGCGACCTCCTCGATGGCGTAACACTTCAGACCCAGAACGCCCTCCCAATAGGGAATGGCCTCGTCGAGGCTCTTCACGGCGATGCCCAGATGCTCGATATGAGATACTTTCATGATAAGAATGAATTAAGATTTGATGATATTTTTGAACTGTAATTTACGGATTGTTATTTCACGCACACAAAGATAAGAAGAATATTCAGGAACCGCCAACATTTGAAACGGATTTTTTGTATTTAATTTTCAGTCCGTTCGTCGCCGAAATTATCCGGATTGCCGGATGGGCGGCGCACCGCGGCGCAGCAAAAAAATCGGCCGCACAGCAGAAAATGGCAAATAATTCGTATCTTCGCTTGACAAAACACCGGGCTCTATGAAAAAAACAGTGTTCGTATTGCTGGCGGCCCTGGCCGCAGCGGCCGCCGCCGGTCAGAATATCGCCCTGGGCGAACGGGCGCCGGAACCCAAAGTCCAGTGCTGGCTCGACGGCCGCCAGCCCGCCGAGGCGCCGATGACCTATGTGGAGTTCTTCCACTCGGGTAGCCGCAACTCGCTGGAGGCCATCCGCCACCTGCAGCGCATTTCCGAAAAGATGGGCGACAGGCTGCGCATCGTGGTGCTCGTTCACGAACCCGAGGAGAAAATCGCGCCCCTGCTGACGCCCTATCTGTCGGAACACCTGGGCGTAGGCTGCGACCCCAACGGCAAACTATTCACGGCCTACGACGTCCGCTACGTTCCGTTCGGGGTGCTCCTGGGCCCCCGCCACCGCGCGCTGTGGATGGGCAACACGCTGCAGCTGACCCCCGAAATCATCGAGAAATCCAAATAACCCCCGCGATGGCCTACACCAAAATCGACCACTACGAAAAAGAATACGCCGACACGCACCACGACACGGCGCTGAATGTAGCCCAAGGAGTTGAAGAACAACCGATCATAAACCCCTACTTCAAGCGGCGCAAGAAATCGAAGCTGACGACCGAAGAATACGTTGCCGGCATCCTGGCGGGCAACATAACGACCCTTTCGCAGGCCATCACGCTCATCGAATCGAACAACCCGGAGCACTACGCGCAGGCGCAGGAAATCATCGAACGGTGCCTGCCCCACGCCGGGAAATCGGTCCGCATCGGCATCACGGGGGTGCCGGGCGCCGGCAAATCGACGTTCATCGAAGCCATCGGCAACATGGTGACCTCGCTCCGCCACAAGCTGGCCGTGCTGGCCATAGACCCCTCGTCGGAGCGCAGCGGCGGCTCGATTCTGGGCGACAAGACCCGCATGGAGAGCATCTGCCACAATCCCGACGTCTTCATCCGCCCCTCGCCCTCGGCCGGGTCGCTGGGCGGCGTGGCCCGCAAGACGCGCGAGACGATCGTGCTGTGCGAGGCCGCCGGATTCGACGTCATCTTCATCGAGACGGTCGGCGTCGGGCAGTCCGAGACGGCCGTGCACTCGATGGTGGACCTCTTCATGCTGCTCCAGATTTCGGGTGCGGGCGACGAATTGCAGGGCATCAAGCGCGGCATCATGGAGATGGCCGACCTGATGGTCATCACCAAGGCCGACGGCGAAAACATCCACAAGGCCGAACTGGCCCGCACGCAGTTCCAGGGCGCCCTGCGGCTTTTCCCGCTGCCCGATTCGGGCTGGCGGCCCAAGGTCTACACCTGTTCGTCGGTCTCGGGAACGGGGCTGGAGGAGGTCTGGAAAGGAGTGGAAGAGTATCTGGACCACATCGAAAAGAACGGTTACTTCAAGCACCACCGCAACTGCCAGAACAAATACTGGATGTACGAATCCATCGAGGAGGTGCTGCGCAGTTCGTTCTACCGCAATCCGCAGGTCGAAGCGCAAATCGGCGACTACGAGCAGCGGGTGCTCGACGACAAGATTTCGTCGTTCATCGCCGCCAAGGAATTATTGAAGCTCTACTTCAACAACTAACAGCTATCGATCTCGCTATGTGTTTGCAGAGCTTTTCTGATTGTCATGTTGAGCGTAGCGAAACATCTTGCTGACGCATCCGGATTGACACTATCGGATTCTTCGCTTCGCTCAGAATGACGAGACGAAAACCGGATGTATCGCGTAAAATCGAAAGCTGTTATTTCAGAATCGGCAGCTTGAGCCCGAAATGCACGGCGACGACGCGTGCGGCGATGACGCTCAAGGCGGTAGCCACCTCCGTAGTCCCGGCCCCGAGCCCCGTCCACTGGCACAATCCGAAGACGACCCCGCCGAAGACGCAGGCGAGGGCGTAGATTTCTTTCCGGAAAATCAGCGGTTCCTCGTTGATGAGGATGTCGCGCAGCACACCGCCCGCAGCGCCCGTAATGGTTCCCATGATGATGCCGACCCACAGCGGGAATCCCGCCGCGAGCGTCTTTTCGATGCCGACGACGGTGAAAAGCCCCAACCCGATGGCGTCGAAGATGAAGAACGTGTTGTTGAAACGAATCAGATAGGGCCCCGAGACGATGACGATAAGCAGGGCCCCTGCCGTCACGAACAGATAGGTCGAATCGAGCATCCAGAACGGGGTGAGCGAGAGCATCAGGTCGCGCACGGTTCCGCCGCCGATGGCCGTGGTGAACCCCACGACGTAGGCCCCGAACCAGTCGAAGCGCTTGGCCGAAGCCAGCCGGATGCCGCTGATGGCGAAAGCCAGCGTGCCCAGAATCTCGATGAAAGTGAAGAGCGTCATGTTGGCGACAGATTTTCCGGGGCACAAAGGTAAAACAATTCTCTCATTCCGCACCGCCGCGCGCCGCTAAACGTAAGTTTTTTGCAGCATCGCGGCCAGTTCGGGCACCCCGTCGGCCGCTCGCTTGTGGATGAACGTAAGCGGATTGCGTATCCACGACGTGTCGGGACGGCCCGGGTCGACCACGAAAATCGGGATTTCGGGCCGCACGTAGCGCACCAGCGAAGCCGCGGGATAGACCGCCAGCGAAGTGCCGACCACCACCATGATGTCGGCTTCGGCCGCAATCCGCGCCGCCCGGTCGAACATGGGCACCGCCTCGCCGAAGAAGACGATGTGCGGGCGGAGCAGCGCCCCGTCCGGGGCACGGGCATCGAGCGGCTGTTCCCAGCCGTCGAGCGGAACGATGAGTTCCGCATCGCGCTCCGAGCGCAAGCACGTGAGTTCACCGTGCAGATGCAGCACGCGTGTCGACCCGGCCCGCTCGTGGAGGTCGTCGACGTTCTGCGTAATGACTTCGACCTCGAACCGCTCCTCCAGCGCGGCGATGGCCCGATGCCCCGCATTGGGCCCGGCATCCAGCATTTCGCGCCGCCGCCTGTTGTAAAACTCCACCACCAGCGCCCGGTTGCGCGCCAGGGCTTCGGGCGTACAGACATCCTCGATCCGGTATTCGGCCCACAGCCCGTCGGCATCGCGGAACGTCGCCAGCCCGCTGTCGGCGCTCACCCCGGCACCCGTAAAAACCACAATCTTCTTCATCGCCGCATTGATGTTTCACGCATCGAAACTACCGATTTCCGGCCGAAAAACCAAACGTTCCAGGCAAAAAGAGTCCGGAGCACGGGAACCGGGCGGAACCGCGCATCACACAGAAGCGAAAATTCCGCCGCCACGACTTTCCGGCACAATTCGTGCAGGCATCCATACTGCGACCGCACCGGGTGCGACCGGCACCTCGCGACAACGTATTCCATTCTCCGCAACGCCCCGACAGGCGCTTTCTCGCGGCCGGTAACGGCGACCGAACATTCAGGGACCTTCCCCGCGACACGCGCCGCCACCCGGGCCGGAGCGGATCGGACGGACAGCGCAGGCTCAGTGCAGGCGCTGTCCTTTTATTTATAGGCTGTTTTTCGCCATTGACAACCGCTTCGTCCGACTTCCGGCCCGAAAAATTGTCGGTCAGCGATTTTTTAGCTATATTTATGCCGTTGTCCGCAAACCCGACTGCATAAAATGGCCCAGACGTTCGACATCTTCCTCCTCATCATGGCCCTGCTGGCCGTGGGAGTATTCGTGGCGCTCCACTTCTTCGAGGCCGGCTACGGCTATCTTTTCAATCCCAGATACGGACCTCCGGTACCCAACAAAATCGGATGGATGCTGATGGAATCGCCCGTGTTCATACTCATGTGCGTGCTTTGGGCGCTGAGCGACCGCACATGGGAAGCCGGGCCGCTGGCGCTGTTCCTGCTGTTCCAAGCCCATTATTTCCAGCGTTCGTTCATCTTCCCGCTGCTCATGCGCGGCCACTCGAAGATGCCGCTGGGCATCGTGCTGATGGGGATGGCGTTCAACACGCTCAACGCCTTGATGCAGGGCGGCTGGATATTCTACGTCTCGCCCGCAGGCTATTACGCCGACTGGTTCGCCAAGCCCTACATATGGACAGGCGGCGCGCTGTTCATCGCGGGCATGGCCGTCAATCTGCACTCCGACCGCATAATCCGCCGCCTGCGCCGTCCCGGCGACACGCGCCACTACATCCCGCGCGGCGGCATGTTCCGCTACGTCTCGTCGGCCAACTACTTCGGCGAAGTGCTCGAGTGGACGGGCTTCGCCATCGCTTCGTGGTCGTGGGCGGGCGCGGTCTTCGTGTGGTGGACTTTCGCCAACCTCGCCCCGCGCGCCGCCTCGCTCTACCGTCGCTACGAAAAGGAATTCGGCGAAGAGTTCACCGCCCTCAAACGCAAGAAAATCATCCCGTTCATCTATTGAAATCAGCATAGCCTGCAAGCAGTCTCTGCCCTCGCTTAATCGCAAAGTTCACCTTTCACCTTTCACTTTTCACTTTTCACCTTCAGCCAAAATGTCCGACCTGTTCACCCCCTATAAGTTGGGTCCGCTGACCCTGCGCAACCGCACCATCCGCTCGGCGGCTTTCGAGTCGATGGGCAAGGATTTCGGCCCCACGCAGCAGCTCAAGGATTACCACGTGTCGGTCGCCCGCGGCGGCGTGGGCATGACCACGGTAGCTTACGCTTCGGTTAACCGCAGCGGCGTGTCGTTCAACAAACAGCTGTGGCTGCGGCCCGAAATCGTTCCGGGGCTGCGCGACATGACCGACGCCATCCACGCCGAGGGTGCCGCGGCAGGCATCCAGATCGGCCACTGCGGCAACATGACCCATTGGTCGACGGCCGGATGCTTCCCGGTCGGCGCATCGACGGGGTTCAACCTCTACTCCCCCACTTTCGTGCGCGGCATGCGGCGCAGCGAGTGCGCGGCCTTCGCCAAGGATTTCGGGCAGGCGGTCCGCACGGCCCACGAAGCCGGGTTCGATTCGGTGGAGGTGCACGCGGGCCACGGCTATCTGATTTCGCAGTTCCTCTCGCCCTACACCAACCATCGGCGCGACGAATACGGCGGTTCGCTCCAAAACCGGATGCGCTTCATGCGGATGTGCCTGGAAGAGGTGCTCGAAGCGGCGGCCCGATGCGGCATGGCCGTGCTGGTCAAGCACAACATGGAAGACGGCTTCAAGCGCGGCATCCAGATACCGGAGAGCCTCGAAATCGCCCGCGAAATCGAACGCCTGGGCGCCCACGGCATCGTGCTGACGTCGGGCTTCGTGTCGAAAGCCCCGATGGCGGTGATGCGCGGCCGCATCCCGACCAAGACGATGAGCCACTACATGCCGTGGTCGTCGTGGCCGCAGAAAATCGTAATCAGCCTGTTCGGCAGCCGGATGATCCGGCAGTACGATTTCGAGGAGTGCTATTTCCTGGAAAACGCCAAGAAGTTCCGCGCTGAACTCAAATGCCCGCTGGTCTATGTGGGCGGGCTGGTGAGCCGCGAGGGCATCGAGCGCGTGCTCGGCGCCGGGTTCGAGCTGGTGCAGATGGCCCGCGCGCTGGTCAACGACCCGGGGTTCGTCAACAAGCTGCGCGACGGCGACATGACGACCCGCTCGGGCTGCGACCACCGCGACTACTGCATGGCCCGCATGTACTCGGTCGACATGCAGTGCTGCCACAACTGCAAGGAACCCATACCGGAGAAAATCTGGCGCGAACTGGCCAAAATCAAATAGCATGCGACGCGGAGAAGTGGAAAAAGGAAGCGCGTGGGCCTTGGTGACGGGCGCCGGCTCGGGCATCGGACGGTGCTACGCCTCGCGGCTCGCGGCCTTGGGCTACAAGCTGGCGCTGGCGGGAGACCGCCCCGAACCGCTGGAAGCGGTAAAGGCCGAACTGCTGGCGGCAGGTTGCGCCGGGGTATTCGTCACGACGTGCGACCTGGCCCGGGTCGAATCGGCGGAAGCACTGCACGCAGCGCTGACAGCGGCGGGAATCGAGCCGGACGTGGTGATAAACAACGCAGGCATGTTCTCCTACTGCGACATCCTCGCAACGCCCGTCGAACGAATCGAACGGATGGTTCTGCTGCACGACCTGACCAACACCAAACTCTGCCGCCTGTTCGCCGCCGACATGATTCGCCGCGGCGTGCAGGGCCGCATCCTGAACATGTCCTCCTACTCGCAGTGGATGCCTTTTCCGGGGCTGGCGCTGTACAGCGCCTCGAAAGCCTACCTGCGGCAGTTCACGGTCTGCTTCGCCAAGGAGATGCACGAGCACCGAATCCGCGTCACGGCGGTTTGTCCGGCAGGCGTCGCCACCGACCTCTACGGCCTGCCGCCCCGCTGGCAGCGAATCGGCATGCGGCTCGGGGCCTTGATTTCGGCCGACAGGTGCGCCCGCCGCGGGTTGCACGCCTTGTGGCGCGGGCGCCGCACCTGCGTCCCCGATTGGTGGAACCGCATCGCAATTCCCGTCTGCAAGCTCCTCCCCCTGTGGCTCCTCCGCCCTATCCGTAAATCCACTTTGAAGTTTCAGAAATAGCCCTCTGCGATTGATTTGCAGAGCCCTCCACGCAAACACGGCTCATATCCGCAAGCAAATATCGGCGCAACAAAAAAACCTTTGCTTTTCAGCAAAGGTTTCTGCCGCGTGGCCTGTCGGGGAGACTGGATTCGAACCAGCGACCCCCTGCTCCCAAAGCAGGTGCGCTAACCGGACTGCGCTACACCCCGTTCGCTCATACGAAAACAGACCGCCGAAAGGCAGTCTGTCCTATTTGTCGGGGAGACTGGATTCGAACCAGCGACCTCCAACTCCCGAAGCTGGCGCGCTAACCGGACTGCGCTACACCCCGAACAAAACTCCTATCCTTGTAAGAGCGCACAAAGATACGCCGAAAAATCGAAACAACCAAATTATTCGCAAAAAAACGACATCGCCCCTCGAAAACATGCCGACCGAAAGATACTCGACCGCCAAAAAGCTCATGCTAAAACGTTTTAACAACCCCACTGCATCACTGCCGCGCAGGTTTACCAACGCCGCCTGATTTTGTGAAGCCAAGCCTCAAGCGCACAACCCAGCAAGAAAAGGGTCAGAAAAATAGCTCCCCAAAACATCATAATCACAGCCGTTTGTAGTGACAATACAGCAGATCGCCGTTGTCGTCGTGCAGGTGCATCCCGCCGCCGAGGCAATAGCGGAACATTTTGCAGTCGGCGCATTCGCCGCGCTTCGCCCAGTCGCGTTTGCGGAACGGCTCGAAGCGGTTCTGCCACACGTCCCAGAATTTGTCGCGGTAAATATTGCCTTGGTGGAAGTTGGCCCGGATGGAGGTGCAGCCCGAAATCGACCCGTCGACCCGGATGGAAGCCACCGAAACCCCGGCGGCACATTGGTAGAAGTGGTCGCGGACCTCGGTTTCGTAGCCGCCCAAAAATCCCTCGCAGGCATAGCTGACCTCGATGCGGCCCTCTTTCCGTGTCTGACGGATGAATTCCAGCATCCGGCGGAACTGGGCGTCGGACAGCCGCAGCGTCGGGTCGTCCTTGGCGCGCCCCATCGGGAAAATCGAGAACAGCCGCCACGACCGCACGCCCTCGGCAATCAGCATGTCGCGGAAAGCCTCCAGCTGCGGAACCATGGCTCCCGTCACGCAGGTCACCACGTCGAACGCCAGGCCCGGTTCGCGGACCAAAAGCCGCACCGCATCGAGTGCTTTGGAGTAGCTCAGCGGATTGCTGCGGATATAGTTGTGTTCGCGCTCGAAGCCGTCCAGACTGACCGAAATGCTCCGCAGTCCCGCGTCGACCAGCCCGCGCAGGCGCTGTTCGGTCAGCGCCATGCCGTTGGTGACCATCCCCCACGGATAGCCCCGGCGTGCAACTTCGCGGCCCGCGAATTCCAGGTCGTCGCGCACCAGCACCTCGCCCCCGGAGAAGATAATCAGCACCGACGAGGGGTCGGCATGCGGCGTCACCTCTTCATCGAGCACCCGCAGGAAATCGGCCACGGGCATGTCTTTCACCCCGGGGTCCACCCGGCAGTCGCTGCCGCAATGACGGCACGACAGATTGCACCGCAGCGTGCATTCCCAAAAGAGCGTATCGAGCCGATGCTCGGCGACCGTCGAGCGGTAAAGGTCGGAAAATATGTTGAGGGCCAGCCGCTTGCGGAGCCCCAACCGTCGTCCGGCCATGACTATTCGGCCTGCTTCTCCTCCTGCGGAGCCTGCGGTGCGGGGATCCCTGTCGGCGCTGTCACCGAATCGGGCAGCGTCTCCATCACCGTCCCGCGGGGCGGCCGTACGCCGTACATCACGACAATCCGATAATGCGTCGTGTCCGAACGCATCTCCACACCGATGGCTTCCTGCGGCCCGGAACTGCGGCCCGCGGAGTGTTTCGCCGAAGAGCAGGCGGCCGAAAAGCCGAGCAGCGCCGCCAATGCAAGTTTGAATTTTCTACCCATATCGCCCGAATTAGTATGCGATTCTCTTGCCGAAGATACGAATAAGTGAGGGCAAAAGCAAACTTGTTTGCATTTTGCCGAGCAGGAGTATCTCAGCAATGGCTAAGATACGAAAAATCCCGCAAAGACGAAAAAATAAGCGGATAAGTTTTGAAAAACGACCTTTTTTGCGTTACTTTGCGGAACACAATTCACACTTTAATCGCTTTTTTATGAAAGGTCAGGTAAAATGGTTCGATAGCAAGAAAGGCTACGGATTCATTACTGGAGAGAACGGCAAGGAGATTTTCGTTCACTTCTCGGGCATCTTAACGGATGGTTTCAAGTCGCTCAACGAAGGTCAGCACGTCGAATTCGAGGTCGGCAACGGCGCCAAGGGCGAGCAGGCCATCGACGTGAAGGTGGTTGAGTAAACGATAAATTACCCAATTCCCGTCGGAGCGGTTTTCAGCAGTGGAAACCGCTCTTCTTTTTTCCCGCGCGGCATCCCCGCGAATCGCGCCCGGTTTTCTTGTCGGTTTGAAAAAAAAGGCGTAATTTTGGCTTCCGAAAAAACAACTCACTCCAATACTCCTATGAAAGAAGCTATTGCTATTCTGACCGGGGGCGGTCCGGCCCCCGGCATGAACACGGTGGTGGGCAGCGTCGCCAAGACGTTCCTGCACCACGGTTATCGCGTAATCGGCCTGCACGAGGGTTACACGGGGCTCTTCATCCCCGAACCCCGGACCGTCGACATCGACTACCGCATGGCCGACAGCATTTTCAACCAGGGCGGTTCGTTCCTCCAGATGAGCCGTTTCAAGCCCAAGGATTCGGATTTCGAGAACAATTTCAACCTCAAGTTCTTCACCGACAACAACATCAAGCTGCTCGTCACGGTCGGCGGCGACGACACCGCTTCGACGGCCAACCGCATCGCCAAGTTCCTCGAGAGCAAGAAATACCCCATCGCCAACATCCACGTGCCGAAGACCATCGACAACGACCTGCCGCTTCCGAAGGGCACGCCGACGTTCGGCTACGAATCGGCCAAGGACAAAGGCGCCGTCATCGCCCGCGCGGTCTACGTAGACGCCCGCACCAGCGGCAACTGGTTCGTGCTGGCCGCCATGGGCCGCAGTGCCGGCCACCTCGCATTCGGCATCGGCGAGGCCTGCCACTACCCGATGATCGTCAT
>NZ_CASQFS010000008.1:0-141722 GCF_949428155.1 Alistipes sp. UBA6068 | reverse complement strand
AGCCCGGCAGTGCAAAGATACAAAAAATCCCCCCCCCGCAAATTTCAGACCAAAATAACGGTGAAAAGAACGTAAAGTGTTATTTTATTAACAGATAAGGGTGGAAAGATACGCCAAACAGACGAGCGGGAAGACGCGAAAGGAGAAGACGCACCGAAATCTAAAGGCCGGAGCGGACCCGCCGCAACCGGGGAAAGAGCTTGCGGAAATGGGTGAGGTAAACGCCGATATTGCTGCCGGCGATGATGAACGTGACGGCGAGGATAATCAAGGCGATGCCGCAGACGATGCGGACCGTGAGCGTTTCGCCGAAGACGAGGACGCCGAAACAAACGGCCGTGACGGGCTCGAGGGCTCCGAGGATGGCGGTAGGGGTGGACCCGATGAGCCCGATGGCGCGCGTGGTGCAGAGGAATGAAACGGCGGTGGGGAAGACGGCGAGCGCCAAGAGGTTGCCCCACAAGTACCAAGCTCCGGGCAAGAGGAGCGAACGGCCGAAATCGACGCGGAAGAGAAAGAGCATCAATCCGAAGAGCAGGACGTAGAAAGTGACGGCGAGCGTGGGAACGTCCTTGAGCCGGGACTGCCGGACGGCGACGATGTAGATGGCATAGGAAAGCGCCGAGACGAAGACGAGCAAAGTCCCGGTGAGACTGAGGGTGGAACCGTCGCCGGCCCTGTAAAGCAACCCGATGCCGCCCATGGCAAACAGAATGCACAAGGAAGTGGTCCACGATAATTTTTCGTGGAACCCGAACGCCATAATCAAAGCCACGAGGATGGGATAGACGAAAAGCAGGGTAGATGCGATCCCTGCGTCCATGTAATTGTAACTCAGAAAGAGCGCCAACGACGAGAGGGCGACGAGGATACCCATACCCGCGAGCAAGGGGACCTCGGCCCGCCGGACCCTGAAACTCCGGCCGCGCAACCGAATCATGGCGCCGAGGATGGGAATGGCGAAAAGGTAACGGAAGAACAGCACCGAATCGGGGTCCATACCGGCGCTGTAAAGCGGCAGGGCGAAGAGCGGATTGGTCCCGTAAGTGACGGCGGCGAGGGCGCCGATGAAATAACCTTGGGCTTTGGGATTCATAGCAAACACATTGGCGGGACAAAGGTAATGAATAATTGATAATGAATAGGGAATAATTGGGGGCTTTGCGGAGGGGCGGAAAGATTCTTTACTGCGCTCAGAATAATAAGCAGGGCTTGAATGTAGATTCTTCGTCGCTGTGGCTCCTCAGAATGACAGAGGGGGGCTGGTAAAAGAACGCAGGGGCGAAGTGCGGAAAGGCTAACGGACCGCACAAATTAAGAAATAGTTAGCGATAGTGTATTCATCTGCGGCGGCTGGGAGCGACGCATCTACGATGCGGGCCGCCGCAGGTGGCAACGCAGGGCGTTGCAGAGTTCTGCGGGAAAGGGCGGGGCAGGACGGCGGGGCAGGCGCTGAAAAAAATGAAACAAAAAACAAGGAGCAACCGAGAAAACGGCTGCTCCTTGTGAACAAAGAATTTATGGCCCGGAACTACTTGGACATGTAACCCTTGATGTAGTGGTGGTGCGACCCCCAACGCTCGAAAGCGGCGCGGTCGAGCTCCTCCTGGGCGGAGGGGTGGGCGATGGAAATCAACAGGCGTGCGCGCTCCTGCATGGTCTTGCCGTAGAGGTCGACGGCGCCGAACTCGGTGACGAACCAGTGGATGTGGTTGCGCGTAGTGACCACGCCGGCACCGTCCAACAAAGTGGGGCAAATCTTGGAAACGCCCTTGTTGGTAATCGACGGCATGGCGATGATGGCCTTGCCGCCCTTGGAGAGGGAAGCGCCGTAGACGAAGTCGATCTGACCGCCGACGCCCGACCAGAACTTGGTGCCGAGCGAATCGGCGCAAACCTGCCCGGTGAGGTCGATCTGCAAAGCCGAATTGATGGCGACGAAACGGTCGTTCTGCGAAATGACGTAGGGGTCGTTGGTATAACCTACGTCCATCATCAACACGCCGGGGTTGTCGTCGATGAAATCGTAGACGGCTTTGGAACCCATGAGGAACGTGGAAACCATCTTGCCGGGGTCGGTCTTCTTGGCCTCGCCGTTGACGACGCCTTTCTCGACGAGCGGCAAAACGCCGTCGGCGAACATTTCGGTGTGGATACCGAGGTTCTTATGGCCGCCCAACTGGCTCAACACGGCGTTGGGGATGGCCCCGATGCCCATCTGGAGCGTGGCGCCGTCCTCGATGAGCGCGGCGCAGTGCTTGCCGATGGCGGTCTCCACCTCGTTGGGTTCGGAGAACTTGGCCTCGATAAGCGGCGTGTCGTCCTGGACGAACATGTCGATTTTGGAGATGGGAATCATGGCCTGGCCGAACGCACGCGGCACGTTCTTGTTGATGACGGCGATGACGTGGTCGGCGCACTCGACGGCGGCCAACGTGGCGTCGACCGACGTGCCGAGCGAAACGTACCCGTGCTTGTCGGGCGGACAAACCTGGATCATCGCCACGTTGCACGGCACGGCGCCGCAGCGGTAGAGCTTCTGCGTCTCGCTGAGGAAGATGGGGATGTAGTCGGCGTCGCCGCTCTGGGTGACCTTGCGCACGTTGGCGCCGACGAAGAACGAATCGAGCTGGAAGATGCCCGTGAACTTGGGATCGGCGTAGGGCGCCGGACCCTCGGTGTGGAGATGGTGGACGTGGACGTCCTTCAACTCACCGGCCTCGCCGCGCGCGCACATGGCGTTGATAAGGCACTGCGGAGCCGAAGCCACGGAACTCAGATGGACGTGGTCGCCCGATTTGATCACTTTGACCGCCTCTTCGGGGGTGATGAAATGGATGGGGTTCTTCATGCTTTTATGCGGGTTGGATGATACTATTTACGTTTGACTTCGACCTGCTCGTAACCCTCGACGATGTCGCCGATGCGGATGTCGTTGAACGACTCGATGTTCAGACCGCAGTCCTGACCGACAGCGACCTCCTTGACATCGTCCTTGAACCGCTTGAGCGACCCGAGCTTGCCGGTGTAGATGACGATACCGTCGCGGATGACGCGGATGGGCGTGGACCGCTGGAGCTTGCCCTCGCGGACCATACACCCGGCGACGGTGCCGACCTTGGAAATCTTGAAAATCTCCAGGACCTCGACCGAAGCGACGATTTCTTCCTTCATGACGGGCTCGAGCATACCCTCGATAGCGTCCTTGATGTCGTTGACGGCGTCGTAGATGATGGAGTAAAGGCGGATTTCGATCTCCTCCTTCTCGGCGACGCGCCGTGCGGCGGCCGAAGGACGCACCTGGAACCCGACGATGATGGCGTTGGATGCGGCGGCGAGCAGGACGTCGGATTCGGAAATCTGACCCACGGCGGCGTGGATGACATTGACCTGCACCGTCTCCTTGGAGAGCTTGATGAGCGACCCGGACATGGCTTCGACCGAACCGTCGACATCGCCCTTGACGATGATGTTCAGTTCCTTGAACGAACCGATGGCGATGCGGCGGCCGATTTCGTCGAGTGTGACGTGCTTCTGGGTCATGATGCCCTGCATGCGCTGCAACTGCTCGCGCTTGTTGGCGATTTCGCGCGCCGAACGGTCGTCGTCCATGACGTTGAACGTATCGCCCGCCTGCGGAGCGCCGTTGAGACCCAGCACCTGCACGGGCGTGGAGGGCCCGGCGACGGTGACTTTCTTGCCGTCCTCGTTGAACATGGCCTTGACGCGCCCGGTGTAGGTACCCGAGAGCACGACGTCGCCGATGCGGAGCGTACCGCTTTGGACGAGGATGGTGGAGACGTAGCCGCGCCCCTTGTCGAGCGTCGACTCGATGACCGTGCCGACGGCTTTCTTGTCGGGGTTGGCCTTGAGGTCGAGCATCTCGGCTTCTAAGAGCACCTTTTCGAGGAGCTTGTCGAGGTTGAGACCCTTTTTGGCCGAAATCTCCTGGTCCTGGTACTTGCCGCCCCACGACTCGACGAGGTAATTCATCTGCGACAGCTGCTCCTTGATGTGGTCGGCGTTGGCGTTGGGTTTATCTATCTTGTTGATAGCAAAGACCATGGGAACGCCTGCGGCCTGCGCGTGGTTGATGGCTTCGACCGTCTGCGGCATGACGCTGTCGTCGGCCGCGACGATGATGATGGCGACGTCGGTGATCTTGGCGCCGCGGGCACGCATGGCGGTGAACGCTTCGTGGCCCGGAGTGTCGAGGAACGTGATTTTCTGACCGTTGAGCTCGACGCTGTAAGCACCGATGTGCTGGGTGATACCTCCGGCTTCGCCCTCGATGACGTTGGTTTTGCGGATGTTGTCCAAAAGCGACGTCTTACCGTGGTCGACGTGGCCCATGACGGTGACGATGGGCGGACGCGGCACGAGGTTCTCCTCGCTGTCGGCGTCCTCCTCGGCGATGGCCTCCTGGATTTCGACCGAGACGAACTCGACCTTGAACCCGAATTCCTCGGCGACGACGGCCAACGCTTCGGCGTCGAGCCGCTGGTTGATGGAAACCATCAGACCGAGGTTCATGCAGGCTGTGATAACCTCTGTGGGCGCGACGTCCATCATAGTAGCCAGCTCGCTGACGGTGACGAACTCGGTGACCTTGAGCGTCGAACGCTCCTGCACGGAACGCTCCATCTGCTCGTTCATCCGCTCGGCGGCCGCTTCGCGCTTGTCGCGGCGGTGCTTGGCACCCGTATTCTTGGCACCCTTGGCCGTGAGCCGGGCCAGGGTGTCCTTGATCTGCTTCGATACCTCCTCGTCGCTGACCTCGGGACGAACGACGGCCTGGCTGTTCTTCTTGCGGTTACGCCGCCCCTCGCCCGGACGGGGTTGGTTGGGTGCGGGCTTGCCGCCCTGGGCGCCGCCGCGGTTGGGACCGCCCTGGCCGCCCGGCCGCTGGCTGCCGGGAGTGCCGGCGCCGCTCTGACCGCCGCCGCGCTGTGCCTTGGTGACGTCGACTTTCTCCTTGGAAAGACGCTTGCGCTTGTGCTTGCCGCCCGGAACGAATCCGGAAACGTCCATCGTACCGAGGACCTGCGGCCCGGTGAGGGTCACGGTTTCGGGACGGAAGATGTTGTCCTTGGGCGCTTCGGGCTTGGGCTCCTCGGCCTTGGCGGGCTCGCTCTTTTCGGCGGGCTTCTCGACGGGCTTTTCAACCGGCTTCGCGGCAGGCGTTTCAACGGGCTTGGCCACGACGGTTTCGGGAACCGCCTTGGGCTCGGGCTTCGGGGTCTCGGCGACCTTGGGCGCCTCGGTCTTGGCGGGCTCCGCCTTTACGACGGGCTTCGCGGCCGTCTTTGCAGCCTTGGGCTTGGGGTCGAGGTCGATTTTACCCAGGAACTTGGGCTGCTGGATTTCGTCGCGCACGTTGATGACGTTGCTCTTGATGACGACCTCTTTCTCTTCCTCCTGCGGCTTCTTGCCGCCCTCGATGGTAACGGTGGTCTGCTTCAGCGAAATCCGCTCGCGGATCGAATCGCGGGCACCCGACGCGGCACGGTTGGCGCCGAACTCCTTTTCGAGGATCGCATAGGTGTCGGCGTCGACCTGCGTGTTGGGCGAACCGTCGCTCTTGATGCCCTTCTTGTGCAAGAAGTCGGTGATGGTGTTGATACCCACGTTGAACTCCTTGGCCACCTGAATGAGCCTTAATTTTCTTTCATTCCCCATATTGTGTGTTCTCCTTTCTTTGCGTGTAAATGCTATTCAAATTCGGCCTTCAGAATCTCGGCGACCTTCTGTGCCTGCTCCAATTCGAGGTCGGCGCGGGCGGCGATTTCCTCGACGGGAAGCTCCAGCACGCTCTTGGCGGTGTCGCACCCGACGTTCTTGAGGGCCTCGATGATCCAAGGTTCGATTTCGTCGGCGAACTCCGTGAGGGCGACATCCTCCTCCTCGACCTCGCGGTAGACGTCGATGTCGTAACCGGTGAGCATCTTGGAAAGGCGGATGTTCAGACCCCCCTTGCCGATGGCCAGCGACACCTGGTCGGGCTTGAGGTAGACGGCGGCGGTCTGCTTCTCCTCGTCGAGGACGATGGACGAAATCTTGGCGGGGTTCAGCGCACGCTGAATCATCAGCTGCGTGTTGGCCGTGAAGTTGACGACGTCGATGTTCTCGTTGCGCAGCTCCTTGACGATGGAATAGATGCGCGAACCCTTCATGCCGACGCATGCACCGACGGGGTCGATGCGGTCGTCGTAGGATTCGACCGCGACCTTGGCCCGCTCGCCGGGGATGCGGACGATTTTCTTGATGGTGATCAGACCGTCGGAAATCTCGGGAACCTCCTGCTCGAACAGACGTTCGAGGAACTGGCTGGCCGTGCGCGAGAGGATGATGCGGGGCTGGTTGTTGTTCATCTCGACCGACTTGACGATGGCTTTGATGGTGTCGCCCTTGCGATAGAAATCGTTGGGAATCTGCTCGCTTTTGGGGAGAATCAGCTCGTTCTCGTCGTCGTCGAGAATCAGCACCTCCTTTTTCCAGACCTGGTAAACCTCGCCGGTGATGATTTCGCCGACTTTCTCGGAATACTTCTCGTAGAGGTTGGCCTTTTCGAGGTCGAGGATGCGCGAAGCGAGGTTCTGCCGGAGCGACAGGACGGTACGGCGCCCGAACGACGCGAGCTTGATTTCATCGGCATACTCGTCGCCGACTTCGTAGGTGGAGTCGATGGCCTTGACCTCCGAAACGGCGATCTGCGTATTGGGATTCTCGACGGCTCCGTCCTCGACGACCGTGCGGTTGCGCCAGATTTCGAGGTCGCCCTTCTCGGGGTTGATGATGACGTCGAAATTCTCGTCGCTCTCGTACTGCTTTTGCAGGGCGTGGCGGAAGACGTCCTCCAACACGCCGATCATGGTGGGCTTGTCGATGTTCTTCAACTCCTTGAACTCGGCGAAGTTGCTGATAAGATTGAGATTGTCCATGGGGTTATTGTTTGTTTTGTATTTTTTTGAATTGCGGATGATTCATTCGAGGTGAAAGGTGAAAAGTTAAAAGTGAAGGGTGAAATGTTCGATGCGGAAATTTCGGTTCGTCTTAATCAAGGCGCTTTTCACGTTTCGCTTTCTATTTTATTTGAAGTCCAGATATTCGCGGGTGGACTTGACCTCGGCGAAAGGATACCGACGCGTGACGCGGACCAGCTGCTTGCGCTTCTTGCCCTCGACGGCCTGCTTCTCCTCGTAGGAGAGGGTGAGGCTCTCATCGTCGACCTCGTCGAGCCGGGCCGTAATCTTCACGCCGCTGGCGAGCAGCACCTCGACGGGCCTGCCGACGAGCTTGCGGTACTGCCTCAGGCACCGGAGTTCGGAACCGATGCCGGCCGAAGCGACGGTGAGCGAAAAATCCTCGGCATCGCGGTCGAACTCCGCCTCGACGGCGCGGCTCAACTCGACGCAGGCGTCGATGGAAACCGACGAATCGCTGTCGATCAAGAGCTCGATTTCATTGCCCGGCGAACAATTGCAGCCCACCACGAACATGTCGGAACCTGCGAGCCTGCGCTCGGCGGCGGCGATGATTTTTTTAGGGTCGATCATGGCTGAAAAACGTAAGTCAACTTGTGTACAACTATGAAATAAGGGGACTTTGCGTCCCCTTATTGCGTGCGTCCTGTCTTTCGACACGACAAATGTACGAAAAAAATCCGATATACCAATATTATATAGGGATTTTTTTACGCTTCGCGGTGGCCGGAAGCGTAGGGCTTGATGATGCCGCGCTTCGACGAGCGGATGAACTCCACGAGATAATCGCGCTCGGGGCTCTGGGGCACCGAACGCTCGACCTCGCTGCACCCGTTCAGATAGTTCAGACCGCTCTGGAACAGGATGCGGCAGGCTTCGTGGATTTCGGCGATGCGCTCGGGCGTGAAGCCGCGGCGCGAAAGCCCGATTTTGTTGATTCCGGCGAAGCGGAGCGTATCGTTGCGGACGATGACGAAGGGCGGCAGGTCCTGCCCGAGGAGGGCGCCGCCCTGAATCATGGCGTGCGCGCCGATGCGGGTCCACTGGTGGATGGCCGCGTGGCCGCCGATGACGACCCAGTCGTCGACATGGACCTCGCCAGCGAGCGAAACACGGTTGGCGATGACGCAATGGCTGCCGACGACGCAATCGTGGCCGACGTGGACGTAGGCCATCAACAGATTGCCGTCGCCGACGATGGTCGTGCCCGTGGACTTGGTGCCGCGGCTGATGGTGACGTACTCGCGGATGTCGTTGCAGTCGCCGATCTGGCAGGTGGTCACCTCGCCGTCGAACTTGAGGTCCTGCGGCAGGCACGACACCGAAGCCGCGGTGTGGATCTTACACTTCCTGCCGATGCGGGCCCCGTCGTGGATGACGGCCCCGGGACCTATCCAGCAATCGTCGCCGATGACCACGTCGCCCGCGATGCAGGCGAAAGGCTCGACCGTGACGTTGGCCCCCAACTTGGCGTCGGGGTGAACGTAAGCAAGCGGACTGATCATCTTACTGGCGGTTTTTGACGACCTGCGCCATCAACACGGCCTCGCAGGCGAGTGTCTCGCCGACGAACGCTTTGGCCTCGACCAGCGCAACGCCGCGGCGGATGGGTTCCAGGAGGTGGATTTCAAACTGGAGCGTGTCGCCCGGAACGACCTTGCGTTTGAACTTCACGCCGTCGATCTTCATGAAGTAAGTGGAGTAGTTCTCGGGGTCGGGCACGGTGTTGAGCACCATGATGCCGGAGCACTGGGCCATGGCCTCGACAATCAGCACGCCCGGCATGACGGGCTCCTCGGGGAAGTGGCCCACGAAGAACGGCTCGTTCATGGTGACGTTCTTGATGCCGGCCACCGACGAAGCGTCGCAATGGAAAATCCGGTCGACCAGCAGGAACGGCGGACGGTGGGGCAGCATCTTGCGGATGGCGTTGATGTCGTAGAGCGCAGGTTTGCGGCAGTCGTAGGTGTAGCGGGGTTTCTCGCCGGCCTTGCGGATGGAGCGCTTGAGCTGCTTCATGAACTCCGTATTGGCGAAGTGGCCGGGGCGGGTAGCCCACACACGGCCCTTGATACGCACGCCGAGGAGCGCGAAATCGCCCAGGAGGTCGAGCAGCTTGTGCCGTGCGAGCTCGTTGTTGCAGCGCAACTCCAGGTTATTGAGGTAACCGGGCTTGATTTCGATGCCCGACTTGTTGAAAATCTTCTTGAGGTTCTCCTGCTCCTCCTCGGGCACGGGATTCTCGACCACGACGATGGCGTTGTCCATGTCGCCGCCCTTGATGAGGTTGGCCTTGATGAGGGGCTCCAGCTCGTGGAGGAAGACGAACGTGCGGCACGGCGCGATTTTCGATGCGTAGTCGTCGCCGGGCTCGAAGGTGGCATACTGGTTGCCGATGACCTTGGAATTGTAATCGACGTGCAGCGAAACGGAAAACTCGTCGTCGGGGTAGAGGATGATGGCCACGCCCTTTTCGGGGATGGTGTAGACCATCTTCTCGGTGACGTGGTAATAGGTGCGCTCGGCCTCCTGCTCGACGACGCCCGTGCGGACGATGGCTTCGGCGTACTCGCGGGCCGAACCGTCCATGATGGGGGCTTCGGGACCGTCGATGTCGATCAGTGCATTGTCCACGCCGAGCGTCCAGAGCGCCGACATGATGTGTTCGATGGTGCTGACGCGGTTGCCGCCGGCCTCGATGGTGGTGCCGCGCGAAGTGTCGGTCACGTTATCGCACAAAGCGGGAATTATGGGCTGTCCCTCGAGGTCGACGCGACGGAAAGCGATACCCGAATCGGCGTCGGCCGGGCGGACGGTCATGGTTACTTCGACGCCCGTGTGCAGCCCTTTGCCCGAAAAGCAAATGGGCGCCTTGAGCGTTTGCTGTTTGGTTGACATAAGCGTTGGTTTCTGAATATTTTGTGCCCAAAGATATAAAAAATCGCTAAAAAAAACTATTTTTGTCCGAAATTCCGACCGCCTGACATGACAGAGACACCTTCCGACAACAGACCCCGCCCTGCCGGACGGCCGCGCCTGAAGCTGCCGTTCGACAATCGGCACGAAGACGCCGGGGCCTGGGCCTACAACCACCGGATAGGGCTCTGCGTGACGCTGATAGCCTATCTGGTGCTGATGATCGTATTCGTATCGTCGAAGATAGCGGTCGGCCGCCGGGCCTCGACGCAGGGGATGTACATCGACATACAGACGCTGGCCGAGCTGGAAAGCGAACGCGCCCGGCTGGAAGAGGAAGTGCGCCGCCGGCAGGAACGGGACCCTGTCGACTGGAAGAGCGTCCGCAATGCGGCGTCGAACGAAAATGCACTGAACGAAGAACTCCGCGACGACCGCGGGACCAATGCCGCGGCGCTGAACGATGCGGCTTCGGAAGCGGCCGAACGGATGCGCGCCAACCGCGAAGCCTACGAGCAGGGGTTGGCCGAAGAACAGGCCATCCGCCAACGGACGGGCTCGGAGGAGGGGACCGAACGGCAGGACCGCAAGATGAAAGGCCGCGTGACGGTGTCGTTCTCGCTGACGAACCCCGTGCGGACGTCGCGGCGGCTGGTGGTGCCGGCCTACCAATGCGAGGGCGGCGGCGAAGTGGAAGTGAGCGTGACGGTGAACCGCTCGGGCGAAGTGACCGCCGCCCATGTGGAATACGGCGGCGACGCGTGCATGCGCGAAACGGCCCTGCGGGCGGCCCGGGCGTCGCTGTTCAACATCGACCAGTCGGCCCCGGCGCGGCAGCAGGGGACCATTACCTACATATTCATACCGCAGTAAGATGATCGACTTTACAAGTGAACATATTGTGCTGGTCGGTGCGCTGCTGCTGTTCGTGGCGGTGCTTGCCGGAAAGGCGGCCTATCGTTTCGGTGCGCCCGCCCTGCTGCTTTTCCTGGGCGTGGGCATGCTTTTCGGGCTGGACTTCATTTCGTACCGCTCGGTCGAAGTGACCCAGTTCGTGGGAATGGTGTCGCTCTGCATCATCCTCTTTACGGGCGGTATGGACACGAAATTCTCGCAGATTCGGCCCATCATCGGCCCGGGCGTGGTGCTGGCGACGGGGGGCGTGGTCATAACGGCGCTGATATTGGGCACGTTCGTGTGGCTTGTGGCGCCTGTGGTGGGTACCGAAATCTCGTTCACGGCGGCCCTGCTGCTGGCGTCGACCATGTCGTCGACCGACTCGGCGTCGGTGTTCTCGATTCTGCGAAGCAAGAAACAGGGCCTGCGGCAGAACCTGCGCCCGCTGCTCGAACTCGAGAGCGGCTCGAACGACCCGATGGCCTACATGCTGACGGTGCTGCTGGTGGGGGTGCTCTCGCGCTCGCAGGGCGAAATGTGCTTCGGGACGAACCTGGTGCTGTTCGTCGTGCAGATGGTGGTCGGTGCTCTGTCGGGCTATCTGATCGGCCGTGCGGCGGTGTGGATCATCAACCGCATCAATCTGGCCAATCGCTCGCTCTACTCGGTGCTGCTGCTGGCTTTCATCTTCTTTGCGTTCGCCTTTACCGACCTGATTCGCGGCAACGGCTATCTGGCCGTCTATCTGGCGGGACTGGTGGTCGGAAACCGCAAACTGGCGCAGAAACAGCCCATGACTATCTTCTTCGACGGATTCACGTGGCTGATGCAAATCATGATGTTCCTGATGCTGGGTCTGTTCGTGAACAGCGACGAACTGCTTCAACCCGAAGTGCTGCTGCTGGGACTGCTGGTGGGTGTCTTCATGATTGCGGTGGCACGCCCGGCGTCGGTATTCCTTTGCCTGGCGCCGTTCCGCAAATTCACGACCAAGGCGCGGCTTTACGTTTCGTGGGTGGGACTGCGCGGTGCGGTGCCGATTCTGTTTGCGCTCTATCCGCTGATTGCCGACGTGCCGCATGCCGGCCTGCTGTTCAACGTAGTCTTCCTTTCGACGATCATTTCGCTGGTGGTGCAGGGCACGACGGTGAGCGTGATGGCCAACCTGCTGGGACTTTCGTACGAGGAACGCGAATCGGCATTCAACGTCAACATGCACGAGGACATGAAGTCGGTGCTGACGGAAGTGGAGGTCAACGAACGCATGCTCGAACGCGGGCAGTTGCTGCGGGAGATAGAACTGCCCGAAAACACGCTGGTCATGATGGTCTGCCGCGACGGCGACTACTTTGTGCCCAAGGGCAACACCGGGTTGCTGCTGGGCGACAAATTGCTGGTTATCTCCAACCGCGACGAGGAATTGGCCGCGTCTTACAAGGTTATGGGTATCTCCGAGGTGCGGAAGCTGTAAAAGGAGGGCATAGGTGAAATAAAAAAGCAATCGGTTTTTCCGATTGCTTTTTTTGTGGAGAATATCGGAATCGAAGTGCGCAGCACTCGCGGGGCGGCCTATGAAAATCAATCTATTTTCGCCCCGCAACTCTTGCTTTTGTGAGAATGGCGTTTGTGAGGTGGAAAAGATTGCGATAAGCGCAGCGATGTTTTTGGCGGCACAAGGACGGGAAAACTATTTTCCCGGAGAAGGGCCGACAAAAAACGGCAGAACGTATGTTCTGCCGTCGCAATCTTCGAGATGTGGAGAATACGAGATTCGAACTCGTGACCTCTTGCATGCCATGCAAGCGCTCTAGCCAGCTGAGCTAATCCCCCGTTGCGAGTGCAAAGATAAGTCTAATTTTCGAATATCCAAGCGTCGGACGCAAAAAAATGATCGAAAAACGCGCTGCGACGAGAAAAAAGGGCGCGCGGCAGGCATGGCATGGGGTTTCCGGGTGAGAGCGGGCTGCGTGATCGAGGTGCTCGGGTCGCAGCCAGCGCCCGGCTAAGAGCCGGGATTTATTAGTCGCTTTTGCAGATTTTCGCTCGGGGCGGCTACGGGCTGCCGGCCTCTGGCCGTGAGTCAGCAGAGAGGTTCCCTTTGTTGGCTGCAGGTCCCTCGATAAAACAAGACCGCCCGACGGATGTCGGGCGGCCTTCGTCTGTGCGGTGCTCGGGGGCGTTATTCTACCTCCCAGGTGGCACCCGAACGGAGCAGATCGTCGACGCAGCGGATCTTGCTCGAGGCCTTGACCTCCTCGACCTGCTGCTCGACGGCGCGGTCGTAGACCGCATCGTCCTCCACGGCGCGGATGACGCCCAGCGCCACGGGGTAGTCGGGGTACTTCATGGCGGCGAGCATCGAGTGGAGCGTCGTGTCGCGCTCGTGGGCGTCGTGCGTGAGCACGTCGTCGAGCGTGTAGCCCTCCTGGCCTACGGTCACCACCTTGAGCTTCATGTTCTCGAAGACGAGGCCCTTGTCGCGGTTGGCGCCGAAGAGCATCTTCTCGCCGTGGCGCAGCGTGATGGTGCGCTCGGCGCGCGTGGCCTTGTCGGCGGCGAAAGCGGCGTGGGTCTTGTCGTTGAAGATCACGCAGTTCTGCATCATCTCGACCACCGACATGCCGCGGTGCTGCGCGGCGGCGACGAGGCACTCTTTCGAAAGGACCACCTCCATGTCGATCGAGCGGGCGAAGAAGGTGCCCTTGGCGCCGATGACCAGCTCGCCGGGGTTGAAAGGCTTCTCGACGGTGCCGTAGGGCGACGTCTTGGTGATCTTGCCCAGCTTCGAGGTGGGCGAGTACTGTCCCTTGGTCAGGCCGTAGATCTCGTTGTTGAAGAGGATGACGTTCAGATCGACGTTGCGGCGGATGGCGTGGATGAAGTGGTTGCCGCCGATGGCCAGCGAGTCGCCGTCGCCTGTGGTCACCCATACGTTGAGCCGCGGATTGGCGACCTTGACGCCCGTGGCCACGGCGTTGGCACGGCCGTGGACGGAGTGGAAGCCGAAGGTCTTCATGTAGTAGATGAAGCGCGACGAACAACCGATGCCCGAGACGAACGTAAAGAGGTTGTGCGGCGTGTCGGTGCGGTCGGCCACTTCGGGCAGGGCGCGCTGCACGGCGTTGAGAATGGCGTGGTCGCCGCAGCCGGGGCACCAGCGCACCTCCTGGTCGCTCTTGAAATCAGCCGGAGTGTATTTGTAGTCTGCCATAACTTATCGGTTCAGTAAGGATTCAAATTTCTGTTTCAGCTCGGCCACCGTGAACGGCAGCCCCTCGCACTTGTTGAACTGCTCGTAGCTGAACTGCTGGAACTGCTGGCGCAGGTAGGCGGCGAACTGCCCCTCGTTGAGCTCGCAGACAACGATGCGGCGGAACTTGGCGAAGATCTCCTCGACGCCGTGCGGCAGCGGGCAGATGTAGTTGAAGTGGCAGAGCGAGACGCGCCGGCCATCGCGGCGCATTTCGTCGACGGCGTTCTGCAGGTGGCCGCGCGTCCCGCCCCAGCCTACGACCAGCAGGTCGCCCTCCGGGTCGCCGCAGAGTTGCTGCCGGGGAATGTAGTCGGCGGCTTTGGCCACCTTGGCGGCGCGGGTCGAAACCATCTTCTGGTGGTTGGCCGGGTCGTGCGAAATGCACCCTTTGACGCAGTCTTTTTCCAGACCGCCCACGCGGTGTTCCAGTCCGGGTTTGCCGGGGAACGCCCAGCCGCGGGCGAGCTTCTCGTTGCGTACGTAGGGCATGAAACCCTCCTCGGGCGCCTGGTCGACGATGGGCGGGCAGATGGCGGGGTAGTCCTTCATCTGCGGGATGCGCCAGGGTTCGGAACCGTTGGCGATGAACCCGTCGGAGAGCAGCACCACGGGGGTCATGTGCTCCATGGCCAGCCGGCCCGCCTCGAACGCGAAGTGGAAGCAGTCGCTCGGCGACGAAGCGGCCACGACGATGACGGGGCATTCGCCGTTGCGGCCGTAGAGCGCCTGCGCGAGGTCGCTCTGCTCGGTCTTGGTGGGCAGACCCGTCGAGGGACCGCCGCGCTGTACGTCGACCACGACGAGCGGCAGCTCGGTCATGACGGCCAGCCCCAGCGCTTCGCTCTTGAGCGAAAGGCCCGGGCCGGAAGTGGTGGTCACGGCGAAGTTGCCGGCGAACGCGGCACCGATGGCGGTGCAGATGCCTGCGATTTCGTCCTCGGCCTGCACGGTCTTGACGCCCAGGTCCTTGCGCTTGGCCAACTCTTCGAGGATGACCGTGGCGGGAGTGATGGGGTAGGAACCGCAGAAGAGCGGCAGCCCGGCTTTCTCGGCGGCGGCGCAAAGGCCCCACGCCGTAGCGACGTTGCCGTTGATGGAACGGTAGGTGCCCTTTTCGAGGTCGGCAGGCGCCACGCGGTAATTGTTGGCGAACTGGTGGGTGTTGGCGGCGTAGTTGTAGCCCGCCTTGATGGCCAGCTTGTTGGCCTCGGCCACGGCGGGATTCTTCTTGGCGAACTTGCTGTCCAAATACTTATAGGCATGGTCCTCCGGACGGTCGAACAACCAGAAACAGATGCCCAGCGCGAACATGTTCTTGCACTTGACGACCGACTTGTTGTCGAGCCCGGTATCCTTGAGCGCTTCGCGGGTCATGGATGTGATGCCGGGCACGACGACGTTGTACTCGTCGAGCTTGAGCTCTGCGAGCGGGTCCAGCGTGGCGAACCCGGCCTTGCGGATGTGCTCCTCGGTGAGCGAATCGCCGTCGAGGATGACCGTGGCACCCGGCTTGAGCCACTTGCGGTTGGCCTTGAGCGCTGCGGGGTTCATCGCCACCAGCACGTCGCAGTAGTCGCCGGGATTCAACTCGCGGCGGCTGCCGAAGTGGACCTGAAAACCCGAGACGCCCGCGACGGTGCCTTGCGGTGCGCGGATTTCGGCGGGGTAGTCGGGGAAAGTCGAGATGCCGTTGCCCATCAGCGCCGAGGTGTCGGAGAAGAGCGTGCCCGTGAGCTGCATGCCGTCGCCCGAATCGCCCGAGAAGCGAATCACGACGTCGTGCATTTCGTGCACAGAATGCTGTTCCATGTCTTTAATGAGAAGGTTAGTTTTTATAAGCCTAATACAAATATAGGAATTTATTGTTAGAATGTTCACAATCCGCCGGAATATTTGTTTTCGGGGTGGCCGAACGGCAAAAGAACGGTCCTGCGATAGAAATGAAAAAAGAGGTGCCCGAAGCGGGTACCTCTTGGGTGAATTTTCCGGCACGCCCTTATTGCGGCTGCTTGCCGATGTAGGCGAGGATGCCGCCGTCGACGTAGAGCACGTGGCCGTTGACGAAATCCGAGGCTTCGGAAGCGAGGAACACGGCGGGGCCCATGAGGTCCTCGGGCGTGCCCCAGCGTGCCGCGGGGGTCTTGGCGACGATGAACGCGTCGAACGGATGGCGCGAACCGTCGGGCTGCTTCTCGCGCAGGGGCGCGGTTTGCGGCGTGGCGATGTAACCCGGGCCGATGCCGTTGCACTGGATGTTGTACTCGCCGTACTCCGACGCGATGTTGCGCGTGAGCATCTTCAGACCGCCCTTGGCGGCCGCGTAGGCCGACACGGTTTCGCGGCCCAGCTCGGACATCATCGAGCAGATGTTGATGATTTTGCCGCGGCCTTTCTTAATCATCGAGGGAATGACCGCCTTCGAGACGATGAACGGGCCGTTGAGGTCGATGTCGATAACCTGCCGGAATTCGGCGGCGGTCATTTCGTGCATCGGGATGCGCTTGATGATGCCGGCGTTGTTCACAAGGATGTCGATGACACCGACTTCCTTTTCGATCCGAGCCACCAGCGCGTTGACCTGCTCCTCGCTGGTCACGTCGCAGACGTAGCCATGGGCTTCGATGCCCTCGGCCTTGTAGGCGGCCAGTCCCTTGTCGACCAGCTCCTGCTTGATGTCGTTGAAGACGATTTTGGCGCCCTGGCGTGCGAATGCCGTGGCCAGTGCGAAGCCGATGCCGTAGGAAGCGCCCGTCACGAGAGCGACCTTGCCTTCCAAAGAAAAGTTTACCATTTTTATAAAGGGAAAAGTTAAAAGTGAAAACGAATGTTAAAACATATATTATGCAGCCTCAGAATCTGACGCCGAATGCCAGACCGCCATGGGAGTAGTTCCAATAATAGCTGCCGTCCGTAAACATGGTTTTAATGTTATAGAACGCATAGCACTCGAACCGCCGGCTGTCGATAAAATAGGCGCGTATCGGAAAGTCGATGCCCCAATAACCGGCGGAGTGCTGCATGTGCTTCAAGACCGATTGCCCTTCCTTGTCCTTGAAATGAACGCCGTACAGATACTTGCAGCGATCGTACGTTGTGCCGACACCGACTTTGACCCATCGGAATTTTTGGGGAAACGGTGTGGCCATACCTCGCAAACTGACCCCAGCTCCATATAAATCGGACGCTGTGCCGTTTTTGCACATGTCGGTGTGGATTTCGACTGCGACAGCGAAATAGCTGTTGACACTTCGGCCATATTCCACCAGCAGCGACGGCCCGGCCGAAAGCCGGTCGTTGTCGACACTGCTGCGAACATTGACGCCGGCACCTACGCGAATCGTATTTTTGTTCTGCGCGGAGAGACTGCAAGAAAAAAACAAAGGAAGAAGAAAGAAAAACAGCCTTGTTGCTTTCATTGCGAAGTTTGCTGGCGGCCGTTTATTTCAAGTCGGTAATCTTCGAGAAATCCTGGTCGCCGTAGTCGAGGTTCTCGCCGCCCATGCCCCAGATGAACGTGTAGTTGTGGGTGGCGGCGGCGCTGTGAATGGACCACTCGGGCGAGAGGACGGCCTGGTCGCCCTTCATCCAGATGTGGCGCGTCTCGTCGACTTCGCCCATCAGGTGGCAGACGGCGTGTTCCTCGGGCACCTCGAAGTAGAAGTAGGCTTCCATGCGGCGCGAGTGTACGTGGGCCGGCATCGTGTTCCAGACGCTGCCCGGCAGCAGTTCGGTCATGCCCATTTGGAGCTGGCACGTGGGCAGCACCTGGTTGACCAGCATCTTGTTGATGTTGCGGTCGTTGGAGCCTTCGAGCGAACCCATGTGGGCCACCACGGCGTCGGCCTTGGTCACCTTGCGGTCGGGGTAGGTGCAGTGGGCCGTCGTCGAGTTGAAGTAGAACTTGGCCGGGTGCTGCGGGTCGGCGCTCTCGAAAGTCACCTCGCGGTCGCCCGCACCTAAGTAGAGCGCTTCCTTGAAATCGAGCTCGAACACCGTGTCGCCCGACTTCACGCGGCCTTTGCCGCCGACGTTGAAGATGCCCATTTCGCGGCGCGTCAGAAAGTGCGGGGCCTTGAGCGGGTCGATGGCTTCGAGCCGGAGCGTTTCGTTCACGGGCATCGCGCCGCCGACAATCATGCGGTCATACATCGAATAGACCATGTTGACCTCGTCGGCCGCAAAGACCTTTTCAATCAGAAAGTCGCGGCGCAGACGGGCCGTGTCGTAGTGTCTGGCATCTTCGGGATGCGCGGCGTAGCGGATTTCGTAGCTGGTTTTCATCAGTTTATTGAGTTGTTGTTTTTTGCGTGGCAACATTATCCGAATTTCAAAGATACTCACAAAAAATCGAAAATGAAAATCGGGGGCCTGCTCCTACCGCATCGAATTCATGCGGATGGAGGCCTTGACCAGCGCCAGGGCGCGGATGCGGCCGACAGCCACTTCCTTGTCGGCGTGGTGGGGATTCTGGCTCACGAGCTTGACATAGCCCTCGCGGTCGGACTTCTGGATGTATTTCACCGTCACGTATTCTTCGCCGTCCATGTCGATGGACAGCAGGTACATGTCGCCCCAGAATATGTCGTTGAGGTCGCACAGCTGTTTGTAGAGCACGATGTCGCCGCTTTTGAGCAGCGGGTACATCGAATCGCCCACGATGTAAATGGCGCCGTCGCACTTGGGCAGGTTGGGGATGTGGATGAAGTTGACGGGTTTGGCCTGCGCACGGTCGGTGAAAAGCGGCACCAGCCCCGCCGTACCTTCGATGGAGTAGAGCGGCACGCTCTGCATGGGCAGCGAGTTGTCGGTGCGGTGCATGTAGGCCGTCAGGTCGGGTTCGGCGTTGAACATCCGGCCGCGGCCGGTTTCGAGCCATTCGGGGTTGACGTTCAAATCCTGAACCAATATGTTGCGGTTGCGCGACGAAAGCCCCGCCTTGCCCGTCTCGATCATCGAAAGGGCTGCCTTGCCGATGCCAAGTCGCTGTGCAAGTTGTTCTTGGGTCATCCCGAGCTGCTTGCGTATCAATTTTACCCGTTCGTTCATGGCTGTGCTATCGGAAAATATTATAATAAAAAATTGTACTGAACCGTATCAAAATTCAATTTTTGAATATATCTTTGTCCTGCAAAGTTAAGCAATTTATTCTTTCGCGCAAATCATCTATTCAAAAAAACGTTGGTTTTCTGTTATGTATCCTGTTTCATCCGAACTTTACCGGCAGGTCGCGGCGTTTCTCGCGCAAGCCGTCGGCGGCCGCAGCTATTTTTCGGGGTCGGTCGAGGGCGAGACGGAGGGCGCCGCGTGGCGCCTGACGGCTTCGGTTATCGTCTATCGTCGCCGCGTTTCGCAGCCCGAGGGCACCGCCGAGCCGATTTCCGACCTCGTGCCCGTGTGGTGGGAATTCCATACTTTCGCGGCCGACGGGGAGGTGCCGAACGACTTTTCGTTCGGCGAAGTCCGGGACCTCTTCCGGAGTTTGTAGTTTGGGGGCATGCGTGTGCGTGTTTTCCCGCGGCGTCCGGCTCGCGCCCGTGGCGCAACCGCCCCGGCCGGGCCCGCGAATGGCTGCAACGGAAGAGGGCATACTCGTGAGAATGATGGAATTTTGCCTGCCGGAGGAAATTATAGTCCGTAAAGTAAGATGCAGCCGGGCATATTCATCTGCGGCGGCTGGGCCGGACGCATCTCCGATGCGAGCCGCCGCAGATGGCAACGCAAGGCGTTGCAGGAAATTGTGAATAATGTATAGTTAATAAGGAATAAATGTCATGTGGAGCGAGCGTCGGTTCGTCTTGCGACCTCCTCAGAATGACAGAGGGGCACCTCTGATGATATACTGCTTTTCACTCTTTATCTTTTTTTGAGTTCCGGCTCTTTCCCGCCTTTCGGGCGCGGCGCCGCCCGCCGGAACCACTCAGACGAACCCGCCCGCCGCGGCGCCGCGCAAAGGGTTCAAAAATCGTACTTTCATGAATCGTCCATCCGATTTTTCCTCTGCGGGACACTCTCCCGCAGAGGTTTTTGTTTCTCCGGCCACGGCGGCCGCAAGTTCTGCCGAATCCGAATCCAGCCTCGGCCTTGGGAACTCTGCTGCCCCCGATTCCGGGTCGGGTCACTCCGCCGAACCGGTTCTTGGCTCCGAGTTGCCCGCCGCGGTCGGAAACTCCGTCGAATCCGTCCCAGGCTCTGGACCCTCCGCCGAACTAATTCCCTCCGAACTTGCCGGACCTGCCGGAGCCGGACATCCTGCCCCCTCGTTCGCCGATTTCGCGCTGGCGGTCTATCCTTTCCTGGAGTTGCAGCCGTTCCACCGTGCTTATTACCGCGTCCTGGAGGCGTTCGCCCGCGGGCAGGTCCGGCGGCTCATCGTCACCATGCCGCCCCAGCACGGCAAGAGCGTGGGGGCCACTACGCTGCTGCCCGCCTACATCCTCGGGGCCGACCCCGATTGCCGTGTCGCCATCGCTTCCTATTCGGGGGCCCTGGCGTCGAAATTCAACCGCCGCGTCCAGCGCATCCTCGAATCGCGCGAGTACGGCGATATTTTCCCCGTCACCACCATCAAGTGCGGCAACAAGCCGCCCAACTACATCCGCACGGCCGACGAGGTCGAAATCGTCGGACACCGGGGCGGCCTGCTGTCGGTCGGGCGCGAGGGGTCGCTCACCGGCAACCGCGTCGACTGCTTCGTGCTCGACGACCTCTACAAGGACGCCCTCGAAGCCAATTCGCCCATCATCCGCGCCAATTGCTGGGAGTGGTACACCTCGGTCGTGCGCACCCGTATGCACAATGCGTCGCGCGAGCTCATCGTCTTTACGCGCTGGCACGAGGAGGACCTGATAGGCACCATCATGCAGCGCGAAAAGGTGGTTGCGCTGCGGCGCTGGGAGCAGCTCGGCACCTTGCGGCACGACGAGTGGCTCCACCTCAATTTCGAGGCGCTCAAGGTGTCGCCCTCCTCCGAACTCGATCCCCGGCGGCCGGGCGAGGCGCTGTGGGAGATGCAGCACGGTGCGGCCTTGCTCGCGGCCAAGCGGCGGCTCGACCCGTTGCAGTTCGAGGCCATGTACCAGGGGCATCCGTCGGCCCGCGAGGGACTGCTGTACGGCAACGGGTTCGCCGAGTACGATTTTCTGCCGCGCGAAATCGTGCGCTACGGCAACTATACCGACACGGCCGACACGGGCGACGATTATCTGTGCTCGCTCTCCTATGCGGTCGACGCCGACGGCATCGTCTACGTCACCGACGCCGTTTATTCGCGCGAGCCGATGGAGACGACCGAGACCCAGGTGGCCGAAATGCTGGTCCGGTCGGGTACGCGGCAGGCCGCTGTCGAGAGCAATAACGGCGGCCGGGGGTTCGCCCGCGCGGTGCAGCGGCTCGCGCCCGACGTGCGGGTCGAGTGGTTCCACCAGCATGGCAACAAGGAGGCCCGCATCCTCTCCAACGCGGCGACCGTGCTGCATCTGCTGCGCTTCCCGCGCGACTGGCGGCTGCGGTGGCCCGAGCTCCACGGCCATCTGACCGCTTACAGGCGCCAATTCCGGGCCAACCGCTGGCACGATGCCCCCGACGTGCTTACGGGAATCGTCGAACGCGAGCTGACCGACGAGCGCCGCAGGACGCGCAGTGTTAAGTTTTTGTGAAATTGTTCTTGAGTGCCGAATTTTTCGGCCGAAAATACCTATCTTTGGCCCGGAACTTATTCAAGAACGAATAAATGAAAACACTGAAAATCGGAAATTTATGCGCCTCGGTGCCCATCGTGCAGGGCGGTATGGGCGTAGGCATATCCCTGGCAGGGCTCGCTTCGGCCGTGGCCAGCGAGGGCGGCATCGGGGTGATTTCGTCGGCCGGGCTCGGCGTCATCTACGGTTCGCGCCCCGCCGACTACCGCGAAGCGTCGATCCGCGGACTGAAAGAGGAGCTGCGCAAGGCCCGCGAAGCCACGCGCGGCATCATCGGCGTGAACGTCATGGTGGCCATGTCCAACTTCGCCGACATGGTGCGCACGGCCATCGCCGAGAAGGCCGACATCATCTTTTCGGGGGCCGGGCTGCCGCTCAGCCTGCCGTCGTTTCTGCCCGAGGGTGCCCGGACCAAGCTGGCGCCCATTGTCTCGTCGGCGCGGGCTGCCGCGCTGCTGTGCCGCAAATGGTTCGAGGAGTACCGCTATGTGCCCGACGCCATCGTGGTGGAGGGCCCCAAGGCGGGCGGACACCTGGGCTACAAGCGCGAGCAGATAGACGATTCGCACTATTCGCTCGAAACGTTGGTGCCCGAAATCGTGGCGGAGGTGTCGAAATTCGGCGCCGAGCACGAGTGCCATATTCCCGTCATTGCGGGCGGCGGCATCTACACGGGCGAGGACATCTACCGCATCATGGAACTGGGTGCCGAGGGGGTGCAGATGGGCACGCGCTTTGTCACCACCGACGAGTGCGACGCCGACCCGGCGTTCAAGCAAAGCTATATCGACGCCCGCCGCGAGGACATCGAAATCATCGAAAGTCCCGTCGGGATGCCGGGCCGGGCGCTGCGCAGTTCGTTCCTCGACCGGGTCAGGGAGGGGCTGAAGCGGCCCAAGGCCTGTCCGTTCGACTGCATCAAGACCTGCGACGTGACGCACAGCCCCTATTGCATCATGCTGGCGCTCTACAACGCCTTCAAGGGCAAGTTGCAGAACGGCTACGCTTTCTGCGGCGCCAACGCCTGGCGGGCCGAGAAAATCCAGTCGGTCCGCGAGCTGATGTCGTCGCTGAGTGCCGAATACGATTCCTTTGCGCAGAAAATCAAAGGTTTGGCAAGATAGAGGCGCATCCTTTCCCCGGTTCGGCGCGGCTGCTTCGGCGGCCGCGCTTTTTCGTGCCTTGGGGCGTCAGAGCGGGTGCGGACGACTCGTCCGGAGTACAGGGCGAAATGATTGTTCCGTGAAATTTTGCGGCGGCAGGGCCCGGCGTCAGAAAAGCGGCGGGCGGCGGAAAGGCGTCAGAAAAGCGTCGGATGCGGCGTCGGCTCCAAGGTGCGGAGGTAGTCGAAAATCTGCCGGTTGTCGTGCATGATGCCGTGGCGTTCGCATTCGGCATGGAATATGGCCGTCAGTCGTTCGTTGTCGGGGCTCGCGAGGGCATAGCGGTTGCCGAAAGTGCGGATGTAGCGCTCTTTCATGCCGGGAAAAAGCCGGTCGAGCCGGTCGTAGAAGTAGTCGCGGCTGCCCTCGCGCAGGGTCATGCCCATGCCGAAGCAGACGATGCCGCGTACGCGGGCTTCGATGCAGTAGTCGAGCACGCCGCGCAGGTTCTCCTCGGTGTCGTTGATGAAAGGCAGGACGGGCGTGAGCCACACGACGGTGGGGATGCCGGCGTCGCGCAGGGTTTTCAGCGCCCCGAAGCGCTCGCGCGTGGTGCTGACGTTGGGTTCTATCCGGCGGCAGAGGGCCTCGTCGCGGGTGGTGAGGGTCATCTGCACCACGCACTTGGCCTTGCGGTGGATGCTGCGCAGCAGGTCGAGGTCGCGCAGCACGCGGGCCGACTTGGTGATGAGCGTGAAGCCGAAGCCGTAGCGGTCGGCCAGCTCCAGGGTCCGGCGGACAAGGCGGAACTCCTCTTCGAGCGGAATGTATGGGTCGGTCATCGAGCCGGTGCCCAGCATGCAGCGGGTGCGCCGGCGACGGAGCGCTTGTTCGAGCAGTTCCGCGGCGTTGGCCTTGACCTCTACGTCGTCGAACGGGTGGTCGAAACCGTAGCAGGCGCTGCGCGAGTCGCAGTAGATGCAGCCGTGGGTGCAGCCGCGGTAGAGGTTCATGCCGTTTTGCGGCGACAGGATCGTCCTGGCCTCGACCGTGTGCATGGCTACAGCTCCCCGATCCGTGCTTCGGGTGCGACGTCGAGGGTCGAGAATTCGCCGTTGCGATAGCGGTAGTAGCCCGTCATGGCAATCATCGCGGCGTTGTCGGTCGTGAACTTGAATTCCGGCAGGAACGTCCGCCAGCCGCGCTTGCGGCCCTCGGCCACGATGCCGTCGCGCAGGCCCGAGTTGGCCGATACGCCGCCCGCTATGGCGATGTCGCGGATGCCCGTTTGCTTCGACGCTTTGACGAGTTTGTCCAGCAGGATGCTCACAATCGTGTGTTGCAGCGACGCGCAAAGGTCGGCCTTGCGGCGCTCGATGAATTCCGGGTCGGCCGCCACGCGGTCGCGCAGCGTGTAGAGGAACGAGGTCTTCAGCCCCGAGAACGAGTAGTCGCAGCCCTCGACCCGCGGCCGGGCAAAGCGGAACGCTTCGGGGTCGCCCTCCTTGGCCAGCCTGTCGATGACCGGGCCGCCCGGGTAGGGCAGTCCCATCACTTTGGCACACTTATCGAAGGCTTCGCCTGCGGCGTCGTCGATCGTGGTGCCGATGATTTCCATCGCCAGCGGCGAATCTACCCGGACGATCTGCGTGTGGCCGCCGCTTACCAAAAGACACAGGAACGGAAATTCGGGGTGGGGCAGCGTCCGGTCCGGCAGGTCGATGAAGTGCGACAGGATGTGGCCTTGCAGGTGGTTGACCTCGACCATCGGGATGTTGCCCGCTATGGAGAGCCCTTTGGCGAACGACACGCCCACCAGGAGCGAGCCCACCAGTCCGGGGCCGCGCGTGAAGGCGATGGCGTCCACGTCGCCGATTCCGACGCCCGCTTCCCGCAGCGCCGTGTCCACTACCGGGACGATGTTCTGTTGGTGGGCGCGCGACGCCAGTTCGGGAATCACTCCGCCGTACTTCACGTGTACGGCCTGCGAGGCGATGACGTTCGAGAGCAGGACGTTGTTGCGCAGCACGGCGGCCGAGGTGTCGTCGCACGAGGATTCGATGCCGAGTATGGTAATATCCATCGGGTTTTTCGTTTTTTAACCAATAATAGTTAAATTTGCAGGTTATAACGGCTATTCGTGCACAAAGGTATAAAAATATTGGGAAAGGTGTTGCTGGCGATCGTTCTGACGGTCGTCTTGCTCCCTTTTGCGCTGTCGCTGCTGCTGGGTGTTCCTGCCGTGCAGAACTTCGTCGTGCACAAGGCCGCCGGGGTCGTCTCTTCCAAGCTGGAAACCACGGTCGCCATCCGGCACGTCGACATCGGGTGGTTCGGCAAGGCCAAGATAGAGGGTTTCTATGTCGAGGATTACCAGCGCGATACGCTCCTTTACGTCGACCGGCTCGATGCCTACCTCACCCGGCTCGGGATTTTCGGCGGCGGGCTCGTCTTCAGCCGTGCCGAGATTTCCGGCGCCAAGCTCTGCCTGCGCGAGACCCCCGACGGCGGGATGAACATCCGGCAGATCGTCAGCAGGCTTTCGGACCCCGACCGTCCCAAGAAAGGCAATTTCAACCTCGCGCTGCGCAAGGCTTCCATCGTCGGCATGGAGCTGTGCCTTGAGCGGCAGCAGCACCGCAATCCCCCCTACGGCATCGACTTCGGCCACATGCACCTCTCGGACATGACCGCCTACGTCGACGACTTCACCATCGACGGCTACACCATCTACGCCACCATCGCCTCCCTTTCGGCGCGCGAGCGCAGCGGGTTCGTTCTCGACCGCCTGTCGGGGCGGTTCTACCTGGTCAGCGGGTGTCTCGGGTTCGAGGAGACCACCATCCTCACCGCCCGGTCGCACCTGTCGATTCCCTATGTGTCGCTGGTCGGGAATTCGTGGGCGGACTACAAGAATTTCATCGGCGAGGTGCAGCTCGACGGAGCCTTGCGCCATTCTTCGCTTTCGTCCGACGACCTGGCTTTCTTCGCGCCGCAGCTCCGTGGGTGGCATACGCTTTTCAGCGAAGTCAACGCCGATTTCACCGGCACGGTCGCCGATTTCGAGGCCGAGCTCCGCAACATGCGCATCGGCACAGGCACTTCGCTCGCGGCCACGGCCAAGATAACCGGACTGCCCGACATCCGCCGTACACGCTTCGAGCTGGACATTCCGCGGTTGGTCACCACGGCCGACGAGATGGAGTTGCTGGCCCGCAACATCGGGCATACGGAGCTGCCCTCCGCGCTTTCTGCCATGCTCGGCCGGGCCGGGCGGTTCGGGCTCAACGCCCGTTTCAGCGGCCTGCTTTCGTCGTTCGACCTCCGGGCCGCACTCGCCACGGGGGTAGGCAATGTCGACCTGAACCTCGCCATGAAGCCCCTCGGGGGCGGGCGCAGTGCGTTGCAGGGCGACCTCTCGGCCCGGCGCTTTCGGCTGGGCGAGCTGTTCGGCCGCCGCAGCCTGCTGGGCGATGCCACGCTCACCGCCGCCGTCAACGGGTCGGTGGGCCGGGGAGTGACCGACGCCATGGTCGTCGGCAACGTATCGCAGTTGGAGTTCCGGGGCTATACCTACGATTCGCTCCGGCTCGACGGCCGTCTGCGCAACCGCGGGTTCGACGGCCTGGTCACGGCGCGCGACCCCAACCTCGATTTCGATTTCGCCGGAGCCGTCGACTTCAACGGCGCCGTTCCCCATTACGATTTCACGCTCGACCTGCGGCGTGCCGACCTGGCGGCGCTGCACGTCAATCAGCGCGATTCGGTGTCGGTGCTCGCCGCCCGGGTCGAGGCCAACGCCGGAGGGCGGACGCTCGACGACCTGAACGGCGTTATCCGCGTCACCGACGCGTCCTACCGCTACAACGACAAGGTCGTCGAGACCCGCAGCGCCGTGGTCACGGGCGAGAATTCGGCCCACAGCAAGTTCATCGAACTGCGTTCGGACTTCGCCGACGTCACGTTCCGGTCCAAGACCAGCTACCGCACCGTCTTCGAGTACCTGCGCCAGAGCGCCTGGAAATACCTGCCCCTGCTCGGCAAGGAGCGGCGGGGAGCCCGGTCGGCGACGCACGAAACCGCCGTGCCCGACGATTATTCGCTCCTGTCGGTTTATATCCGCGATTTCAATCCTGTGGCCGACGCCGTGTCGTCGGGATTGCAGATTGCCGACGGGTCGTCGTTGCAGCTGCTCTTCAACCCCGCCAGCGACCAGCTTTCGCTCAAGGCCGATTCGGAATTCATCGAGCGCAAGCGGCTGTTGGCTACGCGGCTCAACATCAACGCGTCCAACCGCGGCGATTCGCTCACCGTCTACGGTTCGGCCGAGGACCTCTACGCCGGACCGCTCCACCTGCCCCATTTTTCGGTCATGGGCGGGGCCAAGCAGAACCGCATGCAGCTTTCGACCGGATTCGAGGATTCCCTGCGGCGTTTTTCGGGGTTGGTGAGCGTGCGTGCCGAGGCCGACGACCGGAGCGACGGCGGACGGGTCGTCGACCTGCGGATTCTGCCCTCGCACATCACGCGCGACGACAAGCGGTGGCAGATTTTCGCCAACCGCATTCAGATAGACACCTCCCGCGTGCTTATCGACCGTTTCTTCGTCTCCCACCGCAACCAGAGTCTCCTGCTCGACGGCGTCGCTTCGCGCAGCCGCGACGATTCGCTCACGCTGCGCCTGCACAATTTCGACATCGCCCCTCTCTCGCAGATCGTCGAGCGGATGGGCTACCTGGTCGAGGGGCGCACCAACGGCGGGGCTACCATGAAGTCCGTGCTGCGCGGCGGGGAGTTCCATGCCGACATCGAGGTCGATTCCTTAGAGGTCAACGACATCCCCGGGCCGCCGCTGAGGTTGGTTTCGCGCTGGGACTTCGCCCGCAGCCGCGCCCGCATGACGGTGCTCAACCGGGCCAAGCACGATACGCTCGTGCGGGGGTACTTCGCCCCCGACCGGATGCGCTATTACGCCCGCATGAACGTCGACAGCCTCGACATGGGGTTGCTCGACCCGGTGCTTGCGGGGGTCGTTTCGTCGACACAGGGGGTCGCGTCGGCCGAGCTCGTCGTGCAGGGCGAGCGCCGCAAGGCCGAACTTACCGGGCAGATACGCGCCCGGGGGCTCGCTACGACGGTCGACTTCACGCAGGTGCGCTACCGCGTGCCCGAAGCCGTGCTCGACGTCAGGGGCAACCGTTTCCGGGCCGCGAACGTCCCGGTCTACGACCCCGAGGGCAACCGCGGGCGGCTCGATGTCGACCTCAATCTTCAGCACCTTTCCAACATCGCCTACGACCTGCGGGTGGCGCCCGACGAAATGCTGGTGCTCAACACCACGGCCGACGACAACGACTTCTTCTTCGGGCGCGTCTACGCGTCCGGCATGGCCCGCATCGCGGGCGACAAGGGGCAGGTCAGCATGGACATCGCCGCCCGCACCGACGACGATTCGTTCTTCTCGATGCCGCTTTCCAGCAAGTCCAATATCTCCTACGCCGATTTCGTCGTCTTCGAGAAGCCCGCCGAGGTCGATACGCTCGACAAGGTCATGCGCAAGAAGATGCTGTTCGAGCGGCGCCGCGACCGCAAGGACAAGCAGGACAGCCGCATGAACATCGCCCTTGCGCTCGACGTGCGGCCCAACGTGGAGGTCGAGATCGCCGTGTCGGGCAACGCCGTCCGGGCGCGCGGCGAGGGTACGCTCAACCTCCAGATCGACCCGCGGTCCAACGTTTTCGAGATGTACGGCGACTACACCATCCGCGAGGGTACCTACCAGCTTTCGCTGCAAAATATCATCAACAAGCGCTTCACCATCGAGAACGGTTCCACTATCCAGTGGACCGGGGCGCCGATGAACGCCATGCTCGACATCAATGCCGTCTACAAGGTCAAGGCGTCGCTGCAACCGCTGTTGCAGCAGTTGTTCCAGAACACAGCCGAGAACAAGGCCGGCACCGACCGGTCGGTGCCCGTCGAGTGCGTCATCCACCTCGGCGACCGGCTCTCCAATCCGTCGGTCGGCTTCGAGGTCCATGTGCCTTCGTCCGACCCCGAGACGCAGACGCTGATAGCCAATGCGCTGGCCACGCCCGAATCGACCAACATGCAGTTCCTCTACCTGTTGTTGTTCAACAGCTTCCTGGCCGAGAACAACGCCGCATCGGGTTCCGACATCGGCGCTTCGGTCTCGGCGGCCACGGGGCTGGAGTTCCTCTCCAACCAGTTGAGCAACTGGCTTTCGATGAGCGACTACAACCTGATGATCCGCTACCGGCCCAAGTCGGAGCTGACGGGCGAGGAGGTCGATTTCGGTCTTTCGAAGAGCCTGATCGACGACCGGCTCATCGTCGAGGTCGAGGGCAATTACCTGATAGACAACAAGCAGGCGGTCAACAATTCCGTCTCCAACTTCATGGGCGAGGCCTATGTGACCTATCTCATCGACCGGGCCGGAGCCCTCAAGCTCAAGGCTTTCACCCAGACTATCGACCGTTTCGACGAGAACCAGGGTTTGCAGGAGACCGGCATCGGTGTCTATTATAAGGAGGACTTCAACAATTTCCGCGACCTGCGGCGCCGCGTCCGCGAGCGTTTCACCAACAAGCAGCGGCAGGCCCGCCGTGCCGCGCGCCGCGCCGAAAGGGCGGAACAGGCCGCACGGGCTGCGCGGGAGAACCCGCCCGAGCCGGGGTTCGACGAGGAGCCCATCGAGGAGGACGACATCGAATTCGACAGATAAGGAAAAAACTTAAATAAATTTCACTACGTTATGATTCGTTTTTTGCAGGCTGCCGGGGCGGCGGCCATCAGTGAGGAGACCCGCATGGGGTTGTGGACCTTGTTCGTCAAGGGCGGTTGGTTGATGTGGCCCTTGTTGGTGCTGGGCGGCGTGACGATTTTCATCTTCGTCGAGCGTTTTCTGGCCATCCGCCGCGCTTCGGTCCTCGACATGAATTTCATGAACCGCATCCGCGATTACATTTCCGACGGCAAGATTGCCATCGCCGTGAGCTTGTGCCGCAAGACCGATACCCCCATCGCCCGCATGATAGAGAAGGGCATCGGGCGCATCGGGCGGCCCATGAGCGACGTGCAGACCGCCATCGAGAACGTCGCCAATCTGGAGGTTTCCAAGCTCGAAAACGGCCTGCCGTTCCTGGCCACCATCGCCGGCGGCGCTCCGATGATCGGTTTCCTCGGCACGGTGCTCGGCATGGTCCGCACGTTCATGGACATGTCGGCCGCAGGCGGTACCGTCGACCTCGGACTGCTTTCGAGCGGCATGTACGTCGCCATGGTCACCACGGTCATGGGTCTTATCGTCGGCATCCCTGCTTATTTCGGCTATAATTATCTCGTCGCACGCATCGAGAAGCTCGTGTTCCAGATGGAGGCCAATTCCATCGCGTTCATGGACATTCTCAACCAGCCCGTTCAAAAGTAGTTCGTCATGGCCATCAAACACGGTTCCAAGGTCGACAAGTCGTTTTCGGCTTCGTCCATGACCGATCTCATGTTCCTCTTGCTGTTGTTTCTGTTGATTGCCACAACGCTCATCAACCCCAACGCCTTGAAGCTCATGTTGCCCAAAAGCTCCAACCAGCTCAAGGACAAGGCCGTCACCACGGTCTCCATCCAGCAGGTCGGCACGGCCTACAATTATTACGTCGAGCTGGAGCGGGTCGACGGTTTGCAGGGCGTAGAGCAGGCTTTGCAGTCACGGCTCGAGGGGCAGAAGGAGCCTACCGTGTCGCTGCATTGCGACAAGACGGTGGCTGTCGACGAGGTCGTCAAGGTCATGAATATCGTCAACAGAAACGGGTACCGCCTGATTCTGGCGACAACAGCTAATTAGGCATGTTTCCCGATTCCCGCGACAGGGTGCCCCGGTGGGCGGCGATTGCGGCGTTGGTGTGCTACGCCGCCGGGCTGGCAGCCGCCTTTTGGTGGGTGTCGTTCGGCTTCGCCGTGACGGTCCGGCCCGCCGACACCATCTTCGTCGAGTTCGTCGAGCCGCAGCCCGAGCGGCCCCGGCCCACCGAGGCCGCCGCCGAGCCGAGGACGCACGACGAGCCCTCCAACGTCGAGCGTTCGGCCCAGGTCTCCGGCGACGCGCAGGTTTCCCGCTCGCCCAATCCCCGTGCCCTCTTCAACATGAACAAGAGCGGCACCGAGCCCGCCGATACCGGCAATCCCCACGTGCGCGAGGGGCGGCAGCAGGACGCCGGGCAGGGCCCCGGGTCGAGTTACGAGGGGCTCGATCAGGTCGACAAGGGGTTGCAGGGGCGCGGTCTGGTCGGCAATCTGCCGCGGCCCGCTTATCCCGGCGACCGGAGCGGCAAGATCGTTGTGCGGGTGGTCGTGGGGCCCAAAGGCAACGTCACCAGCGCCGCTTTCGAGCCCAAAGGGTCGACCGTCGGCGACCCTGGGCTTATCGAGGCCGCCCTCGCCGCCGCGCGCAAGGCCCGGTTCACCGAGAGCAGCGCCGCCGTGCAGGGCGGTACGATTACTTATGTTTTCAGCATGCAATGATTTCCGTTATGAAGTTGTTTCGGTTTTTACTCGTTTTCGTCCTTTTGCTCGGAGGGGCTTTTCCCGGCCGGGCTCAGACGCCGTGCGAACAGCCTGCCGAGAAGCAGGGGGCCCGGCTCGTCCTGCCCGTCGCCGCGCATAATTTCGGCGATGTCGCGCGTAAGGGCGGCAGTCTCGTGCACGATTTCGTCTTCCGCAACGAGGGTTCGGCTCCGCTGGTCGTCGTCCGCGTGCTCACTTCGTGTTCGTGTTTCAAGGCCACGTTTCCCAAGCGGCCCGTTCCGCCCGGCGGCGAGGGGATCGTCCGCGTCACTTACGAGCCGCTCAAAAGCGAGCCCGGGACTTTCAGCAAGGTCTTGCAGATTTATTCCAATTCCGTCACGGGTCGCGAGGTGATAACCGTGCAGGGCAATTCCATCGAATAACCATGTCAGTCCTTCTCTTCTCCAATGCCACCGTCCTGCCGATGACAGGCAGTGAGCCGCACACTTTTTGCGGTTCCGTCGGCGTCGTCGGCAACCGCATCGCGCTGGTCTCCGACGACCCCGCGGCCGAAACCGCTTTCCGGCTCGCGCATCCCGACGCCCGGGTCTTCGATTGCCGCGGCAGGCTCCTCATGCCCGGGCTCGTCGACACCCATTGCCACGCCGCCATGACCTTGCAGCGCAGTTATGCCGACGACATCCCCCTCATGGCGTGGCTCCACGACCGTATCTGGCCTTTCGAGGCCCGGCAGACGGCCGACGACGTGGTGCTGGGCATGACCCTCGGCATCGCCGAGATGCTGTTGGGCGGCGTCACGTCGTTCGTCGACATGTATTACTTCGAGAACCGCTGCGTCGAGACGGTCGACAGGCTCGGTATCCGCGCCATGCTCGGGTGCAATTACTTCGACACCAATGTCGAGGAGGTCATGCCGCAGATCGAGGAGGCCGCCCGGCTCGCCGCCGGACGCGACCGCATCCGCATCGCCGTGGCTCCCCACGCGGCTTATACCGTTTCGGCCGACAACCTCACGCGCGGCAAGGCGCTGGCCGATAAGCTCGGCCTGCATCTGATGACCCATATCGCCGAGACGCAGGACGAAACCGCCATTCTGCGCGAGCGTTACGGCACCACTCCGGTCCGTTACCTCGATTCGCTGGGGCTGCTCGACAAGCGGACCATCGGTGCCCACTGCGTGTGGGTCGACGACGAGGAGATAGCCATCCTGGCCGAACGTGGCGTCACCGTGTCGCACAATCCGCAGAGCAACATGAAGATTTCAAGCGGCGTGGCACCCGTGCAGCAGATGCTCCGGGCCGGGGCGCTCGTTACCGTCGCTACCGACGGGCCTTGTTCCAACAACGACCTCGACATGTTCGAGGAGCTGCGCACGGCGGCTTTCTTGCAGAAGTCGGCCACGGCCGACCCGCTCGCGCTGCCCGCTTACGAGGCGTTGCGCATGGCCACGGTCAACGGGGCCCGGGCCATGGGCCGCGAGGGCGAGCTCGGCATCGTGCAGGAGGGGGCTTTGGCCGACCTCATCGTGGTCGATTTGCAGAAACCCCACCTCCAGCCCCTTCACGACGTGGTTTCCAACCTTGTTTATTGCGGCAAGGCGTCCGACGTCGAAACGGTCGTCGTCGACGGGCGCGTGCTCGTCGAGGGGCGGCGGTTGCTCGGGGCCGACCTCCCGCAGCTGTTCCGCGACGTCGACGCTGCCGTCCGCCGGATTATTAATGGATAAAGGCCGTTGCTATCCTGGTTGTCATTCTGAGGAGCTCCTCCCTTTGTCATTCTGAGGAGCCCCTCCCTTTGTCATTCTGAGGAGCGCAGCGACGAAGAATCTATCTTTGAGCAGTCAATCGAAAAAATCATGCAGATTTCCCAAGCCGAATTCAAGTGTTCGTCCGAGCGCATTTCGCAGGTGCCCAAGGACGATTTGCGCGACATCGCCTTCATCGGCCGCAGCAACGTCGGCAAGTCGTCGCTCATCAACATGCTGACCAACCGCACCGGGTTGGCCAAGGTCTCCGGTACGCCGGGCAAGACGCGCTTGGTCAACCATTTCTGCATCGACAGGGCGTGGTACCTCGTCGACCTGCCCGGCTACGGCTATGCCCGCACTTCCAAGACCCAGCGCGGCGAGTTTTCCAAGCTGATTACCGATTACGTTCTGCGGTGCGAAAAGCTCCATTTCCTGTTCGTGCTCGTCGACATCCGGCTCGAGCCGCAGAAAATCGACCTGCGTTTCATCGAGATGCTGGGGCAGAACGGGGTGCCGTTCGGCATCATCTTCACCAAGGCCGACAAGCTCTCGCAGACCCAGGCCCGGCGCAGCGTCGAGCGTTTCCGCGGCGCCCTGGCCGAGCAGTGGGAGGAGTTTCCGCCCATGTTCGTCTCCTCGTCGGCCAAGGGGGCCGGGCGCGAGGAAATCCTCGCGTTCATCGGCCAGTGTCTCGGCGGTTGACCGTTTGTTGAAAAAACTCTCTCGCCGGGGCGTTTTTTCGGTTTTCTTATACTATTTTTGTAACGCTTTTGCACCACTAAACCCAACGATCCGCTATGGCAATCCACAAAATCAAGATTTTCGCGGGCCGCGCATCCGAATACCTGGCCTCCAAAATCGCCGCCAGCTTCGGTACCACGGTCGGCCAGTCCGAGGTGCTCCGGTTCAGCGACGGCGAGTTCCAGCCCTGTTTCAACGAGTCGATACGCGGCTGTACGGTCTTCATCGTCCAGTCGACTTTCCCGCCGACGGACAACCTCATGGAGTTGCTGATGATGGTCGACGCCGCCAAGCGCGCTTCGGCCCACCAGGTCGTCGCCGTGATGCCTTACTTCGGGTGGGCCCGGCAGGACCGCAAGGACCGTCCGCGCGTGCCCATCGGGGCCAAGCTCGTGGCCAACATGCTCAAGGCCGCGGGTGCCGACCGCATCATGACCATGGACCTGCACGCCGACCAGATACAGGGGTTCTTCGACGTGCCCGTCGACGCGCTCTACGCCAGCGGCATCTTCGTGCCTTATATCCGCAGTCTCAATATCGAGGACCTCTCCATCGCCGCGCCCGACATGGGGGGTGCCAAGCGCGCCAACACCTACGCCAAGTTGTTGGGTACGCCCATCATCATTTCGCATAAGGAGCGCGCCAAGGCCAATGTCGTCGGCAAGATGACGGCTATCGGCGAGGTCGAAGGGCGCAACATCCTCATCGTCGACGACATGATCGACACCGCCGGAACCATCTGCATGGCCGCCGACATGCTCATGGCGCGCGGTGCCAAGAGCGTTCGGGCCGCCATCACGCACCCCGTGCTCTCGGGGCCCGCTTACGAGCGCATCAACGACAGCGCCTTGCAGGAAGTCATCGTCACCGATACCATTCCGCTCAATCCCGATAAGAACCTGCATAAGTTCACGGTGCTCACCGTCGCCGACCTCTTCGCCGACGTCATCGAGCGCGTGCATAATTACAAGGAGATTTCCTCCATCTTCTTCAAGTAGGAGGGTTCTCCGCACAATGAAAGAGCCGCTGCTTTTGCAGCGGCTCTTTCGTTACTTCAGCGGGCTGTCCGGTTCGCGGGCCATGACCATGTAGAACATGCGGTCGAGGAACGCCGGGGCGAATTTCTTCACCAAGTGCGTCGCACGCCCTTCGGCTTCCATCAGGCACAGGCGTTTGCGGCGCTGCACGCCCTTGGCGATGATGCGCGCCACTTCGGCCGCCGTCATCATCTTCGCTTCGTTGCGCGGCGTCTCGCCTTGCTGCGTCCCGTCGGCCGTCAGCGCCGAGAAGCGTACGTTCGAGGCCGTGAATCCCGGGCAGGCTATCATCACATGAAGCCCTTTCTTCAGGTTTTCGATGCGCAGCGTCTCCAGGAATCCCGTCATCGCGTACTTCGACGCCGAGTAGCCCGTGCGGCCCGGCAGTCCGTGCAGTCCCGCTACCGACGAGACGCCCACGATCGAGCCTTTCGACGCCTGGAGGTAGGGCAGGGCGTATTTGCAGCAGTTGACCGTGCCCCAGAAGTTCACATCCATCAGCCGGTGCAGTACTTCGAGGTCCACATCGTCGAACAGCGCCCGCATCGAGAGCCCCGCGTTGCAGATGAGTACGTCCACTCCGCCGAATTCGCGTACCGCCGTCGCGATCAGTTCGCGGCATTCTTCCGGTCGGGTCACGTCCGCCCCGCAGTAGGCCGCCTGCCCGCCCCGGGCGCGGATTTCGCCTGCTATGAGTTGCAGTTTCTGTATGTTCCGGGCGCCCATGACCACCCGCGCGCCACGCGCCGCGAATTCGCGGGCCAGCGCTTCGCCGATTCCCGACGAAGCCCCCGTCACTACGACGGTCTTGTTCGTAAAGTCTTTCATTGTGGGTCGTTTATTTCTGTTTGCAGATTGTCGTATGCCAGGCGCACCCCTTCCGGCAGGGTCGGGTCGGTCGCCGCGTGCAGGCCGATTTCGTGGGACATGTGCGTCAGGTAGGCTTCGCGCGGGCCGACACGGCGGATAAGGGCCAGCGCTTCGTCGACGTTGAAGTGCGAATCGTGCGGCGCAAACCGCAGTGCGTTGACTACCAGTACTTCCACGCCTTGCAGCTTCGCGATTTCGCGGTCGTCTATCGTCTTGAAGTCGGTCAGATAGGCCAGTTTCCCGATGCGGTATCCCGTCACCCCGAAGCGCGGCGAGTGGAGCCCGGCTATCGGCACTATCCGCACTCCCTGGACCTCGAACGGCTGCGCCGGGTCGATTTCGTGCAGCGCGATTTCCGGCACTCCGCGGTATTTGTCCTGCGCGAATGCGTAGTCGAAATCCTTGCGCACTACGGCCGCCGCAGCCGGTGCCGCGTAGATGTCGACCCGGTGTACCGTCGGCGGGTAGTCCACGAAGTTGAACGCCCGCACGTCGTCCAGCCCGCCCGTGTGGTCCTTGTGTTCGTGGGTCAGCAGGATGGCATCTATGCGGCGCACGCCCGTGCGGAGCATCTGGGCACGGAAGTCCGGGCCCGCGTCGATGACCAGCCGTTTGCCCCCGGTCTCGACCATCGCCGAGGTCCGCAGGCGGTTGTCGCGCGGGTCTTCCGACCGGCATACTGCGCAGCGGCACCCGATAACCGGCACCCCTTGCGAGGTTCCTGTGCCCAAGAATGTCAGTTTCATAGTTGCAAAGATAAAGATAAAGACGGTTAATTTGTCAAGCGTGCCCCTATTTATCCGTGTTTCCCGGAGCTATCCGCATGGAAATCTGAATTAAAGCAATATCTTTGCACCTTGCGGCGTTGTGTCGTATGCGGGGCTTGTTTTTTGCAGCTCCGGCCGGCAGGTGCCGACAGAGAAGATAAAGAATCGGTCTTATTAATTTGTGCATGATGAATCAGCAAAAGGAGATTCGGCCCGAAAAGTTGTTGTTGCAGACTTACGCCGGTTATGCGCGGCGGGCGGGCGGCGGCCTGGCCCGGTGGTTCCGAGGGATTTCGCCGCGGTTGAAGCGTTGGGTCGCAGGGGCGGTTTGTGTCGTGGTCCTCGGCGTCTTCGCGGTCGTCTACGTGTTGCGGCACCGGCCCGTGGCCGAGATGTTGCCCGTCGTGGCCGTCGAGCCCGTCGTCACGCAGGACGTCAATGTCTACGGCGAGTATGTGGGGCGTATCCGCGCCCAGCAGTTCGTCGAAATCCGCGCCCGCGTCGAGGGTTACCTCGAACGGATGCTCTTCGCCGAGGGTACCTATATTAATAAGGGGCAGACCCTCTTCATCATCGACCCGCAGCTCTACCGTGCCCGCGCCAACCGCGCCCGGGCCCAGCTCAACAAGGCCCGGGCGCAGGCTTTGAAGGCCCAGCGCGACTTGAACCGTATCCGTCCGCTCTACGAGCAGAACGCCGCCAGCCAGCTCGACCTCGACAATGCCGTCGCCGCTTACGAGAGCGCCGCGGCCGACGTCGTCGTTTGCGAGGCCGACCTCACGCAGGCCGAGCTCACGTTGGGTTATACCACCGTCCGGTCGCCGGTGTCGGGTTACATTTCCGAGCGCAACGCCGACATCGGGGCCCTCGTCGGTCCCGGCGGGCAGTCGCTCTTGGCCACCGTCGTCAAGAGCGATACGGTGCGTATCGACTTCAGCATGACGTCGCTCGAATATCTGCGCTCCAAGGCCCGCAACGTCAATCTCGGGCACCGCGATTCCACCCGCACGTGGGACCCCTACATCACCGTCACCCTCGCCGACGGGTCGGCCTATCCCCTGCGCGGACTGGTCGATTTCGCCGACCCGCAGATAGACCCCAAGACCGGGACCTTTTCGGTCCGCGCTGAGATGCCCAATCCCGACCATGTTCTTCTGCCCGGGCAGTTCACGCGCGTCAAGTTGCTGATGGACGTGCGCGAAAACGCCGTCGTCGTGCCCGCCAAGGCGCTGGTCATCGAAAACGGCGGGGCTTACATCTACGTCGTGCGGCCCGACAGCATCGTCGAGAAGCGTTTCGTCGAGACCGGGCCCGAGGTGGGCAACAACACCGTCATCGAGCGCGGTTTGGTGCCCGGCGAATGGATTGTCGTCGAGGGCTTCCACAAGTTGTCGCACGGCATGAAGGTCGAGGCTCTGCCCGCCGAGCCTGCCAAGGTCGATGTCGTCACGGAGGAGGAGTAGGCCATGAAGCGCAATTTCTTCCTCGACCATCCCGTTTTTTCGACGGTCCTTTCCATCGTCATCGTCATCGTCGGGGCCATCGGGCTGTTCCTGCTGCCCGTCGACCAGTATCCGCAGATCGTCCCGCCCGTCGTGCGCATCGCCGCATCGTATCCCGGCGCCGACGCGCAGACCGTCACGCAGGCCGTTGCCACGCCCATCGAGCAGGAGCTCAACGGCACGCCCGGCATGATTTACATGGAGTCGTCGAGTTCCAATTCCGGCGGTTTTTCCGCCACGGTCACTTTCGACATCTCCACCGACCCCGACCTGGCCGCCGTCGACATTCAGAACCGGCTCAAGAAAGCCGAGTCGCGCCTGCCCGCCGAGGTCGTGCAGAACGGCATCACCGTAGAGAAGCAGGCCGCCAGCAAGCTCATGACCATCGTTCTGCTGTCGTCCGACCCCAAGTTCGACGAAATCTACCTCTCCAATTACGCTACGCTCAACGTGCTCGACCTCCTGCGCCGCGTGCCCGGCGTCGGCAGCGTCTCCAACGTCGGCAGCCGTTATTACGCCATGCGCATCTGGGTTCAGCCCGACAAGTTGGCCGACCTCGGGCTCACGGTCAAGGACTTGCAGTCGGTGCTCAAGGACCAGAACCGCGAATCGGCCGCCGGGGTGTTGGGCGAGGCGCCTATCGAGGGTATCGACGTCACCATTCCCATCACCGCGCAGGGGCGTCTGTCGTCGGTCGGCGAGTTCGAGCAGATCGTCGTGCGCGCCAACCCCGACGGGTCGATCATCCGTCTGAAGGACGTCGCGCGGATTTCGCTCGAAGCGTCGTCCTATTCGACCGAAAGCGGCATCGACGGCGGGAATGCCGCCGTGCTCAACATCAACATGCTGCCCGGCGCCAACGCCATGGAGGTCGCCGCCCGGGTCCGCGAGACCATGGAGGAGATCGGGCGGAGTTTCCCCGAGGGCATCAGTTACGCCGTTCCGTTCGACATGACGACTTATATCGCGTCGTCCATCCACCACGTTTACCAGTCGTTGTTCGAGGCGCTGTTGCTGGTCATCCTCGTCGTCTACCTTTCGTTGCAGAGTTGGCGCGCTACGTTGATTCCCGTCGTCGCCGTGCCTATTTCGCTCATCGGTACTTTCGGCGTCATGCTCGCTTTCGGTTTCTCGCTCAACCTGCTGACGCTCTTGGGTTTGATTCTCGCTATCGGCATCGTGGTCGACGACGCCATCGTGGTGGTCGAGAACGTCGACCGCATCATGCACGAGGAGGGTCTCCCGCCTTACGAAGCTACCAAAAAGGCCATGAGCAACCTCAGCGGCGCGTTGATCGCCATGTCGCTGGTGCTCTGCGCCGTCTTCGTTCCCGTGAGTTTCCTGCCCGGCATCACGGGCCAGCTCTACCGGCAGTTCACCATCACCATCGCCGTTTCGGTCATCATTTCCACCGTCGTCGCCCTCACGTTGAGCCCTGTCATGTGCGCGGCGTTCCTCCGGCCCGACAAGGGCGGGCGCAAGAACCGCGTGTTCCGGGCCATCAATTACGCTTTGGCCACGGGCAACCGTTTCTATGGGCGGCTGGTCGCGCAGACCATCCGCAGTTCGCGGCGCATGTTCGCCGTCTTCGGCGTCGCGCTCGTCGGTATCTGGCTCTTGAACGAGTTCGTTCCCAAGAGTTTCATGCCCAAGGAGGACCAGGGTTATTTCACCGTCGAGCTCGAATTGCCCGAGGGGGCTACCATCGAGCGCACACGCGCCGTCACCGAGAGGGCCATTGCGTTCCTGCAAGCCGATCCCGACGTGGGGCACGTGCTCAACGTCACCGGGTCCAGCTCCCGCGTGGGTTCCAACCAGGCGCGCAGCCAGCTCACGGTCATCCTCAAGCCGTGGGACGAGCGTTCGACCGACGGCATCGCCGCCGTCATGGAGCGGGCGCGGCGCGAGTTCTCGCGTTACCCCGAATCCAAGGTCTACCTCTCCACGCCCGCCATTATCCCCGGCCTGGGGTCGTCGGGCGGTTTCGAGATGGTCCTCGAAGCCCGCGGCGACGCCGCCTACGCCGATTTGCAGCGGGCCGTCGATACGCTGATGCGCTATGCCGCCGAGCGGCCCGAGCTCGCCGGGCTGTCGACTTCCATGCAGAACGACATTCCCCAGCTCTACTACGACGTCGACCGCGACAAGGCCCGGTTGCAGGGGGTGCCCATGTCGGACATCTTCTCCACCATGAAGGCCTTCACCGGGTCGCTCTATGTCAACGACTTCAACATGTTCAACCGCATCTACCGCGTCTATATCCAGGCCGAGGCCCCTTACCGGGCCCACCGCGACAACCTGCGGCTCTTTTTCGTCCGCGGGGCCGACGGGGCCATGATTCCCGTCACGGCGCTCGGTACCACCCACTATACCACAGGGGCGGGCAACGTCAAGCGGTTCAACATGTTCTACGCCGCTCCTATCACGGGCGAGGCTGCTTCCGGCTATAGTTCCGGGCAGGCTATGCGCGCGTTGGAGCGTATCGTCCGCGAGCATCTGCCCGAGAACATCGGCATCGAGTGGAGCGGTCTTTCCTACCAGGAGAAGCACGAAAGCGGCAATACGGGGTTGGTTCTCGCCTTGGCGCTGTTGTTCGTCTTCCTGTTCCTCGCCGCTCAGTACGAAAGCTGGTCGGTGCCCGTCGCCGTCATCCTCTCCCTGCCCGTCGCCGGGCTCGGGGCCTATCTGGGCATCTGGGTCTGCGGGCTCGAAAACAACATCTATTTCCAGATCGGTCTGGTCATGTTGGTAGGTCTCGTCGCCAAGAACGCTATTCTGATTGTCGAGTTCGCCAAGGAGGAGGTCGAGAAAGGGCGCGACGCCGTGTCGGCGGCCCTGACCGCCATGCACCTGCGTTTCCGGCCCATCGTCATGACCTCGCTGTCGTTCATCCTCGGCCTGCTGCCGCTGGTCTTCGCGTCGGGTCCCGGCTCTGCCAGCCGCCAGGGCATCGGTACGGGCGTATTCTTCGGCATGCTGGCCGCCATCGGCATCGGCATCATCTTCGTGCCGTTCTTCTTCGTGTGGGTTTATCGGTTGAAAGAAAAATTGAAACGATGAAACGGGTTCTCTCATTTCTCATCCCCTGCGCCGCGCTGTTCGCGGTTTCGTGTTCGGCCGTGCGGCACTGCAAGACCCCCGAGCTCGGATTGCCCGCGGCCATCGTGCCGGGCGCCGTCGATACGCTCACGCTCGCCGACATGGAGTGGTGGCGGTTCTACGGCGACAGCGCGCTTTGCAGCATCATCCGCCGCACGCTCGACCACAACAGGAACATCCGCGCTGCCGCCGCGCACGTCGAGCAGATGCGCCAGCTCTACCGCATCCGCAAGGCCGAGCGCCTGCCGTCGCTGGGCGTCAACGTGCTTGCCGACCACGAGACCAACGATTACTATGGCGAGAGTTCCAAGCTCGACCCCGAATTCGGGCTCAAGGCGACCATCGGCTGGGAGCTCGATTTGTGGGGCAACCTGCGCTGGGCCAAGCGCAAGGGCGAGGCCGAGTGGCTCGCTTCGGTGGAGGACGAGCGCGCCATGCGCATGACCCTCATCGCCGAGGCCGCGTCGGCCTATTTCCGGCTCGTCGCCCTGGACAGCGAGCTGGCCATCGTCCGCCGCACGCTCGAAACGCGCCGCGAGGGGGTCGCCAAGGCCAAACTGCGGTTCGAGGGCGGTCTGACTTCCGAAATCGTCTACCGGCAGGCGCAGGTGGAGTTCGCTTCCACGGCGGCGCTCATTCCCGATTTGGAAAACCGTATCGGCGTCACTCAGAATGCGCTGTGTCTCTTGATGGGGGCTTATCCCGGCGAGGTTGTCCGCCGCCGCGCCGTCGACATGCAGAGTTCGGTTCCCGATTCGCTGCCCGTGGGGTTGCCTTCGCAGCTGTTGCAGCGGCGTCCCGACGTGCGGGCCGCCGAGCAGCGGCTGCGGTCGGCCATGGGGTCGGTCGGCGTGGCCTATGCCGACCGTTTTCCGAGGCTCACCTTCACCTTGCAGGGCGGTTGGGAGAACGACGCGCTCAAAGGATTCTTCCGTTCGCCGTTTTCCTATGTCGCCGGGCAGCTGGCCGCTCCCGTTTTCGCGTTCGGCCGCAAGAAGGCCCGCTACAAGGCCGCTTTGGCCGCCTACGACGAGAGCCGTTTAGGCTACGAGCAGAAAGTGCTGGAGGTCTTCCGGGAGACCGTCGACGCCATTTCGACCTACCGCAAGCTGCGGCAGACTACGGTGCTGAAAATCCATTCGCGCGATGCCGCCCTCAAGTATGTCGAGCTGGCCCGGCTGCAATATCAGTCGGGCAGCATCAATTATATCGACGTGCTCGACGCCCAGCGCCGCTATTTCGATGCGCAGATAGGGCTGAGCAACGCCGTGCGCGATGAAAACCTCGCGCTGGTCCAGCTCTACAAGGCCCTCGGCGGCGGTTGGTAGCCGGTTCCTATGGAAATACAAAAGCGCGCGGCCCTCAAGGCTGCGCGCTTTGCATTCGTCATTCTGAGCGTAGCGAAGAATCTGTTATGCGGGGCAGGCTTGGGAACAGATTCTTAACTGCGCTGCGCTTGTTGACCTCCTCCTTGCATGACATAGCCTGCAAGCAGTCTCTGCGTATGCTGTGAGCGTCGGTTCGTCTTGCCCCTCCTCAGAATGACAGACCGAATTCTCTACTTCTTAGTATCCGCCTTCGATGTTCCAGACGAAGGCCCGGGAGCCCTGCATCTTCGTTGTGGCGTCCATCGCGCGGAACGCGTCCATGAGCGCCGCCACCTGCGAATCGTCCACGATGGCCAGCACGGAGGCGTTCATCGAGGGCCACGCGTGGGTGCCGTAGTGGGGTTCGCCGTCCACCGAGCCGCGGCCTTCGGTCAGGGCCCAGCGCGTGAACCCGCGGATGCCCTGTTCGTCCAATATGCGGTTCACCCGGTCGGTGAGCGCCTGGTTGTATGACAAAAATACTGCTTTCATATATCGTTGCCGTTTTCGCTTCCGCCCGAAGCTGCTTGTCGCAAAACTCCGGGCAGAAGCAAAATTCTTAATTATGAATTGTGAATTCTCAATTGTTCCCGCTCTGTTGTTCGGTGGCCAGCCGGGCCAGTTTTTCGCGCTCTTTGCGCTGTGCGCGGTTCACCATGATGGAGTAGAGCACCGGCACGATGAAGAGCGTCAGGATGGTCGAGAAAGTCAGACCGCCGATGACGGCGATACCCATCGGCTGCCACGTCTCCGAGCCCGCACCCGTGCCGATAGCCAGCGGCAGCATGCCCAGCACCGTGGTGAACGAGGTCATCAGCACCGGACGCAGACGGCTCTTGCCGCCCGCAATCACCGCGTCGAATACCCCCGAGCCGCGTTCGATAAGCAGGTTCATGTAGTCCACCATCACGATACCGTTCTTCGTTACGATACCCACCAGCATGATGGCTCCGATAAGCGCGATGAGCGACAGCGGCGTCGAGGTCATCCACAGCGCAAGGAACACGCCCGTGAATGCGAACGGGATGGTGAACATGATGATGAACGGGAATTTCAGCGACTCGAACTGCGTGGCCATCACAATGTAGACCAGCACCACGATCAGCACGAAGAGCGTCAGCAGGTCGCGGAATGCGTCGCCCTGGTCTTCGACCGTACCGCCGATTTCGAGGTCCACGCCGTCGGGCAGCGGATAGTCCGCAATCATTTCTTCGATTTCGCTTACCACGTCGCCCAGCGCCACGCCTGCACCCAAGGTCGACTGCACGGTGATTACTCGCTGGCGGTTCTCGCGCTGGATTTCCGGCGCCGCGTATTCTTCCTGCACCTTGCCCACTTCCTTGAGCTTCACCGGGCGGCCCTGCATGTTGTAGAGCGTGATGTTCTCCACGTCCTCGACCCGCGTGCGGAACGGTTCGGCGTAGCGGACGATGATGTCGTATTCGTCGCCGTCCTCGCGGTATTTCGAGGCCGTCAGTCCGTCGATGCGGTTGCGCACGGCCGTGGCCGCCGTCGCGCTGTTCATGCCGTAGTAGGCCAGGCGGTCACGGTCGAAGACCACGTTGTATTCGGGCCGCAGGTCGTCGCGCGAGAGCTGTACGTCGCGTGTGCCGTCGAGCGCCGCCAGCTTCTCCTTCAGGTCGTTGGCTATGGCGTTGGTCTGGTCCATGTTGTAGCCGAACACCTTGATGTCGGCCGTCGACGAACCGCTCATGCCGCCGCTCATGCCGCCCGGAGTGACGGTGTACTGGCGTACTTCGGGGATGTTGTCGAGGTCCTTGCGCAGCAGGTCCGAGATGACGAAAATCGAGCGGTCGCGTTCGTCGGTGTCGGTCAGGCGCATGTTGTAGTTGATGATGTGCGAACCCGTCGTCTGCATCGCCGCAAAGGCGTTGTCCGACGAGTTGGCGCCCGCCGAGGCCGATACGATGGTCACTTCCGGATACTTTTCGTAGAGGATGCTGTCTATCTGACGCGCCACCTGCGCCGTGTATTCCATCGAGAGGTTCTGTTCCAGCTTCACGGTCGCCGATATGCGGCTGTTGTCCGCGGGCGGGAAGAATTCGGTCGGCACCTGCGTCACCAGCCCCAGCGACGCCAGGAACAGCGCCATCATGCAGCCGAACGTGATGCGGCGGTGGTGCACTACCCAGTTCAGCGCGCGTGCATAGGCGTTGTCGAGCCATTCCAGCGCACGGTCGATGGGTTTGTAGACGATGCCGATGCCTTTGTAGTCGTGGATGCCGCCCTCCAGCTTGAGCAGGTAGGCCGACATCATCGGCGTCAGCGTGATGGCCGCCGTCGTCGAGACGCAGACCACGATGGTCACGATCCAGCCCAGCTCGCGGAACAGAATGCCCGCCATGCCCGGCACCATCGTCAGCGGCAGGAACACCGCTACCACCACCAGCGTCGTCGCGATGACCGACAGCCAGACTTCGTTGGTCGCATAGATGGCCGCTTCCTTGGGGTTCGAGCCGCGTTCTATGTGGCTCGTGATGTTCTCAAGCACCACAATCGCGTCGTCCACCACCATACCGATGGCTATCGAGAGCGACGAGAGCGAGATGATGTTGAGCGTCGAGCCCGTCGCGAAGAGGTAGATGAACGAGCATATCAGCGACACGGGTATCGTCATGCAGATGATGAACGTCGCGCGCCAGCGGCCCAGGAAAATCATCACCACCAGCACCACGAAGATGAACGCATACATGATCGTCTCCGACAGCGAGCCGATGGCGTCCGTGATTTCCTGCGACGCTTCGTAGATAAGTTCCATCTTCACGTCCTTGGGCAGCGAGCGCTGGATTTCCGGCAGGCGGTTCTGGATTTCGTGAACGATGTTCACCGTGTTCGAGCCCGATTGTTTCTGGAAGATGACGCGCACGCCGCGTTTGCCGTTCACGCGTTCGTCCATCGTGGCTTTTTCCAGCGTGTCGCGGATTTCCGCCACGTCGGTCAGCATGACCGTCCGGCCTCCTGCGTTCGAGACCACCACCTTGCGCAGTTCGTCCGAAAGTTTGAATTCGCCGTCGGCCTTGATGTTGAACGTGTTGTTGCCTATGTCGATGGTGCCGCTCGGGATGTTGACGTTCTCCGCCGCGATAAGTTGGCCCAGTTGTTCCACGGTCAGTCCGTAGGCGTCCAGCTTGGCCGGGTCTACGTTGACTTGGATTTCGCGTTCCGGTGCGCCCACGATCGACACGGCGCCTACGCCGTCCACCCGGTTCAGTACGTTCACCAGCTTGTCGTCCAGTATCTTGTTGAGCGCCGGATAGCTTTCGTCGGCCGTCACCGCCAGCATCATCACCGGAATCATCGACGTCGAGAACTTGAAGATCGTGGGGTAGTCCACGTCGTCGGGCAGCATCGACTGCACGCGCGACACCACGTCGCGGATTTCGTTGGCCCCTTCGTTGAGGTCGGAGCCGTACTCGAATTCCACCGTGATCATCGACACGTTGTCCTGCGACTTGGAGGTGAGTTTCTTCAGGTTGTTGACCGTGTTGAGGTTGTCCTCCAGCACACGGGTTATGTTGGTTTCTATGTCGGCCGCGTTGGCTCCCGGATACATCGTGATGACCGAAATCTGGGGGATTTCGATTTCCGGGTATTGGTCCACGGCCAGGTTCATCAGCGAGTATAGTCCGAAGACTATCACGCCCACGAACAGCAGTATCGTGGAGATGGGTTTGCGGACCGCGCTTTCGTAGATTTTCATAGCGGGGTGGGGTTTAGTCTTGTTTTACGGTCACTTTGGCGCCGTCGTAGAGTTTCGAGAGGGCCGTCACAGCCACTTGTTCGCCCGCTTCCACGCCCGACAGTACGTCGATGCGGTCGCCTATCTGGCGGCCCAGTTTCACGGCACGGCGTTCGGCCACCGAGTCGGAGGTGATTACATAGAGGTAGCGTTCGGCTGTGCCTACCTGTTTTTGCACTGCTACGTCGGGCACCATGATGCCCGGTTTTTCGCCCAGGTCGAAAATCGTGCGGGCGAACATGCCCGGGCGCAGGGTCCGGTTGGCGTTGGGTACGCGTACTTCTACCTTGAACGTGCGGGTCGCAGGGTCGAGCGCAGGGTATATCAGCGACACCGTGCCCGTGAATTTCTTGTCCGGGAATATGTCGACCAGCAACTCTACGGGCATCCCTACCTTCACGTTCGGGAAATATTGTTCCGAGATGTTCACGATTACTTTCAGCGGGTCGATCTGCATCACGTGCAGAATCGGCTGTGCCGCAAACAGGTCGCCCGATTCGTAGTTGCGGGCCGTCACCACGCCCGTTATCGGCGACTTCACCTCGATGTTCTTCTTCAGGTTGGCCACCGCTTCGCGCTGTACGTCCACTTGGGCTTTCGCCTGCTGGATTTGCTGGGCCGAGATGCCGCCCGCCTTGTAAACCGGCAGCAGACGGTTGTAGTCGTCTTCTACGGTCTTGAGCTGTACCCGCGCCTGCGTGTATTGCGTCGGGTCCAGCGTCACCAGCAGCTGGCCCGCCTTTACCTGGTCGCCCACGTCCACCAGGATGCGGGCGATGTGTACGCCCTGCGCCGCCGGGGTGATGTCGTTTTCCTTGTAGGGTTCGATTTCCGACGTGAATTCTTCCGTCAGCCTCACTTCGGCCGCTTCGGCCGCCGCGGTTTTCGTCAGCACGCCTTCGTCCGTCTTCGTTTGCGTCGTCTGCCGGTTCGTGCACGCAGTCAGCGCCGCGGCACCCAGCAGCAGGTACATCAGTCTTTTCATATTTTTCGTTTTGTCGTTTGTTTTCGTTTTACCGTTCCTTTCCCGCTATCCGGTCGTATTCCGCCTTGGCCGACAAGTAGTCGTATATGGCCTGCGAGTAGTTGAGCTGAGCCTGGGTCTGCGCCAGTTGGGCGCTGTTCAGTTCCAGAATCGTGCCTGCTCCCGCACGGTAGCGCGTGTCGGAGATGGAGTAGGCCTTGCGGGCCTGGGCTACGGTCTGTTCCTGCGCGAACATCTTTTCGCGGGCCGTCAGCAGGTCGTTCAGCGCCGATTGCATCTGTACGTTTATCTGTTGTTCGGCATAGGTGCGCTGCAGCGAGATTTGTTTGATTTGGTTCTTTATCTCGCGCGACTTGTTCATCTTCGTCAGCCCCGCAAAAATCGGCACCGACAATTGTACGCCCACGGTGATGGGGTGGGTCCAGAAGAATTTCGCACCGTCCGTCGAGCCCATGCCCATGAAAGGTTCCATGTCGTTTCCGGTGTAGGTCGCCGAGCCGAATGCTCCGAGGGTCGGCAGCCGGTTCGCGTTGGCTACCTTGAGCTGGCGTTGCAACAGTTCCTGTTGCAGTTCCAGTGTCCGCAGGTCGGAATTCTCCGTCACGTCGGCCGTCAGTCCGTCCGTGCCCGCCAGCACCTGGTCGCGCATGCCGTCCAGTTCGCCCTCCACTTCGATTTCAATATCTTCCGGTATCGAAAGGTACATCTTCAGCAGCAGTTTCGCCAGCTTGACCGACGTCTCCGTCTGCAGGATGGTCGGGTGCAGGTTGCTCAGCTGTACCTGCGCGGTCAGCAGGTCGTATTCCGACGCCAGGCCGTTGTCGTATTGCAGTTTCGTGTCGTCCACGGTCCGCTGTACCGTCGCCTGCGATTCGCGCAGTACTTCGAGCGATTGTTCGGCCAGCAGGATGTTGTAGAACGCTTTCTTCACTTCCGCCACCAGCGTGATGCGCGAGCCCCGGGCCGCTTCCACCGCCGCCGCCATCTGCGTGTCGTTCAGCTTCATCGTCCGGTAGATTTGCGGTGCAAAAAGCGGCAGCGACAGGTCGCCCTGCACGGCGAACGTGTTGTCCGCTCCGAACGAGATTCCGCCGCGCATTTCCGACTTGACGATCGAGCGCTGGTAGCTGCCCGACGCCGAGAGCTGCGGCAGCAGGTTGCCCCACGTCTGGCGTTTCACATAGTCGAAGCGTTCGATTTCGAGTTCGGCCACCTTGATGGTCGGGTTCTCGCTCAGCGCAAGGTCCACCGCTTCGCCGAGCGTCAGCCGCATCTGCGCCGCCGCGCCCCACAGGCCCAGCGTCGCAAAGCAGAGTGTCAGAATCGTTTTTTTCATATTTCGTCGTTTTGTCGTTTCAGAAATTCGTCGATGATCTTGAGTCCCTCGGCCGTCGATATGCCCCGGAAGAAGGTGCTCACTATCTGCGTGAAGGCGCTGCGTTCCGAGATTCCCTCGGGCAGCATCATGTCGCGGCGCATCGTTATCGCCGACGCCGTGTAGTAGAGTACCGTGATGGCCAGTTCGATGTTGATGTTGTCGATGAACAGGCCGTCGGCGATGCCTTGGGTCAGCATCGCCCGGAAGTCCTGTCGGTTGCGGTCGGTGCTTTCGTGGAGCAGTCTTTCGTAGACCGCAGGGTAGAATTTGCGGAGGTTTTCCAGCATCCGGCGCGTCGTCTCGGAGTGTTCCATCACCTCGTTCAGCACCAGAAACAGCCGTTCGAGTACGTTGGGGGCTTGCGCGCTCAGGTTTTCCCAGTTCCTGCGGTTCTGCTCGAAGTAGCAGACCATCGCCAGGTAGAGCAGGCTTTCCTTGTCGCCGAAAAGTTCGTAGAGCGTCCGTTTCGAGACGCTCAGCTGGTGGGCGATGTCGTCCATGCGCACGGCTTTGATGCCTTGTGCTACAAGCATCCGCATCGTCTGTTCTATGATTCGTTCTTTTTGCGACATCGTTTCTTCCCTACTTCGGTGTTCTATCTTTCGTTGTCATGTTAAGCGTCAGCGAGGAATCTTTTCCTCTAAATCCCGGCTCTTAGCCGGGCGGGCCGTAGCTTCCCCCTGCGGAGGCCCGTTGTGCTGTCTACGTCCCGAATGTCATTGCGTTCATTCCTCCTGTCATTCTGAGCGCAGCGACGAGGATTCTTCCTTCCCTCTCTCGGACGGGGCGCCTTTCGGTTCCGATTCTTTCCGGCCCGGTTTTCGTTCCGCCGTCCTGTCTCCTCCGTTGTTCTTTTTAATCCGGCCACAAATATAATGACGAAAACCTGCAAAACAAAAAAAGTTTTCTGTTTTTGCAGGTTTTCATCCTATTTCTACATTTCCCCGGAAAAATCCGACAATCGGTCCGAGTAATGAATAGGTCAGTCGTAGCCGTCTTGTCATTCTGAGGAGCCGCAGCACCCGCCGCTCGCGGGTCCGGCTGGGGTGGTCGCTCCATAGGCGCGGGCCGGGCGCCGCACAAGGTGTTGTCCCGCCGTTCTGAAAAGCTACAATTCTTTCAGCGCCAGCCGGACCAGTTCTTCGGTCGTGGCTCCGGGTGCGGTGCGCACTACGGTGCGCAGGGCTTTTTCGGCCGCCGATTTGTTGAATCCCAGCATCGTCAGCGCCGCCAGCGCTTCTTCGGTCTGCGCGGCGGTCGTGCCCGGCAGGGTCTCTCCCGGTTCCAGCCCCGTCAGTTTGCCGCTCAGTTCCACGATGATTTTCTGCGCCGTCTTGAGCCCCAGCCCTTTCACGTTTTTCAGCAGCACCGCGTTGCCCGTCGTGATGATGTTTTGCAGGTCCGCGGGCGAGTAGGTCGACAGAATCGTGCGCGCCGTGTTGCCGCCCACACCCGACACGCCGATGAGCAGCCGGAACAGCTCCCGTTCGGCCCGCGTCGCAAAGCCGTAGAGCACCTGCGCGTCTTCGCGGACTACGTAGTGCACGAACAGTTTCGCTTGCTGCGCACCCTCCAGCGCCGCATAGGTTTCCAGCGATATGTTCAGGTAGTAGCCCACGCCCGCAGCGTCGAGTACCGCATAGGTCGGGGTCAGTTCGGCCACCGGGCCGTTTATGTATTCGTACATGGATTCGTTTTTTACGGGGTTCCGGGCAAAAGTAAAGATTTTTTTTTACCTTTGCATTTCAAGCGGAAAATAATTCATCAAAACAGAAGTACCGATATGAAAAGAATCTTTTTTTCGGCCATGTTCGTTGCGTTGGCGGCCTGCGGTCCGAAGTCGCAGCCTGCCGCTGCGACCGGGGATGCCACCGACGAAGTGAAGTCCTACGACATCGCCTACATCCAGGTCGAGGCCGTCCTGGCCGAGAGCGACCTCTACAAGAAGGAGGGTGCCGCGCTCCAGGAGAAGACCCAGAAGGCGCAGAACAGCTGGGCCCAGCGCGAGAAGAACTTGCAGGCCGAGGCTGCCAAGTTGCAGGAGAAGTACCAGAAGGGGCTCATCACCACCAACGATGCGCAGGCTCAGCAGGAGAGCATCCAGCGCCGTGCCGCTTCGTATCAGAATTCGGCTCAGAAGGAGGCCCGCACGCTCGACGAGGAGAATTTCGTCTTCACCAACCGGGCGCAGGACCTTTTGCAGCGCGCTGTCGACGAAATCAACGCCGACGGGAAGTATAAGCTGATTATCAACGCTTCCGCGCTTATCGACGCCGATACTACGCTCAACATCACCCCCGCCGTCCTCGCCAAGGTCAACGAGCTGTACGCTGCCGACCAGGCCGAGAAAGCCAATAAAAAATAGCGGGTTTTCCGCTTCTTCGCGCTTCGGGCGCGCCGTTTCCGCCGGGTTCTGCCCGGCGGTTTTTCGTATAAAGTGGAAAGTTAAAAGTGAAAGGTGAAATGTCATTCTGAGCACAGCGCAGTTAATATACCGCTTATTCTATTTTGTAGATTCCTCGTCGCTTCGCTCACTCGGAATGACATATTGGATTCTTCACTTCGTTAATTTTTAATTCTTCATTTTTCATTCTTAATTATGCCCCTCCCTCTCTCCTCAAAAAAACTTTCCGGAGCTCCTGTGCAGGGGCTCCGGAAAGAACGTGAAATTCGGTAGGGTGGGTTATTCCGTCACCCGTTCCAGCCACTTCACCATGGCCAGCATCACCAGCATCGACACGCCGCAGACCGTTACGAATACGGCCCACGTCGCCGAGATGGATATGTGTTTGTAGAGAATCGGGCCGATGAACAGCAGGCCGTTGCCCAGCGCCGTCGCGCCGAGCCAGCAGCCCTGCATCAGACCTTGCAGTTTCTGCGGCGCCACTTTCGAGACGAACGACAGACCCAGCGGCGAGATGAAGAGTTCGGCTACCGTCAGTATCAGATAGGTCGCTACCAGCAGCCACGGCGTCACGCGCGCCGAGGCGTCCAGTCCGCCCATCGCTTCCACTTCCGCACGCCCCGGCAGGCCCAGCGAGCCTACGACCATCAGTACGTAGGCCGCCGCCGCGATGCCCATGCCGATGGCTATCTTCATCGGCGTCGAGGGTTCCTTGCCGCGGCTGCGCAGCCACGCGAATATCGCTATCACTATCGGCGTCAGCGCCACTACGCAGATCGGGTTCGCCGATTGGAAGATTTCCGCCGAAATCGGCATGCCGAAGATTTCAAGCCGCGTGTAGTCTTGTGCAAAGAGCGTCAGCGTCAGACCGTTCTGGTGGAACGAGAACCAGAAGAAGATGACCACCGCAAAGACCGCGAACAGCGCATACAGGCGCTGTTTGATTTCGCGCGCATCCTGTCGGATTTCGGCTTTGTCGATTTGCTTCTTTTCCGCCGTTCCCTGCGGGTCGGGCAGGTTTTTCTTGCTCAGTACGAATACTGCCAGCGAGAAGAGCATCGCCACAATCGCTACGCCGAACGCATAGTGGAATCCCGTGTTGAACGCCGTCAGATAGTCTTGCGCGAACGCTCCCAGGTCGGCTGGGGCTCCGTTCAGGCTCACCTGCGACGCCAGTTCCGCAAAGCGGCCGTTCGCCACTTCTTCGGTCATCTTGCCGTTGTTGTAGGCATGGCACAGCGCCGAAAGGTCCGAGTTGTAGAGGTAGCCCTGCGTGCGCAGCCACCAGTTGCGTACGCCCACCGCGGCGAACGGCGCCACCATCGCGCCGATGTTGATGAACATGTAGAAAATCTGGAATCCCGTGTCGCGCAGTTTGGCATATTGTTCGTTGTCGTAGAGCTGGCCCACCAGCGCCTGGAGGTTGCCCTTGAACAGACCGTTGCCGAACGCGATGATCATCAGCGCTCCGATGACCAGCGCCTGCGAGTCGATTTGCGGCATCATCAGCACCGTGTAGCCCAGCGTCATGACCAGTATGCCGGCGATGATCGTCCCCTTGTAGTTGCGCAGCCGGTCGGCTATCAGACCGCCTGCCAGGGCCAGGATGTAGATCGAGGTGTAGAAAAACGAGTAGATTTTGCCCGCCTGCTGGCCGTCGATGCCGAATTTCGACATCAGGAACAGCGTCAGGATGGCCATCATGGTGTAGAAGCCGAAGCGTTCGCCCGTGTTGGCGAGGGCCGCGGCAATCAGACCTTTGGGTTGTTTGAACATGATCCTTGTTTTTGAAGTGAGTAGGACAAATATAGGAAAATTTTTCGTATCTTTAACTTCGTATCTTCGTTGAAGATACTCCCGCTCGGCAAAATGCAAATGAATTTGCTTTTGCGCTCGCTTATTCGTATCTTTGATATGTCCGACAAACTCCTTTCCGCCATGAGCAAAACTTCTTCCCGCCTGCCCGTCGTCGAGCGCGACGAATGGCTCCGGCCCGTCGAGTCCGAAATGAACCTTCGCTGGGAGCGTTACCGCCGCAAGGCCGACGACATCGTGCGTTCGGCCGGGTCGCTCGCCGACTACGCCAACGGTTACCGTTACTTCGGCTGGCAGTGGGACGATACGCTCGACGGGTGGTGGCTGCGCGAGTGGCTGCCCGGGGCGCACGACGTCTACGTGTTCGGCGATTTCAACAATTGGCAGCGTACCGAAATCCGCATGCACCGCGACGCCGCAGGAGTTTGGAGCGCCTTTTTTCCGGCCGCCATGTATCGCGACCGCCTCACGCACGGTTCGCTCTACAAGCTCCACGTCCATGGCAACAACGGGTGGATGGACCGCATCCCCGCTTATGCCCGGCGCGTCGTGCAGGACGACGCCACCAAGAATTATACGGCCCAGTTCTGGGCTCCCGCCGAGCCGTTCGACTGGCAGGGCGATGCGTTCGACGCTTCGCAGATCGGCGACCTGCTCATCTACGAAGCCCACGTCGGTATGGCGCAGGAGTGCGAGGGGGTAGGTACTTACCGCGAGTTCGCCGACAAGATTCTCCCTATAATTAAAAAGGACGGTTACAACGCCGTGCAGCTCATGGCCATCGCCGAGCACCCTTATTATGGGTCGTTCGGTTACCACGTGTCGAGTTTCTTCGCCCCCTCGTCGCGCTTCGGCACTCCCGAGGAGCTCAAGGAGTTGATTCGCCGCGCCCACGAGCTCGGGCTTGCCGTCATCATGGACCTTGTGCACGCCCATTACGTCAAGAATCTTAACGAGGGCATCAACGAGCTCGACGGCACCGACCGTCATTATTCCCTCCCGGGCGAGGCGGGCAACCAGCCTTATTGGGATTCCAAGCTCTTCGATTACGGCAAGCCCGAGGTGCAGCACTTCCTGCTTTCCAACGTCAAATATTGGCTCGACGAGTTCCGTTTCGACGGGTTCCGTTTCGACGGCGTCACTTCGATGCTCTACCACCACCACGGTTATGTCGATTTCGATTGCCGCGAGCGCTTTTTCGATGCCGGGGTCAACACCGATGCCGTCACTTACCTCACGCTCGCCAACCGGCTCGTCCACGAGTTCCGTCCCGCGGCCGTCACCATCGCCGAGGATGTCAGCGGCATGCCCGGCATGTGCATCCCTGTCGCCGACGGCGGCATCGGGTTCGATTATCGGTTGGGGATGGCCATTCCCGACTTCTGGATCCGTTACCTCAAGGAGGTGCCCGACGAGGAGTGGAATATCTGGGAGATGTGGTCCGTCATGACCGGGCGCCTGCCCGAGGTCAAGACGGTCGCTTACGCCGAGTCGCACGACCAGGCGTTGGTCGGCGACAAGACGCTGGCGTTCCGCTTGATGGACAAGGAGATGTACTTCCACATGGACCGTGCGTCCGAGAATCTTGTCATCGACCGCGGTATGGCGCTTCACAAGATGATACGCCTGATGACCATTTCCACGGGCGGGCAGGCTTACCTCAATTTCATGGGCAACGAGTTCGGCCATCCCGAGTGGATCGACTTTCCGCGTGAGGGCAACGGTTGGAGCTATGCCCACGCCCGGAGGCAGTGGTCGCTGGCCGACAACGGGCTGCTGCGTTATTCGTGGTTGGGCGACTTCGACCGCGCCATGATTGCCCTCGTCAAAAAGTACGGGGTTCTTTCCGACGGGTACGCTTGGAACCTCCTGATGGACGAGCAGAACAAGACCATGGTCTTTTCGCACGGGCGGTTGCTGTTCGTTTTCAATTGGCACCCCTCCGCATCAATTCCCGATTACGAGTTGCCCGTGCAGGGGCCCGGGAAGTTCGTGCCCGTCCTCTCGACCGACGAAAAGCGGTTCGGCGGGCAGGAGCGGCAGGATATGTCCGGCGAGCATTTTTCGTTCTCCGCTTCCGACCCCGACGGCGCTCCCCGCATCCGTATCTACAATACCGCCCGCACCGCCACCGTCTTCTTGCAGGAGGAATAAAAAAACCGTGGTGTACACCACGGTTTTTTTATTATAGAAAAATTTGATTAATGAACCTTGTTTGCAATAAAACTTCCGATGGCTTTAATGTCTAATGCAGCACTGAATTTTACTTCAAAACAGCCTACACCGGAAAGCCAGATCTTGAAATCAGCATCCAAATCGAATGTGCCGGCAGTCTCAACTGAATACGAAGTGATTTTCGAGTAGGGAAAAAAACGAAAATCTTGTTTCTTACCTGTCAGTCCCTGAATATCCAATGCGATGATTTTATTGTCGGTGAATACGACTTTGTCGCGTACATTAGTAAATGCCAACTGGATTTTCTCGTCCGGAGCTAAAAACGGCTCGAATATAGTTTTTGCTTCTTCCAAATCAAGAGGCTTGATAACGCTGAACTTAGCAATTAAATCAAGTGCCATATTATATTATACAAGGTGTCGGTTTACTCTTCTTCGGCGGGGATTTCGGCCTGCGGCATGGCAGGCAGCTGGCCCTCGATGGTTTGTTCCTGCAGCGCTTTGGCGTCGTTCGATATTTCCGAGTTGCCTTCGTATGTGCCGCCGCCCATGGCTACCGTGGCCACAAGGCTCAGCACCGCAATCGAGATGGCCATCGTCCACGTGAATTTCTCCAGGAAGTTGGTCGTCTCGCGCACGCCCATCACCTGGTTCGACGCACCGAAATTGGCGGCCATGCCGCTCTTGGGATTCTGCACCAGCACGGCAAGGATGACAAGCACGCTCGCCAGCAGGGTCAGAATGATGCAAATCATAGATAACATATCCGTAGGATTTTAATTATTGTTTTCCGTTTTCGCAATAAGTTCGGCAAAGTAAACACTTTTTTCGGGATTTAGCAAACTTAATTTGCGATAAATCGCCGCCGCCCGGTCCCGCAGACCCTGTGCCAGATAGATTCGGGCCAGTTCTTCCGACACCACTTCTTCGGCGTCGCTCAGTTCGGGTGCCGTGCGGACTTCGGTTTCGGGTTCGCCCTCTTCGGCCACGATGCGCAGGTCGGTTTCTTGCAGGAAGCGGTCTATCAGTTCTTCCGACGGCACCGCCGCAAATACTCCGCCGTCGACCGGGCGTTGGCGCAGCGAGCTTTGGGCCCGCCACGGCGCCATCACTTCCAGCAGCGGGTCGGGGCGGCCCGTGTGGAGTTCGCGCAGTATCCGCACAGGCGCGCACCAGCCGTATTCGGCCACCAGCGCGTTGAGTTCTTCGGGCGTGTAGCTTTCGGCCCCGGAGGGCGTCAGTCCGGTTTTCAGTCGGTCCATCGGTTCGGGCGTTGGTCGGTTACCAGTTCGAGGCCGACGCCATGAAGATGTCGGTCGCTAATTTGTCAACGATTTGCGGTATCAGGTCGCCTTCGACTTCGGTCAGCAGCAGCGTCGAGTCGTAGTCTTCGTAGGCCGTGAAGGTCTTGTTCCACGACGCCGATTCGTCCACCGCGTTGGTGAAGCGTACCTTGATGGTGATGGTCAGGCGGTTCAGTACCGCGTAGTCGTCGCTCGATACCGACGCCGTCGTCGAGGTGTAGTTGACGATTTCGCCCTCGAAAGCGAAGTCGCCCCCCTCGTCCACCTGCATCAGGCGCGTGCGCCGCGAGAAGATGTCCACCAGTGCGTCGGTCATCGTCGAGCTCAGAATCGGCGAAACCATCGTCGCGTTGTTCGGGAAGTAGGCCACCGAAAAGGTCTTGGCGTCGGGCGGTATCGACGCTCCCGACAGCGAGTATTTCACCGTCACGCCGCAGCCCCCGAGCCCCAGCAACAGCGCAAGCGCACAAGTTAAAAAAATATGTTTTTTTGCGATGTTTTTCATGTTTTTCAGTTTCGGTTTGTCGCCTTTTAGTCCCCCTGCGAGGTTCTGACTTTGCTCACGCTCGGCAGAACTCACCTGAGGTGGTTTCTGCTCTCGCTTAATCGCAAAGTTCACCTTTCGCCGGCTTCTTCGATTCCTAATTCCTTGATTTTGCGGTAGAGCGTGCGTTCCGACATGAACAGGTCGCGGGCCGCTTCGCGTCGGCGTCCGTTGTTGCGGCGCAGGGCGCGTACGATTTGTTCGCGTTGCATGTCGGCCTTGGTCATTTCGCGCGGCGGGAAGTCGGTCACGTCTTCGCTCTCGGCATAGACCGGGGCATACGCTTCGTCGGGGCCCGGGCCGTAGGCCGCGCTTTGGGCCACCGACGGCAGCAGCGCCTTGATGTCGGGCGCCGGGTCGGTGCGGTGCAGGGGCGCGCCCTGCATCAGTTCGCCGATCATGCGCTTGAGGTCGTTGATGTCGGCCCGCATGTCGAAAAGCACTTTGTAGAGCAGTTCGCGTTCGGCCGTCATGTTGTCGTCCGGCCGCATCCCTCCCGCCGTCATGGGTGCGCCCGTGGCTTGTTCGGGCAGGTATTTGCTCAGCATCGCCGCCGAAATCACGCGGGTTTGTTCGATGGCCGAAATCTGTTCGGCCACGTTTTTCAGTTGGCGGATGTTGCCCCGCCAGTAGTAGTTCGTCAGCAGTTGCCGTGCTCCGTCGTCGAGCGTGACCGCCGGCATGCGGTATTGCACGGCTACGTCGGAGGCGAATTTGCGGAACAGCAGCGGGATGTCTTCCGGGCGTTCGCGCAGGGCCGGCACCGCTATGGGTACCGTGCCTAAGCGGTAGTAGAGGTCTTCGCGGAACCGTCCCGAAACTATCGCTTGCTGGAGGTCCACATTGGTCGCCGCGACTACCCGGACGTTGGTTTTCTGTACTTTCGACGAGCCCACACGCAGGTATTCGCCCGTCTGAAGCACACGCAGCAGGCGGGCTTGCGTGGAGTGGGGCAGTTCGGCCACTTCGTCCAGGAAGATGGTGCCGCCGTCGGCTTCCTCGAAATAGCCCTTGCGGGCCTCGAAAGCGCCTGTGAAAGCTCCTTTTTCGTGGCCGAACAGTTCCGAGTCGATGGTTCCCTCGGGGATGGCCGCGCAGTTGACGGCTATGTATTTGTTGTGTTTGCGGGCCGAAAAGGCATGGATGATTTGCGGAAAGAATTCCTTGCCCACGCCGCTCTCGCCCGTGACCAGCACCGTCAGGTCTGTCGGCGCCACACGCACGGCGACGTCCAGCGCCCGGTCCAGGAGCGGGGAGGTGCCGATGATGCCGAAGCGTTGTTTGACTGTCGTGAGTTCTGTCATGAGACTGCGGGGGTTAGCGTCCCGACGGCATGTAGCCGTCGTCGGTCGAAATGTGTTCCAGAATCACTTCGTCGCCCTCGCGGCCGAATTTGTCGCACCATTGGCCGAACGCGATGGCTCCCAGCGCAATCAGGGCCGCCGCCAGCGCTATCCAGATGAAGTGGTCGGAGCGTTTCCTCACGCGGACCGTCTGTTCGATGGCCGGGCGCCGCGGCAGCCGGCCGTAGTAGGAGTCGACCAGCGTGTCGTCGCGCTTCGTGCGTTTGGGCAGCGACAGCGATTTGAATTGCGGGTGGGACGATTGTTCCGTGGGCGACGCGAAGTCGGCACGGCCCGAAAAGCGGCGTTCGGCGATAGGCGTCGTGGGCGCTGTCGGTTGGGCTTCCGAGGGTTTCGGTGCCGTAAATGCGGGTTCCGATGCCGGACGGGCCGCAGGAGCCTGTTCCGGTTCGCGGGCGGGTCGGTTGCCGTCGTAGAGGGCTTCGACCGCGGCCGCTGTGACTTTTCCGGTCCGAATGTCGGTTGTGGGCTCGGCCGATACGGCGGCTCCGGCGGTGGGTGCGTCCGATGCAGCTGCTGTGTTTGCCGAAGCTGTGGCCGCCGCGTCCGTAGTTGCCGCCGTCGGTTCGGCGGGCTGCGGAACATAGGTGAACGCGATGGTCTCGTTGGGCCCGGGTTTCAGTACGCCCAGCCCTTCGAGCGGGAATTCGCGCCCCTGCTGAATGGCGTGGCGCACCTCGAACACGAAGCGGTCGATTTCGCCCCCGGCTTCGAGTTCGCTGCTTCCGGCCGCGACGAGCAGCGAGCGCAGCACTCCGTCGTCGCGTTTCAGCAGTTCGGAGAAAAGCACGCTCTGCCCGGGTTCCTTGACGATGAACGCTCCCATCTGGGGGATGATCAGCCGCCTATGCGACCGAAGATATTGTGCGATGACTGGAATCAACATTTGCGGATGGTTTCAGGCTTCAAATTTACCGTTTTTCGCACAAAAAAACAAAATCGGCGGCGCTTTTTCAAAATAACGCGCCTTTTCGTTGGAGGAACCGAAAATAATCGCCTACTTTGCATCTCGAAATCCGGGAGAATCTGGCCGAGCTACTTTGACCCGAAATTTGCAATGTAGACGAGCCGGATCGCAAAACCGCCGTTAAACCGACTTATGAAAGACAAGTATATCGACCTTATCGAACAGTCGTTCGACTTCCCGCAGGACGAGTTCTCCGTCGAGGACAACGAGCTCAATTTCCATGACATTCCGCTCATGGAGCTTATCAAGCAGTACGGTACGCCGCTCAAGATTACCTACCTGCCCAAGATTTCCCAGCAGATCAACCGGGCCAAGCGCATGTTCAACGTGGCGATGGCCAAGGTCGATTACAAGGGGTCGTATAATTATTGTTATTGTACCAAGTCGAGCCATTTCTCGTTCGTCTTGGAGGAGGCCATGAAGAACGACATCCACCTCGAAACTTCGTCGGCCTACGACATCCATATCATCAATGCGCTCTACGACAGCGGCATCCTCGACAAGGACCGTTACATCATCTGCAACGGTTTCAAGCGTCCGCAGTACGTCGAGAATATCGCCCAGCTGGTCAACGACGGTTTCGGAAACACCATTCCCGTCATCGACAACAAGGAGGAGATCGACTTGTTCGAGGACGCTTTCACCAAGAAGTGCAAGGTCGGCATCCGCATCGCCTGCGAGGAGGAGCCCAAGTTCGATTTCTATACTTCGCGCCTGGGTATCCGTTACAACGACATCGTCGATTTCTACAAGGCCAAAATCAAGAACAGCAAGAAGTTCCAGCTTAAAATGCTGCACTTCTTCATCAATACGGGCATCAAGGATACGGCTTATTATTGGAACGAGCTGTCCAAGTGTATGAACGTCTACTGCGAGCTCAAGGCCATCTGCCCGGAGCTCGACAGCCTCAATATCGGTGGCGGATTTCCCATCAAGAACTCGCTCAATTTCGAGTACGACTACGAATATCTGACCGAGGAAATCGTTGCGCAAATCAAGAACATCTGCCAGCGCAACGGCGTCGAAGAGCCCAACATCTTCACTGAGTTCGGTTCCTTCACGGTCGGCGAAAGCGGTGCGGCGCTTTACTCGATTGTCAACCAGAAGCAGCAGAACGACCGCGAGAACTGGTACATGATCGACTCGTCGTTCATCACCACATTGCCCGATACGTGGGGTATCAACCAGCGTTACATCATGTTGGCCGTGAACAATTGGGACAAGGAGTATCAGCGCGTGTTCCTCGGGGGGCTGACTTGCGACAGCGAGGATTTCTACAATTCCGAATGCCATACCAACGCCATCTTCCTGCCCAAGCTCGAAAAGGGCAACCCGCAGTATATCGGTTTCTTCCACACGGGTGCTTACCAGGAATCGCTCGGCGGCTTCGGCGGTATCCAGCATTGTTTGATTCCCGCGCCCAAGCACGTCATTATCGACCGCGACAAGTCCGACAACGAGTATTATACGCGCCTTTTCGCCAAGGAGCAGTCCTACCGTTCGATGCTCCGTATCTTGGGTTATTGACCGAAAGTCAAGGGTGAATAGTTATTTAAGGTGAAAGGTGAAAAGTCAAAGGTGAAAAGTGAAAAGTGTTTTGCCTTTTGCTCCTCTATTTCTCCTTTGGTGTCCTCTGTTATTCTGAGTCTCCCTTCCCTGTCATTCTGAGGAACCCCTGCCATTTTACGAATGCGGAACCTTGCAGAAACCACTCGCGGGCCCGGCTGGGGCGGCGCGCCATAGGCGCAAGCCGGGCTCCGCGCAAAGTTATTGTTGCCACCCCGGACGATAACCGCACCTGATAAATCGCCTGAAAACAGGCCGCGTTTCGGGCATGTCAACAGTCGTTTTTCCGCCGCTTCGCTTGGTTTGGATAAGCTGCGGTTCGGGAAAATGCGAACTTCGTTTGCTTTTCCACTCGCCTTGCGTTATCTTTGCAGATGCAGAAAATGCGTTCCGCCCCAGTAAAATCCGCCGCAGGTTCGGCGTTGCCCGCGGTTCGATTGTCTTTGCGCCTGATAAATTATCGTTATGGGTTTCATACCGTTCACTTTCGTTGACTTCATCGACATCTTGCTGGTGGCGCTGATCATGTTTTGGATTTACCGCATGACCAAGGGCACCAACGCTCCCTATATCTTGTCGGGCATCATCGCCATCTATTTGATGTGGGTGGTGGTCCGGACGCTCAACATGGAGCTGCTCTCTACGATTCTGGGTCAGTTGATTTCGGTGGGCGTCATCGCGCTCATCATCGTCTTCCAGCCCGAGCTGCGGCATTTCCTTCAGATGATCGGTATCCGGCAGAAGCATTTCAATTTCATCACCCGCATCTTCTCGCCCGTCGAGGCACGCCCGCGGACCGACGTGGCGCCCATCGTCGCGGCGTGCCGCGATATGGCCGCAACCAAGACCGGAGCTTTGATAGTCATCGGGTTGCAGAGCGATTTGACGTTGATTGCCGAGGGCGGCATCGCCGTCGACGCCAAGGTCTCGCCCGACCTCCTGCAAAATATCTTCTTCAAGAATGCGCCGTTGCACGACGGGGCGGTGCTGATCCACAACGACCGGGTCATCGCCGCCAAGTGTATCCTGCCCGTCACGCAGAGCGACGTTCCCAAGTCCTACGGTACGCGTCATCGCGCGGCGCTCGGCATGAGCGAGATTTCCGACGCCGTCATCGTGGTCGTTTCCGAGGAGACGGGCGGCATCTCCGTGGCCCAGGGCGGTCAGTTGCGGCGCGACGTCGACCCGTCGCGTTTGCAGCAGATGCTTCAGCGCCATCTGGCACCTGCGCCGCGCCGCCGTTCCCGCAAGGAGGTGGTCGAATAGTTCGGTTGCGATGGTAGGATTTCCGGATTGTTTTTGTATTTTTGCATGATTCCGTGCCGATGAAAAGGTCTGTCATATCGTCGTTGTTCCTCTTCGCCGGGGTCTTTCTCTTCGTCGGCTGCGCCGAGAAGGAGGACCTTTTCGGCAAGCAGAAGTCCACGTTCGTTTCGTTCCTCGAAAAGACGCACCAGCCGCGGCTCATACCCGTGGAGAACCTCGAACCCGGTAGCAGGGAGGGGGTCTACGCTACGTTGGGCGACGCTGTTTACCGTTATATCGACGTCGAAAATTACTACGACCCCGACCGCGAAAACAAGCCGTTGGTGACCGAGGATTCGTGGGTGACTTTGACTTACCGCGCTTATCTTTTCAACAATACGCTTATCAGGGGGTTGCCCGACGGCGGGCTCAACGAGAACAATTTCGCAAGCGTGACACCGCCGTTCTATACCAACGATCCCGCTTTCGAGCCTTATTTCCGGATGGCCGGTCTGACCCCGGGCGCGTGGGATTTCGCTCCGTTGAGCGTCGACATGCGCAATGCCGGGATAATAAAAGGGCTCCGGCTCGCGTTGGTAGGGTGTCGCGAGGGCGACCGCGTGGAGGCTTATATGACTTACAATATGGCTTACGGGGACAAGACTTACCTTTATTTCATCCCCAAGGAAAGCCCCGTCGCTGTCTTTTTCAGCGTCGACAAAGTGGAATGACAACAACCAGAGAATATCCGATGATGCGTTATATCCGTTTGAGTTTGGCCGCCGTGGCCGCCTTGCTGTTGGCCGTTTCGTGTGCCAGGGAGCAGTCCGAATCCTACAATAAGTTGGAGGATCTGTCGTTGGAGGCGTGGATGGCTCAGAACAAGCCCGAGCTGTTGGGCAACAGGCAGGGGTTCGGCAATGCGAGTTATTATATAGAGGTGCTCGACGCGGGCGATTCCGGCGCCAGGCCCGTCAACGATACGGTTTGTTGGGTGCAGTTCGATTTCTCGGGCCGCGATTTGGCGTCGCACGAGATTATCATCACCCGCAGCGCCCGCCAGGCCAAGTTGGCGGGTACGTTCACCAAGTATACCCATTACGTGCCGTTCTACCGTTATTGCGGTACCGGCAACACCGGGTTGCCCGAAGCGACTTATCTGGCCATGCGCAACGAGCAGACGCTGGGCGAAGATTACGTGGCCGATTTCAACCGCAACAATCCCGGGCGCGAAATCGAGTTGCCGTTTTTGTTGCGCGAGGGCGCGCGCGTGGCGCTCTATTGTCCTTCGCGCGTGGTGGGCGACCTGTCGTCCAGCGGCGGTTACGAGGGCGATTTCACCCTCGCCGCAAGCAAGCCCGTGCGGATCGAGATGACCATCTGCGACACGGTCAAGAATCCTTTGCAGGCCGAGGGTTCGGCCGTGGATTCCTATTGTCGCCAGCAGGGCGGTCTGCGGATTTACAGTTCGTCCAAAGAGGCCGCCGACGGGGTCGTGCCCCTGCCGACCGACCCCAAGGATGCCAATCATCCTTACCGGGTGGCCGAGCGGTGGGTCAGCGCCTGCGATTCGCTGCCTCAGCTCTATGTCGATTATCGGTATACGCCCGCCCGGCAGCTCGTCTTCCCCGAGCCCTATGCCGTCGGTGTCGAGCCCTACGCTTCCGAAGCGTCGATGGCGCTTGTCGACCAGCAAATCAACGAGGCTCTGCGCAAACGGTTCCTCGGCGACGATGCGGCGGATTTCCCCGATGCCGTGACCCTCGACGCCGATTCGGTCGGGATGGAGGGCAAGGCCAAAATTTGGTACATAACCCGTTTCCTCGACGGTTTCGTACTCGATACCAATATCGACGAGGTGAAGCAGATTGTCTACGGCGAGGTCAAGACGGCAGGCGAAGCTTTCGAGTACACTCCGGAAAAAGGCGGAGCCGTGCAGGCCTGGTATTATACGGTGCCTAAGCTCAAGTACGGGCAGTGGGCCGCTATCGTGACCGTGTCGACCCACGCCTATGGGGCGCAGGGGCGGCAGGGCAGTACGCAAAGTTCGTCGTCGGGCAGCGGCTATTCGCAGAGCTACTCCGATTATCTGAATCTCCTCAACTATGCCAATGCCTACTATGGCAACGGCTACGGAGGTTATTTCCCGGGTTATTACGGCAATTATCTGGGGGGCATGTACGGCGGCTATGGCAGCTATATGGGCGGCATCGGCAGTGGCGACGGGGACCAATCCGAGACCACGACGACCGTCATTACCGAGGTTCTGCCTTTCACGCCGCTGGTCTTCCAGATATACGTGGAGCCCGCAGAGTGATTTTTCGCCATTTTTCCGTCCGGAAGTTTGGAGGTTCCATAAATTTGCCGTAACTTAGTAGTGCAGTAATAAAAACACTTAAACACTACGGGATATGATCATTACATTCAACGAACTGCGCCGGATCAAGGACCGGCTGCCCAGCGGTAGCTCGCAGCGTATCGCAGACGAGTTGGGAATCGACGTGGAGTCCGTCCGCAACTATTTCGGCGGCAAGCATGAAGCCAAGGAGTGCGTGGGCGTTCATTTCGAGCCCGGGCCCGACGGCGGCGTGGTGACGCTCGACGACACGACTATTCTCGACGTGGCCATGCGTATTCTCGGCGAGCAGAAATAGAGACATATCTTTCTTCAGTGCAGCGCAGTGCCGGATTCCGGGGCTGCGCTTTTTTAATTAAGAATTCAGAATTAAAAATTGAGCAGGGCGGAATGACAACATAGTGAATAGTTAATAGTGAATGGGGAATCATTTTATTCTTTGTCATTCTGAGGAGGTCAGCAAGTGCAGTGCAGTTAAGAATCTGTTACTCGGCATCGTCATTGCGAGGAGCGCAGCGACGCGGCAATCTGAACAAGCGTTGTGACGTTTCTCCCCTCTGTCATTCTGAGCGCAGCGAAGAATCTGCCCCTTGCCTTGTCATTCTGAGGAACCATAGGCGACGAAGAATCTTTTGCCAGCCATGCCTTGTTCTCGCTTTCCTGCCAAAATAGCACGTTGCGCGGACTTCCCGGCGGCCCGAACTGCCACGGGGCTGTCAAATTGGCAGAGTTCGCCCTTTGGTACAACCTTTGATTGACTTACGGTCGTAAAAGCCGATAAAACGGTTCGTATTCATGCGCCTTTTCTCGCTGCGGATAGTCCGCACAAGCACAGAACAGGGCGGCAGGGAACAGGTTACCGGATTAACAGAATTAACAAGCATTCAAATTCACACTTATTATGGCAAAGATTATTGGTATCGACCTTGGCACGACAAATTCCTGCGTGTCGGTCATGGAGGGTAACGAGCCCGTTGTGATTCCCAATTCCGAGGGTCACCGTACAACGCCGTCGGTGGTCGCTTTCACCGACAACGGCGAGCGCAAGGTCGGCGATCCCGCCAAGCGTCAGGCGATTACCAACCCCAAGCGTACGGTCTTCTCCATCAAGCGTTTCATGGGCGAGCGTTACGACCAGGTCGCCTCCGACATCGAGCGTGCGCCTTATTCCATCGTCCGCGGCGATAACAATACGCCCCGCGTCGACATCGACGGGCGCCAGTACACTCCGCAGGAGATTTCGGCCATCATCCTCCAGAAGATGAAGAAGACGGCCGAGGATTACCTCGGGCAGGAGGTCAGCGAGGCCGTCATCACCGTGCCCGCTTACTTCTCCGATTCGCAGCGCCAGGCTACCAAGGAGGCGGGCGAAATCGCCGGTCTCAAGGTCCGCCGTATCATCAACGAGCCTACGGCCGCCGCTTTGGCCTACGGTCTCGACAAGAAGGACAGCGACATGAAAATCGCCGTCTACGACCTCGGCGGCGGTACGTTCGATATTTCGATTCTCGAACTGGGCGACGGCGTCTTCGAGGTCAAGTCGACCAACGGCGACACCCACCTCGGCGGCGACGACTTCGACCACGTGCTCATCGACTACATGGCCGAGGCGTTCAAGGCCGAGCATCAGATCGACCTGCGGCAGGACCCCATGGCGCTGCAGCGTCTGAAGGAGGCCGCCGAAAAGGCCAAAATCGAGCTCTCGTCTTCGACTACGACCGAAATCAACCTGCCTTACATCATGCCCGTCAACGGCATTCCGCAGCACCTCGTCATGTCGCTTACACGTGCCAAGTTCGAGCAGTTGTGCGATCATCTGATTCGTAAGACCGTCGAGCCGTGCAAGCTCGCCTTGCGCGACGCCGGGTTGGACGCTTCGCAAATCGACGAGGTGATTCTCGTCGGCGGTTCGACGCGTATCCCCGCTATCCAGAAAATCGTCGAGGAGTTCTTCGGCAAGGCTCCCAACAAGTCGGTCAACCCCGACGAGGTCGTGGCTATCGGCGCCGCCATCCAGGGCGGTGTGCTCACGGGCGAGGTCAAGGACGTGTTGTTGCTCGACGTTACGCCCCTGTCGCTCGGTATCGAGACTTTGGGCGGCGTGATGACCAAGCTCATCGAGGCCAATACCACCATTCCTACCCGCAAGTCGGAGACTTTCTCCACGGCGGCCGACAACCAGCCTTCGGTCGAAATCAACGTTTGCCAGGGCGAGCGTCCGTTGGCCCGTGATAACAAGTCTATCGGGCGTTTCCACCTCGACGGCATCCCTGCCGCTCCGCGCGGCGTGCCGCAGATCGAGGTTACGTTCGACATCGACGCCAACGGTATTCTCAACGTTTCGGCCAAGGACAAGGGTACCGGCAAGGAGCAGAAAATCCGTATCGAGGCTTCGTCGGGTCTGACCGAGCAGGAAATCCAGCGCATGCGCGACGAGGCCAAGGCCAACGAGGCCAAGGATAAGGAGGAAAAGGAGCGTATCGACAAGATCAACGCCGCCGATTCCAATATCTTCGCTACCGAAAAGCAGCTCAAGGAGTACGGCGACAAGCTGCCTGCCGACAAGAAGTCCGCCATCGAAACGGCGCTCGGCAAGCTCAAGGAAGCCCACAAGAACGCCGACATCGCCGCTATCGACACCGCTATCAACGAGTTGAACGCTGCTTGGCAGGCCGCTTCGCAGGACATCTACGCCCAGCAGCAGGCACAGGGTGCCGCCGGTGCGCAGGGCGCTGGTCAGCAGGCCAATGCTGGTGGTGCTCAGGATGCCGCTGGCAACAACCAGCCCGAGGACGTCGAGTTCGAGGAGGTCAAATAGATTCCGTCCGGGGCGGTTTTCCCTCCGGTGTTTTCAGCGCAGTTCCGTTTCCCGGGACTGCGCTTTTTTAATTAAAAATTAAGAATTCAGAATTAAAAATTGAAAGGTATAAATATCATTTTGAAGTCCGCTTGTTGTTCTGAGGAGGTTATAAGACCGACGAAGAACCGTTTCACCCGTCCGTAGCAACCATTCGCAGGCCTGGCTGGGGCGGTCGCGCTTTAAGCGCGAACCGGGCTCCGCGCAGAATTGTTCTGTCATTCTGAGCGTAGCGAAGAATCTTCTTCCTCGTCACGTCATTGTGAGGGCAGGCACCCGACGTTCGCAGCATTCGCCACAACTGCTCGCAGGCCCGGCCCGGGCTTGCCGCGCGACCGGCCCGGCCGCGCTCCGCGTAAAGTATTTATCATTTTCTTGTCCATCGTCAACTATTCGTTGCCTGCAATTATGAATTGTGAATTGTTTTTCCTATCTTTGGCTTCGCCGAAGATACTCCGCCTCGGCAATACTCAAATAAATTTGGCATTGCCCTCGGCTTTTCGTATCTTTGGCTGCGTCTTAGATACTCACGTTCGGCAAAATGCAAGTAAACTTGCTTTTGCCCTCACTTATTCGTATCTTTGTGCGCTATTAGGCTTTGGAGAGAATAATTACAACAAATAACAAATTCATTTCTTACCGATGCAAAGTAAAGGTTTCATCAAACTCATCGCGGTGCTTCTGGCCCTCGCATGCGTTTACCAGCTCTCGTTCACGTTCAAGACACGGAGCGTAGAGAAGCAGGCGGCCGCCTATGCCGCCCAGTTCCCGCTCGACCGGCAGGCCGAGGCGGAGCAGCATTTCCTGGATTCGGTCCAGAACCTGCCCGTCTACAACGTCGGTTTCAAGCGTTTCACTTACAAGGAGTGCAAGGAGAAGGAGTTGAACCTCGGTCTCGACCTCAAGGGCGGTATGAACGTCATGTTGGAGGTGCAGGTCGAGGACGTTGTCAAGGCGTTGGCCGGCGACAGCCAGAGCGATCCCGCTTTCATGCAGGCTATCGCCGAGGCCGACGAGGCCATGAAGTCGGGCGATTCCAAGGATTATATCGGCGACTTCGTCAAGGCTTACGAGCGTCTGACCAACGGCGGGTCGCTCGCGGCCATCTTCGTCAGCCCCGACCGCAAGGACATTTCGCTCGAAAGTACCAACGCCGATGTCGAGAAGATTCTCAAGCGCGAGACCGAGGCCGCTATCGCCGCTTCGTTCAACGTTTTGCGCAGTCGTATCGACCACTTCGGCGTCACGCAGCCCAATATCATGCGCCTGCCCAATTCGCACCGTATCCTCGTCGAGTTGCCGGGCGTCAAGGAGCCGCAGCGCGTTCGTGATTTGTTGCAGGGTACCGCGTCGTTGGAGTTCTGGACTACTTATAACGCCAACGAGGTGCTGCCGTCGTTGATGACCGCCGACAAGTATCTGCGTTCGGCGTTGGCCGAGGCTGCCGCCGGCGGCGAGAGCGTCAAGGCCGAAGTCGTCGAGAAGCAGAAGAGTGCAGGCGAAGCCGGCGACCTCATTTCCGAAATCGGCGAGACCGCCGAGACTGCGCCCGCCGCGTCGGAGCGTTTCGACCGTGCGCAGAATCCGTTGTTCGCCGTCCTCGACCCGTCGTTCGCTGGCGGGGCCGCCGTGGGTGCCGCTTACAAGGCCGACATGGCTGCCGTCGAGGCTTATCTGAGCGATCCCAAGGTGCGTGAGTTCTTCCCCGCCGACATCGAGTTCAAGTGGGGTGTCAAGGGCGACGACCGCATCGACGGCCGTTATTACCTCTACGCTATCCGCGTCGCCACTTCCGACGGGCGCGCTCCGCTCGACGGGTCGGTCATCACCGAGGCGCGCGAGCAGTATGCCGAGCGCGGTGCTTCGGCCGTCGTGTCGATGACCATGAACGCCGAGGGCGCACAGGAGTGGTCGCGGCTCACAGGCGAGAACATCGGCAAGTGCATCGCCATCGTGCTCGACGGTTACGTTTATTCGGCACCCAATGTCCGCACCAAAATCGACAAGGGTTCTTCCGAGATTTCCGGCGACTTCACCATTCAGGAGGCGCAGGACCTCGCCAACGTCCTCAGTTCCGGTAAGGTGCCCGCACCCGCCAAAATCATCCAGGATACCGTCGTCGGTCCGTCGTTGGGCCAGGAGTCCATCAACGCCGGTATGCTGTCGTTTCTCATCGCTTTCGTCCTCGTCCTGCTCTACATGGGTCTCTTCTACAAGACCGCAGGTTGGATGTCCGACATCGCTTTGTTGACCAACGTCTTCTTGCTCATGGGTATCCTGGTGTCGTTCGGCGCCGTCCTCACCTTGCCCGGTATCGCCGGTATCGTGCTGACGATGGGTATGGCCGTCGACGCCAACGTCATCATCTACGAGCGTATCAAGGAGGAGTTGCGCGGCGGCAAGAGCCTGTCGCTCGCCATCAAGGACGGTTTCTCGAAGGCTTATTCGGCCATCATCGACGGTAACCTCACCACCATCATCACGGGTATCGTGTTGTTCATCTTCGGCAACGGTCCGGTGCAGGGCTTCGCTACGACGTTGATTATCGGTATCATCACTTCGTTCCTCTGCGCCGTCTTCATCACGCGCCTTTTGATCGAATGGATTGTCGCCAAGTGGGGCCATATCTCTTTCTCGCGCAGGTGGTCGGAGAATTTCCTCAATAACACCCATGTCGATTTCATCGCCAAGCGCAAGATCGCCTATATCGTCACCGCCGTTCTGATTCTGCTTTCGTGCGTGTCGTTCGCCGTGCGCGGTCTGAACCTCGGCGCCGAGTTCACGGGCGGCCGTGCTTACGTGGTCCGTTTCGACAAGGCCGTTTCGGCTGAGGAGGTGCGCGGGCGCGTCGAGCAGGCTTTCGCGGCGCAGGCCGATGCCGACGCCGCTTCGGTCAGCTCCGAGGTCAAGCAGTACGGCAACGAGAACCAGATGCGCATCGTCACGCAGTACCGTTTCGACGACACTTCGGACGAGGCTACGGCCGAGGTCGAGCGCATCATCTACGATGCGGTCGCTCCGCTCTACTCCTATGATATTACGTTCGAGCAGTTCCGCAATACGCAGACCGACGTCAACGGTATTCTGAACGCCGACAAAATCGGTCCCTCGATCGCCAAGGACATGACCTGGAATGCCATTTATTCGGTGCTCTTCTCGCTCATCGCCATCGGGCTCTACATCACGTTCCGTTTCAAGCGGTGGCAGTGGGCTACGGGCGCTACCTTGGCTTTGGCCGTCAACGCGTTGTTCATCATCGGTCTGTTCTCCATGTTCTACGGTCTGATGCCGTTCAACCTGGAGGTCAACCAGGCTTTCATCGCCGCCATTCTGACCATCATCGGTTACGCCATCAACGACACGGTGGTCGTGTTCGACCGCATCCGCGAGTTCCTGGGGCTTTACCCGAAACGTACGTTGCGCGAGAACGTCAACAACGCCATCAACTCCACTTTGTCGCGTACCATCAACACTTCGGGTACGACGATCGTGACGTTGTTGGCCATCTTCTTCTTCGGCGGCGAGACCATCCGCGGTTTCATCTTCGCCCTCACGGTCGGTGTCGTCGTCGGTACGGCCGCCACGATTTTCATCGCTACGCCCGTGGCCTACGACTTGATGACCCGTTCGGACAGGAAGAAAGAGGAGAAATAAGATTCGTCACTTTTTCATATTTAAGGTTAGGCGGTGCACCCGGGCGAAAGCCCGGGTGCGCTGTTTTCCGCAGGGGGCAGGGCCATTTTTTGCAGGCCGGGTTTGGCGGTGCGGGCGGATTGCATTATCTTCGCAGAAAAGTTTCGTCATTCATGGAAAATTTGGCAGCCTGGTTGCGGCGTTATGTCTCGCCCGTGTTTCTGGCGTTGTTCGTCGCGGCGTTCATATTTTGGTATATCGCCAAGCTCAGTTATACTTACAGCACCCACCTCGGGGTCCGCGTCGAGGTCGACGGGGTGCCGCTCGAAGTGTCGTGCGTCGTGCAGGGCGTCGGCACCAACCTGTTCGGTTATAAGGTCTACATGAACAAGACCTTGCGCGTCCCGCTTTCGCAGCTCAAGTACAAGCCTTCGCGCGAGGAGGGCCACGAGGGCAAAATCGTCATCGACCCCAAGTCGTTGCAGAACGCTATCGCCGTGCAGTTGAGCGACATCAAGGTGCTTTCGGTCGACGGGGTGCCCGAAATCGACAGGCCGCAGAAGCGATGATCAAGGTGGGTATTACGGGCGGTATCGGCAGCGGCAAGAGCACCGTTTGCGCGTTGTTGGCCGCCAGGGGGGCCGCCGTCTACGATTCGGATGCCGCCGCACGGCGGCTCATGGAGGAGGACGGGTCCCTGCGCGAGGGGCTTGTCGCGCGGTTCGGTGCGGCCGTCTATCGCGACGGGCAGCTCGACCGCAGTTACCTCGCCGGGGTCGTTTTCGGCAATGCGCTTGCGCTCGCCGACCTCAATGCCTTGGTCCATCCCGCCGTTAGGCGCGATTTCGAGGAGTGGGCCGCGCGGCAGACGGGCGATTACGTCGTGTTGGAGAGTGCTATCCTCTTTGAGTCGGGGTTCGATGCGGTCGTGGACCGTACGGTGGCGGTGCTGGCGCCCGCCGAGGTGCGGGTGGAGCGGGCCTGCCGCCGCGACGGAAGCCGTCCCGAAGCCGTGCGGGCCCGTATGGCGGCACAGACCGACGACGATACGCTGTGCCGCCGCGCCGACTTCACGCTGGTCAACATCGTGGAGGAGGAGTTGGAGCCTGCCGTCGACGAGCTCGACCGCCGTTTGCGCCACGAAAACCAAATCCGACAGCATGCGAATTGATTTTTCACAGCCTTGCGTGATGGCGATTCTCAACGCCACGCCCGATTCGTTCTTCGCCGGCAGCCGCACGGCCGACGAGGCGGCCATCGAGCGCAGGGTGCGCGAGTGCCTGGACCAGGGGGCCGATCTGATCGACGTCGGGGGTTATTCTTCGCGTCCGGGGGCCGACGCGGTGGCGCCCGACGAGGAGTGGCGGCGCGTCTCGACGGCGCTCGGCGTGGTGCGGCGGCTCGCCCCGCACATGCCCGTTTCGGTCGATACGTTCCGGGCGTCGGTGGCGGCGCAGGCCGCGGAGCGGTTCGGCGAGGTCATCATCAACGACATTTCGGCCGGAGAGCTCGACCCGGCCATGCCTGCCACCGTGGCGCGGCTGGGCGTACCTTATATAATTATGCACATGAAGGGCGACCCGCAGACCATGCAGACGCTGACCGACTACCGCAGCGACATCGTGACCGAGGTGTGCGGTTATTTCGGGCGTCGGGTCGCGGAGCTGACGGCCGCGGGCATCCGGCGCGGAAACATCGTCCTCGACCCCGGATTCGGATTCGCCAAAACCCTCGAACAAAATTATGAATTGTTGGCCGGACTGCACAAGTTGTGCGCGCTGGGTTTCCCGGTGCTGGCAGGGCTGTCGCGCAAGTCGATGATATACAGGGCGCTCGACGCTTCGCCTGCCGACGCATTGGCCGGAACGGTGGCCCTCGGGTGGGAAGCGCTGCGGCAGGGAGCGACGGTGCTGCGGGTGCACGACGTGCGCGAAGCGGCCGACACGGTCCGTCTTTTCGGGCTGTACGAACAAAACAGAAAACAAGCATGAAAGAAGAACAGACAACCAAGAATCCGGCGGAGTTCTCCGCCGAAGCCGCATCCGGCAGCGCTACCGGACGCCGGCGCCGTTCGCGCGGACGCTCGCGCGGGCATCAGAACGGGCAGAACGCCCAGCAGGCCAGCGCGCAGAGCGCGGGCAGCGCATCGCAGAAAAGCCAGCAGAACGCTGGTCAGCGCGCTCAGCAGAACAGCGGGCGGCCGAACCGCCCGGCACGCGGAACGGCCGCCGGAAACCGCAAGCCGGGCAATCCTGCGGGCCGCAATTCCGCGGGTAGCCGTTCGTGGGGCGATTATATGCGCCAGTTGCTGGTGGTCATCGTCGGTGTGGCACTGACGCTCGCCGCGGCCGGGTTGGTCGAACGGTGGCGCGAGGCCCGGCAGGTGCGAGGCGTTATGCAGCTGGTCAGCGAGGAGCTCAAGGCCAACCGGGCCCTGACCGCAGAAGCCTGCCGCGGCTTCGCCCTGCTCGACGAGTACGGCCGCGACTATAGCCGCATTCCGGCCGATACGCTCGAAAAATACCGTTCCGACGTGGAGCGGGCCGCCGGCTTCGCGCCGCAGAGCGATGCGCTTGAGGTGCTGCGTGCGTCGGGTGCGATGGCGGCCGTGCAGGACAGGCAGCTGCTGTTGGAGGTGCTGGAATGCTACGCGTATCTGGAGCGCTTCGGGGCGGCTGTGAACAACTATAACAGCTTAGAAACGGCCTTGGGCGATTGCTTCGGGCCGGAGACGCTCGACGGCGGGGCGGTGGAACATGTAGACCGCGTGCTCCGGCAGCTCGACGAGCGATACGGCTTCGGACGATGATTCGGGCGACCGACATACGCAAGCGCTTCGGCGAGCTGGAGGTGCTCAAAGGGGTGTCGCTCGAAGTGGCGCGCGGCGAGGTGGTCTCGATAGCGGGAGCCAGCGGCGCGGGCAAGACGACGCTTCTGCAAATATTGGGCACCCTTTCGCGGCCCGATTCGGGGCGGCTGCTCATCGACGGGACCGAGCCTTTCGCCCTGGGCGACAAGGCGCTGTCGCAGTTCCGCAACGAGCGCATCGGCTTCGTTTTCCAGTTCCACCACCTGCTGCCCGAATTCACGGCGTTCGAGAACGTCTGCATCCCGGGCTTCATCGGCCGCCGTCCGCGTGCCGAGGTGGAACGCCGGGCCGACGAGCTGCTGGCGCTGATGGGCCTTTCGGCCCGTCGCGGCCACAAGCCCAGCCAGCTCTCGGGCGGCGAACAGCAGCGGGTGGCCATCGCACGGGCGCTGGTCAACTCGCCTGCGGTGCTGCTGGCCGACGAGCCCTCGGGCAACCTCGATTCGCGCAACCGCGACGAAATCCACAAGCTCTTTTTCGAGCTGCGCGACAAGTTGGGGCAGACTGTCGTCATCGTGACCCACGACGAAAATCTGGCGGCCATGGCCGACCGCCGGATTGTCATGTCCGACGGAAACATACGCTGACGTGGACGGCGAACTGCGCGCGCTGCTCGAACGGCTCTGCGACCGTTACAACCGCCCCGAATTCATCGCGGACGACCCGATTTCGGTGCCGCATGCCTATATGGACCGGGCCGACCGCGAGATAGCGGGTTTCCTGGCGGCGACCATCGCATGGGGCAACCGCAAGTCCATCGTCCGGAGCGCTCACCGGATGATGCGCCTGATGGACGATGCCCCGGCCGACTTCGTCCGCCACGCTTCGGACCGCGAGCTGGCGCAGCTCGACGGCTATGCGCACCGCACGTTCAACGGCAGCGATTTGCGCGACTTCATCCTTGCGCTCCGTTCGTTGGAGGAACGCTTCGGCGGGCTGGGCGCGTTTTTTGAGGAGCGTTACCAGGCGACGGGTTCCATGCCGCAGGTGCTGGCCGAATTCCGGCGCGAATTTTTCGGGTGCCGCCATGCGCCGCGCTGCGAAAAACACCTTTCGTCCATCGACAAGGGGGCGGCCTGCAAGCGCCTGTGCATGTTCCTGCGGTGGATGGTGCGCCGCGACGACCGGGGCGTGGACTTCGGTCTGTGGCGGCGGATTCCCATGTCGGCGCTCTTCCTGCCGCTCGACGTCCATACGGGCGAGGTGGGGCGCGCACTCGGCTTGCTGGGCCGGCGTCAGAACGACTGGCGGGCCGTGGAGGAGATTACCGCCGCGCTCCGCGCATTCGACCCCGACGACCCCGTGCGGTTCGATTTCGCCCTTTTCGGGGCCGGAATAGACAGGAGGATGACCTTGTGACTTCGTTTCGGTTCAAACAGTTCGTTGTCCGGCAGGACCTCAGCCCGATGAAAGTCGGGACGGACGGGGTGTTGCTGGGGGCGTGGGCCACGGTGCGGGCTTCGGACCGGCGGATGCTCGACATCGGTACGGGGACGGGGTTGATCGCGCTGATGCTGGCCCAGCGGGCTCCGCAGGCACGGATTGAGGGCATTGACATCGAGGAGGTGGCCGAAGCCCAGGCCAATGCCGATGCGTCGCCGTGGGGCGGGCGGATCGAGATGGTGCAGGAGAGTGCGCAGACGTTCAGCCCCGGCGGGCGGTTCGACCTGGTCGTCTCCAATCCGCCGTTTTTCGACGGTTCGTTGCCTTGTCCCGACGCCGGGCGCACCGCGGCCCGGCATACGGTGCGGCTTTCGTTCGAGGAGCTGCGCGACGCCGCCGTGCGGTTGCTTGCGCCCGAAGGACGCTTCGCCGTGGTGCTGCCTGCGGATGCGGCGACCCGCTTCATTGCCCTTTGCTGCGGGCTGCTCGACCTTGTTCGCCGTACCGACGTCCGCACGACGCCCCGGCGCCCGGCCAAACGCGTGCTGCTCGAATTCACCCCGGCCGGAGCGGGTCCGGCGCCCGTTCCCGAACGCACGGAGCTGACCGTCGGGACGGGCGAACACGAATGCTATACCCCCGAATACCGGGCGCTGACGCGCGATTTCTACCTCAGATTTTGAACTCTTGCGAAAATTGGCTATATTTGATTTGCAAATACGTTTTGAAAAATTGCCGACTATGAAACGCTTGACAATGGCTTTTGCCTTGCTGCTCAGCACGTTCGGTGCCGCGGCGCAGAATCCGTATATCGCGCTGTTCGGCGCTGCCGAAAGCGCGCAGGGCGCGACCGTCTCCGACCCCCGCACCACGCTGGCGGTCGACGTGGTGGCCGAGTGCGACCGGATCCTTGCGGGCCCCTATGCGCGTTTTGCGCAGAAATATCTGGGTGTGCGTGCTCCGATGACCGACAAGGTGGCATGGACCCTCCGCAGTGCGTCGGTGGCCCTGTTGGCACCGGAAAATCTGTTTGCGGAGGAGGCTCCCGAGGTTTCGGAGCAGCGCGCGGTCGCCCATGCCGTGGCGCACGACGATTTCGCCCGCATCCAGCCCGACAAGGTGACGATGGGGGTGCAGTCGCTCGAAGATGCGGCGCGCAGTGCGGCCAGCACCATTTTTTCGCTGCGGCGCCACCGGCTTGAGCTCATCACGGGCGAAGCGGGGGAGAACGTCTTCGGCGAAGGACTTCGGGCGGCGCTCGACGAAATCGCGCGGCTCGAACAGGAATACCTCGAACTTTTCTTCGGCAAACATGTGGTGACGACCGAAAGCCGCCGTTATGTGGTTTATCCCCAGTCGGATAAGATGCAGTATATCGTCTGCCGTTTCAGTTCGGTCGACGGCCTGCTGCCCGAAACCGACCTCTCGGGCGACATGGTGCTGCTGCAAATCGCCCCGTCGGGGCAGGCTGTCGGAGGAATCGCGGAGGCCGAGTACAAGGAACCTTACGTGGCTTGCCGCATCGCCAACCTCTCGACCTGCACGGTCAGCTGTGCGGGCCGCGAATGCGCACGCACGGTGCTGCCGGTGTTCGAGTTCGGCAAGACGGTGCATGCGGCATTGCCGCGCCGCAAATGACCGGGGCGGACTTCACGTCGCGGATGGTGGCCCTGCTGGCCGCCATGCGGCGCGAGCGCAACGGGGCGGTGGCCGACGAAATGCGCTTTTTCGGCGCGCCCTACGGGCTGAACCTCGGGGTGAGCCTGCCTACGTTGCGCCGGATAGCCCGGGCGCAGGCTCCGGACCACGCTTTCGCCCTCTATCTTTGTTCGCAGGACGTGCGCGAACTGCGGCTTGCGGCGTTCCATATTGCCGAGCCGGAACGGCTGTCGGCCGAAGAACTGCCCCGATGGGGCGCGGCGATTGTCAACTCCGAAGCGGCCGAAGAAGCCGCTTTCGGGCTGTTGAGCCGGGCGGCGGTTTTTTCGTCGTTGTTCGACGAGTGGACCTTTTCTGAAAATCCGTTGCTTGTATACGCCGCGCTGATGGGTGCGGCCCGTCGGTCCGACGCTCCGACTGCATGGGCAGAACGTGCGGCCGAAGCGCTCCAACGCGTAGCAACGGCGACCGAGGAGGGCGGACAGCCCGCCTATGCGGCCCGTCTGACGGCGCAGGGGGCGGCGGCGCTGCTGACCGCCATCGGGTCGCGCGACGAAAAAAACCGGCAGGCGGCAATCCGCGCAGCCGGTTCCGGGGGCGACACCCCGGCCGAACGCTATCTCCGGGACGAGCTGGCGTGGCGTCTTTAGCTCTGTTCGACGCGCTCGGTCTTCTCCAGCTCCTCCGGCACGCCGGCCAGATCGCTGTACCCGATGACGCCGCTGCTCCGCCAGAGGACCTCGCCCCGGCGGAAGAAGATAAGCGTGGGTACCGATGCGATGCGGTAGCGGGCGGTGAATTCGGCGGTGTCGCGGTCGTCGATGTCGACCTTGTAGACGTCGGCCCGGCCGTGCATCTCCTCCTTGAAATGGTCGATGACGGGGTGCATCATCCGGCACGGTCCGCACCAGCTGGCGAAAAAATCGACTAACGTAAGCGCATCGCGCCAGATAATCTTGTCCAAATCCTGCATTTTGAATAATGTGAAAGGTTAAACGTGATAAGTGAAAGGCGGTTTGTTCTTCTGAGGAGCCGCAGGCGACGAAGAATCTGTTTCGTCTTCCACAGCAACCGCTCGCGGGCCCGGCTGGGGCCGGACGCATCTCTGATGCGGGCCGCCGCAGAAAATAATGTATAGTTAATAAGGAATAAATGTCATGTTGAGCGTTCGTCGGTTCACTTCGTTCAGAATGACAAAGAATAAAATGATTCCCCATTCACTATTAACTATTCACTATCTTGTCATTCCGCCCCGCTCAATTTTTAATTCATTTCCGCCCAGGTCATGACGGAATGTTTGTTGCCGGAGAGTTCCTTTTCGACGTAGCTGATGGTCCGGCGGAGTCCCTCGACCAGCGGAGTTCGGGGCGACCAGTCGAGTTCGCGGCGTGCGGCGGCGATGTCGGGCGCGCGGCGCGGGACGTCGTCGGGACGCGCCGGGAGGTGGACGATGCGCGAACGGCTGCCGGTCAGGGCGATGATTTTTTCGGCCAGCGTCCGGATGGGCATCTCGTGGTTGTTGCCGAGGTCGAGCGTGCGGGTCTGTTCGGCGGGCGGGGCTTCCATGAGACGGATCAGCCCGTCGGCCATGTCCTCCACCCAGCAGAAAGCGCGGGTCTGTTCGCCGTTGCCGTTAACGGCGATGTCGCGGTTCTGCAACGCGGCGGCAATCATCTTCATGACCACGCGTTGGTCCATGATGTCGGCGCCGGGTCCGTAGGTGTTGAAGATGCGGGCTATGCGCGTATCGACGCCGAATTCGCTGCGGTAAGCCCGGTGGAGGGCTTCCGCGGCCATCTTGCCTTCGGCCAGCATGCGGTGCGTGGAGCAGCAGTCGCGGCTCTCGGACACGGCGGTGCGGCGGTCGGTGTCGTAAACGCCGCCCGACGACCCGAAAAGCACGCGTGCATGTTCGGTCCGGGCCGTATCGAGTGCATTGATGGAACCTATGATGCTGGTTTTGAGCGATTCGACGGGCAGCGCCTTGTTGTAGCGCACCATCGAGGGCGAGGCCATGTTGTAGATTTCGTCGCATCCGATGCCGAACGCACTGACAATGTTGTGGCGCACGAACCGGAACGAGGGGTGCTGCAAGGCGCCCTTCAGCAGCGGCGAATCGGCCGCATCGCGTATATCCACGCAGAAAACCCGATGGCCCGCTTCCAGCAGGCGCAGACACAGATGGGCCCCGATGAAGCCCGCACCTCCCAATATGACGACTCTTTTTTGCATCGCTTGCTCCTTTTTAGGGGGAGCAGGAGCAAAATCTATTCCATAAAGAGCGCCCGCGGCAGTTCGCCGATGTGGCTGATGGGAACGACCTCGATGCCTTTGGGCCGTTTGATTCCCGGGGCCAGGTAGCCCGAGACGATGATGCGCCTGAAGCCCAGCCGGGCCGCTTCGCCGATGCGCTGTTCGGTGCGGGGGGCGGGGCGTACTTCGCCCGAAAGGCCGATTTCGCCGGCACAGCAGATGCCCGGGCCGACGGGCCGGTCGTAATAGGAGGAGACGACCGCCGCGACGACGGCCAGGTCGAGCCCCGGGTCGGCGACCTTGAACCCGCCCGCGAAGTTGAGAAAGACGTCCTTCTGGAACATTTTGAGCCCGATGCGTTTTTCGACGACAGCCAGCAGCATGCTCATGCGCCGGGCGTCGAACCCGGTGGCGGTACGTTGGGGTGTGCCGTAGGCGGCACCGCTGACCAGCGCCTGCACTTCTATAAGATAAGGCCGCACACCGTCGGCCGAAGCCCCCACGGCAATGCCGCTCAGAGCTTCTTCGTAATGGGTCAGCAGGATTTCGGAGGGGTTGTCGACCCCGCGCAGTCCGCTGTCGAGCATCTCGAAGACACCGATTTCGTAGGTGGCGCCGAAACGGTTCTTGATGCCGCGCAGGATGCGGTAGACGTTGTTGCTGTCGCCCTCGAACTGGAGTACGACGTCGACTATGTGTTCCAGTATCTTGGGTCCGGCAATGGCGCCGTCCTTGGTGATGTGGCCGATGATGAAGATGGACGTGGCGGTCGACTTGGCGTATTTGAGCAGCGTGGCGGCGCATTCGCGGATTTGCGACACGCTGCCCGCCGACGAGTCGAGCAGGTCGGTGTAGATGGTCTGTATGGAGTCGACCACCACGACGTCGGGTTTCTGTTCGGCGATTTGGGCGACGATGTTTTCGAGCAGCGTTTCGGCGTAAATCAGACACTCCTCGTTGTGGATGCCCAGCCGCGACGCGCGCATCTTGATTTGTTCGGCTGATTCTTCGCCCGAGACATAGAGGGTCTTCAACCCGTTGGGCGCCAGCGCAATCTGAAGCGAAAGGGTCGATTTGCCGATGCCCGGTTCGCCGCCTAAGAGGACCAGCGAACCCGGCACCAGTCCGCCGCCCAGGACGCGGTTGATTTCGGGGTTGCCGAGGTCGATGCGCCGCAGGTCGTTCTGGCGGATTTCGCTGACGCGTTGCGGCTTGGCGGTGGGAAGCGGACCTGCCGCCGATGCGGCCGCCGGGCCGCTTTCGCGGGCGATGATCTCCTCCGCGAAAGTGTTCCACTCGCCGCACGCCGGACACTTGCCCAGCCACTTGGGTGCTTCGTGCCCGCAGTTCTTGCAAAAATAGGCTTTCTTGACTTTGGCCATCGCTATTTGATGAAGAACCGATAGATGTCGTTGCCGTTGGCGTAGAGCAGCAGGGCCAGAATCAGCAGCAATCCGATGTATTGCGCTACTTCGAGTACTTTGTCGCTCACCTTGCGGCCCGTAATCATTTCCCAGAAGGTGAAAATCGCATGCCCGCCGTCGAGCCCGGGGATGGGCAGAATGTTCATGACGGCCAGGATGATGGAGAGAAAGGCCGTCTTGGCCCAGAAATCCTGCCAGTTCCAGCTGCCAGGGAAGATGCTGCCGATGGAGAGGAAGCCGCCGACCTCCTTGTAGAGCTCGGTTTTGGGCTGGGCGATGAGCTTGAGCTGCTGCCAGTAGGAGGCGATGGTCCGGCCCGCCTTGCGGAAACCTGCGGGGATGGACTGCCAAAAGGTGTAGTGCCGCGTGCGCGGGGTGTAGGGGTTGAGCGTCAGCACGCCGAGCGTGCCCTCGTCCGAGACGGGGAGGTCCAGCTCGACGGGGGCGCCGTCGCGCAGGAGGGTGAAGCGCAGGGTGTCGCCCGCATGGAGCTTGAGCAGGGCCCGGCTGTCGCGGAATTGCAGCTGTCCGTAGTTTTGGCCGTCGGGGGTGCGGATGGCCACGATTTCGTCGCCCCGTTGCAGGGGAGCCGCACCGGGCGACAGAACGCTGTCGATGATGAAAGGCTGCCAGAGGGCGAAAAGATTTTCGTAGCCGCGCTCCTGCCGCATGGCGATGAGCTCGTTCAAGGGCAGGGTAAGGGCCACCTGCTCGCCGCCGCGTTCGACGACGACCGTGCGGTCGTTCTCGGTAATGAGCAGCGCGTTGAGCACCTCCATCGGGTCGTCGACGGATTGTCCGTCGACCGAAACGAAGCGGTCGCCGTTCTCGAATCCGAGCCGGAGCCCCGTTTCGTTGAACGCGTAGCCCCAGCGGGCGTCGGCGTTGGAGAAGTAGGTGTCGCCCCACGCATAGCAGATGCCGCAGTAGATGGCGATGGCCAGGACGATGTTCATCACGACCCCGGCAATCATGACCAGAAACCGTTGCCAGGCGGGTTTGGCGCGGAACTCCCACGGCTGCACGGGCTGCCGCAGCTGTTCCTTGTCCATGGATTCGTCGATCATGCCGGCGATTTTGACGTAGCCGCCCAGCGGCAGCCAGCCTAAGCCGTATTCGGTGTGGCCGCGGCGGAACTTGAAGAGCGAGAACCACGGGTCGAAGAAGATGTAGAACTTGTCGACCCGGATGCGGAAAAGGCGGGCCATGAAGAAATGGCCGAGTTCGTGAATGCCCACCAAGATGGTGAAGCAGAGGAAAAACTGGATGATTTTGATGGTGAGTTCCATGGTTGCGCTTGCTTACAGATGGAGATATTCGGCCGCCAGCCGCCGCGATTCGGCGTTGGCCGCGGCGTAGTCGTCCAAAGTCGGTGCCGCAGAGAACGCGGCACGCGTGAGGGCGTATTCGATGGCCCGGACGATGTCGGTCCAGCGGCACCGCTCCCCGAGGAACGCCGCCACGGCCACTTCGTTGGAGCCGTTCATCGTGCATGCCGCCGTGCCGCCGCGGCGCAGACAGTCGTAGGCGATGTCGAGCGCGGGATATTTGGTCCGGTCGACTTCGGCGAACGTGAGCTGCGGGTGGGCGAGGAAATCGAAATGTTCCTCGGGACGTACGGCGCGGCGCGGATAGAGCAGGGCGTGACTGATAGGCATCCGCATGTCGGGCGTGCCCAGTTGCGCCTTGATGGCCCCGTCCTCGAATTCGACCATCGAATGGACGATGGACTGCGGGTGGAGCAGGACCGCTATTTTGTCGGCCGGGGTGCCGAACAGCCAGTGGGCTTCGATGACCTCGAACCCTTTGTTGACCAGCGTGGACGAATCTATGGTAATCTTGGCGCCCATCTGCCATTGGGGGTGCCGCAGGGCCTGCCGGACGGTGACGGTTTCGAGTTGTTCGCGCGTGAAGTCGCGCAGGGAGCCGCCGCTGCACGTGATGATAAGCCGCCGCACGGGCGACTGCTCGCCCGCGAGACATTGGAAGATGGCCGAGTGTTCCGAATCAATGGGCAGAATCGGCGCCCGGTGCTCCTGGGCCAGGCGCATGACGACTTCGCCGCCGACGACCAACGATTCCTTGTTGGCCAGGGCGAGTTTCTTGCCGGCGCGCAAGGTTGCGACGGTGGGCGCGAGCCCGGCGTAGCCGACCAGCGCATTGACCACAACGTCCGTGTCGCCCCCGGCGGCCACCTGCGCCACGGCCTCTTCTCCGGCGTAGACCTTGGTGTCGGTATCGGCCAAAGCCGTGCGGAGGGGTTCGCAGCATGTGCTGTCGGCAATGACGACGGTGTCGGCGTCGAACTCGCGGGCCTGTGCTGCAAGCCGTTGCCAGTTACGGTGGGCCGTGAGGATGCGGACCTCGAACGAATCGGGGTTCTCGCGTACGATGTCGAGCGTCTGCTCGCCGATGGACCCGGTGGACCCGAGGATGGCTACCCGCTGGCGTGTCATCAGAAGAGGATGTAGCCTTCGGGGTCGACGGGCTTGCCGTTGTTCCAGAGCTCGAACTCGAAGAGTTCCACTTCGCCGTTGACCACCTCGGAATTGTAGCCGATGACCTCGCCCGAACGGATGCGCTGTCCCTTGGTGACGAGCGACTGCGAGAGGTGGCGGTAGATGGAAAGCAGGCTGTTGGTATGCTGGATTTCGATGATGTGGCCCGTCTCGGGGGTCCAGCGGCTGATGACCACCGTACCTTCGTCGATGGCCGTCACCGGGTCGCCCGCCGCGGCGGCTACCTTGACCCCGAAACGCCCTTCCTTGATGTCGTAGTGGTCGGTGACGATACCGTCGATGGGGGTCACCAGTTCGATGGCGCGGCGCGGCGACTGCGGGGTGATGCCCCCGCCCCCGGCCAGCGAATAGGGTCCGTCGCCCTCCATCTGGATGCGCAGGGCCGAATCGGCGGCCGACGGCTTGACCAGTATCTTGGAGGTGCGCAGGCTGTCGGACGAGATGAAGGTGCGGACCACAGGCATCTTGCCGTCGAGGATCATCGAGATGTTCTCGTTGTAGGTCATCATGTCGGTCAGCACCCGTTCCATCGAATCAATGCGGATGATGTTCTGGATGATGTTCTCGCGCGAACGCCCCGCCTGCGTGCGGTAGCCCGGCAGGAATTCCAGCACCGGGGTGTAGGCGATGAGCGAGAGCAGGAGGATGAACAGCAGCAGGACGAACGACACGAAACCCGCCAGCACGCTTGCGGGCGAAAGATGTATGTGCCACTCCTCGGAATTGTCCGTGGCGTTGAGCATGGTGAAGCGGCGTTTGCGGAAGAAGTCGCGCCAGCGGTCGCGTATGGTCTGGAAAAATTTCATCGTTTAGCGTTGTTTGCCGGGATGCGGGACGTCCGGACCCCCGGGGTTGTTTCCCTGCAAAGTTAATACAACACCCGCGGACTGCCAAATTTTATTTGTCTTCCAGCCAGTTCATGAAGTCGGCCGTGCGCGAACGGCTCACGAATACCTCGAAGTCGGGCCGGGGGTCGAGGGCGACCTTGAGCCTGTTGCTCAGGTGCCTGGAAATGCCCGCGATGGAGCCGATGGAAGCGGTGCAGCTGCGCGAGAGACGGAAGAACTGCCGGGGGTCGACTTGTTCCGAAACGGCGTCGAGCGAGGTGTCGAGAATCAGCCGCCGACCGTCGGAGGTGACCAAATAGGTGTATTTCTCCTCGGCGCAGAAGTAGGCGATTTGTTCGGTGCCGACAACCGTAATCTTGTCGCCTACGCGTACGACGAACCGTTTTTTGTACTCGCGGCCCGCCTGCGCAAGGACGCTTCGCAGCAGTTCCGCATCGGGCGCCGGGTTTTCCGTTTCGAGGGCCCGGCGGCAGCGTTCGACGGCGGCCTGCAACTCCTCGGGGACGATGGGTTTGAGCAGGTAGTCGACGCTGTTGACGCGGAACGCGCGGATGGCGTAGTCGTCGTAGGCGGTGGTGATGACCACCTTGCCGCGCACTTCGGTCCGGGCGAAGATGTCGAAGCACATGCCGTCGGATAGCTGTACGTCCATGAAGATGATGTCGGGACGGTTGGCGGAATCTTGCAACCATTCGACGGTCCCCACCACCGAGCTTTGGACGCCTATGACGCGCAGGTCCGGAAAATGGGTTTCGATAAGGCGCCGGAGGTTGGTCTGGGCGGGGATTTCGTCTTCGACGATCAATACGTTGTACGTTTTCATAACAGAGGAAGTTGTACGCGGAATTCGGTGTCGGTTCGCTCCACAAGGATGGGTGCGCCCGCCGTGTCGAGATATTGTTGGCGGATGTTGCGCAGGCCCACGCCCGTCGATGCGGGGGCGTTCATGCGGAGCTGGAGGTTGTTGCTGACGGTGAGCCGGTCGCCTGCGGCTGCGATGCGGACGTGCAGGGGCTGTTCGGGGCTCACGACGTTGTGTTTGATAGCGTTTTCGATGAGCAGTTGCAGGCAGCAGGGTACGACATAGCGCCGAAGCAGGGGCCGGGGAATGTCGACCTCGACCTCGAATCCCTTGGTGAACCGTTCTTGCAGGAGGTCGATATATTGGCGGGCGAATTCGAGTTCCTCCTCCAGGGGTACCAGCTGTTCGTCGGCTTTTTTGAGCATGTAGCGGTATGTCGCGGCGAGTTTGCGGATGAACGCGCTGGCCCGCTCGGTCTCGTGTTCCTGAACGAGGTAATCGAGGATGTTGAGCGAATTGAACAGGAAGTGGGGGTTGATCTGCTGTTTGAGCCGGTCGTAGTGGAACAGCGCGCGGTGTTTCTTGCCGCGTTCCGAGCGGAGTTCGCGGTGGCTCTCGATGACGTAGACCGCGAGCTGGAGCATGGCGTAGACGACGATGTCGACGAGCAGCACGACGGTATAGAGCCGGAAGAAGTGGCGGGCCGACAGGGCGGCGCCGTTGCCCTGCGGCAGGCCGAAGTAAACGGCGGCCGTGAGCAGGAGGACGAACCCGAGCGTGAAGAGGGCCGAAGCGGCGAGCCGCAGGCCGCGGCGGCGGAAGAGGCGCGCTCGTTGGTTGACGAAGATGATGTTGCCGCAGAACATCGTCATCAGGGCGAGGGTGTTGCCCAGCAGGCGGTAGAATTCGGGATAGATGCCCTGCTGCTCGAAGTAGGGCGAACTGAAAAGGCTGGTGTAGAAGATGCGGAACAGGAGGATGGCGGCGACGCTGACGACGATTTGCCGTGTGGACGGCGACCACTGCATGCGGCGGCTGGTCTGCGGATTGCGCGAGCGGGCGAAAGCGTAGGTCAGCCAGCCTATCAGCTCGGTGACTATGGCTGTCGTGATGGCCGGGGCTGCGATTCCGCATCCGAGCAGCTGCTCGAAGAAGCGGGCGCCGTAGATGCCGAACAGGTAGGCGACGAAGATGCAGATGAGTGCCAGCGTGGCCACCAGTTCGACCCGCAGTCCGCGCCGCACCGAGATGATAAGGATCATCGAGAGGGTCAGCACCGTAAGCGGTACGTCGTCGACGTAATTGAAAATTCGGCTCAGCACCGCCACGGCGACATGCGCCGCCGCAAAAAGGTGGATGACCGCAGGAATGGTTATCGAAGGTCGCTTCATGGTCCGGGATTGTACGAATCCGAATCTAAAATTAGTGTTTTTCGGCGGAAATTCCAAATCCGGCGGTGAAATGGATAAGTTTTTTTAGTCATCTTGCCTTTTGTTGCCTTGTCATTCTGAGCGTCAGCGAAGAATCTTTCTTTTCGCGGAATTAGGAATAGATGTTTAACTGCGTTGCGCTTGTTTTCCTCCTCCTTGCATGGCAGAGACTGCTTGCAGGCTATGCCCATGCTTCGTTCGTCGGTTCGTTCCGCTCAACATGACATTCTGCTGTCATTCTGAGGAAAGGCGGAGCCTTGACGAAGAATCTGCTTCCTTGTTCTCATAATTATTCATTGTATTCGTCCTGCGGAACCGGCCGTTCGTCAGGCGAATCGTGCAGTTCGTCGGCGGGGCGGCGGGGGATTTGCGGATTTTTATATAGTTTTATATACCGAAACCGAAAACTACACGAACCAATGATGAAAAAACCGCGCTTGTCCTTTTGGCAGATATGGAATCTGAGCTTCGGGTTCCTCGGCGTTCAGATCGGTTATTCGTTGCAGAATTCCAATACGTCGACCATCTTCGAGTCGCTGGGCGCCGACCTTTCGCACCTGAGTTATTTCTGGCTCGCGGCACCCGTGGCCGGGCTCGTCATCCAGCCCATCGTCGGGTTGTTCTCCGACGGGACCTGGACCCGCTGGGGGCGCCGCATCCCGTTCATCCTGGGCGGGGCCGTCGTTTCGGCGCTGGCGCTGGCCTTGATGCCCAACGCTCCGTTGCTGTTGGCTTTCGCGCCGCTCGCGATGGGGGCGTTCATCCTGTTGTTCATGGATTTGTCGTTCAACGTGACCATGCAGCCGTTCCGCGCCTTGGTCGCCGACATGCTCGACGATTCGCAGAAGACCAAGGGCTATGTGGTCCAGACGTTCCTCATCAACCTCGGGGCCATCGTCGGGGCTGTGCTGCCGCTCATTCTGACACGTTGCGGCGTCTCCGACGAGGTGGTGCCCGGCCAGGTCGCGCAGCATATCGCGTGGTCATATTATATAGGTGGGGCTATCTTGTTGCTGACGGTGCTTGTCACCGCGTTCAAGACCAAGGAGTATCCGCCCGAGGAGTTCGCCCGCTATAACGACGTGACGGTCGGGGAGACGGTTGAAAAGCCCTCGTTCATGGAGTTGATGCGCAATGTGCCCCGGGTCATGTGGCAGCTCGGCGTCGTGCAGTTCTTTTCATGGGCCGCGCTGTTTCTGATGTGGACCTACCTCAAGCCTGCCATCACCGGCGTGGCGACCGACGGGGGCGTGCTCCTCTCCGAGGGCGAGGCCCAAACGTGGGTCGGCGTGCTCAACGGCACCTATCCCGTGCCTGCCTGCATCGCGTCGCTCTTCATTGCGGGCATCGCGTCCAAGTGGGGCAACAAGTTCGTCTATGCGCTTTGCCTGCTGTGTGGCGCCGCCGGGTTCGTCGGGCTCTGTTTCCTGAGCGACAAATATGCGCTGATGATTCCGATGGCGGGCATCGGCGTGGCGTGGGCCGGCATCCTGGCCATGCCCTATGCCATCCTCTCGCAGTCCGTCGAGGCGCGCCGGATGGGGGTCTACATGGGTATCTTCAACTTCACCATCACGGTGCCGCAGATCGTCGTCGGACTGACGGGCGGTCTGATCGTGAAGTATCTGTTCGGCGGACAGCCGTTGGCCATGATTGCGCTGGCCGGAGTCTTCATGTTGCTGGCCGCCGTGTCGGTGGGTTTCGTCCGCGAAAAATAGTTATCATCCTATGATTACCTGCTGTATCTTCGATTTGGACGGGGTTATAGTCGACACCGCCAAGTATCACTACCTTGCCTGGGCCGCATTGGCCCGTGAGTTGGGTTTCGAGTTCACGCCCGAGCAGGGCGAAGCCACCAAGGGCGTCAGCCGCATGGCGTCGCTCGACATCGTGCTGCGTGCCGGAGGGTTGGAAGAGCGTTTCACACCCGAGGAAAAGGAGCGCCTGGCCGCCGAGAAGAATGCCCGTTATCTGGAGTACATAGGCCGTATGACCGCCGACGAGGTGCTGCCGGGCGTCCTGCCGTTCTTGCAGGAGCTCAAGGCCCGTGGGGTCAAAGTGGTGCTGGGTTCCGCGTCGAAGAACGCCGGGGTCATCCTCGACCGCTGTGGCCTGCGTCCCTTGTTCGACCACATCGTCGACGGCACGCTCGTGAGCAAGGCCAAGCCCGACCCCGAAGTTTTCGCCAAGGGGGCCGAACTGGCCGGCGAAGCGCCCGCCGCGTGCGTGGTCTTCGAGGATGCCGCGGCAGGCATCGAAGCCGCCACGCGCGCCGGCATGCGTTCGGTGGGGGTGGGCGGCAGTCCGCTGCTCTGCAAGGCCACCATGCAGCTGCCCACCTTCGAGGGCTTCACGCTGGAGATGTTACGCAACCAAATTGACTAATTCCGATATGAACCAGTTTATCAAGACCGACCCGTGGTTGCTCGTCGAGGAGCGTTTCGACCCGGCCCGCGTCAAGTCGTCCGAATCGCTCTTCGCGCTGGGCAACGGCGTGATGGGCGGCCGGGCCAATTTCGAGGAGCCCTATTCGGGCGAATCGCTCCAAGGCAACTACATAGGCGCCATTTACTATCCCGACAAGACGCGTGTGGGGTGGTGGAAGAACGGTTATCCCGAATACTTCGCCAAGGTGCTCAATTCGGCGTTTTGGATCGGCGTGGGGGTGGAAGTCGACGGCGAGCCGCTCGACCTGGCCCGCGTCGAGGTGCTCGCGTTCCGCCGCGAGCTGGACATGCGGCGTTCGGTGCTCACGCGGCGGATGACCGTGCGGATGCCGTCGGGCGTGGAGGTCGAGGCTGAAATCGTGCGTTTCCTCTCGTTGCAGCGCCGCGAGTTGGGCGTCATCCGTTATGCGGTGCGGCCCCTCAATAAGGCGGCCGAAATCACTTTCGCGCCGTTCATCGACGCCGACGTGCGCAACACCGACGCCAACTACGACGAGAAGTTCTGGGAGCCCGTGGCTACCGACGGCGACGCCGTGCAGAGCCGCACCAAGAAAAGCGGCTTCGACGTGGCATGGGCCCAGCGCGTGGTGCTCGACGGCGCCGAGTTCCGGTGCGATACCAAGCCCGAGCGGGTCTGCCATTCGGCTTCCGTTCGCCGCGAAGCGGGCGAGTGGGCTGTCCTTTATAAATATGCGGGCATCTGTTCGTCGCTCAACCACAAGTCCGGGGAGTTGATGGCCGCCGCGCGCGGGGTAGCGGCCGACGGTGCCGCCGCCGGGTTCGACGCCCTGCTCAAAGAGCAGGAGACCGCGTGGGCCGCCCGCTGGCATAGTTGCGACATCGAAATCGGGGGCGACGATGCCGCCCAGCAGGGTATCCGCTTCTGCATCTTCATGTTGCTGCAAACCTACACAGGCGTCGATACGCGCCTGAACATCGGCCCCAAGGGCTTCACGGGCGAGAAGTACGGCGGCGTGACCTATTGGGACACCGAGGCCTACTGCCTGCCGTTCTACATGGCGACGGCCGGGCCGCAGGTGGCGCGCGAGTTGCTCGTCTACCGTTACAACCAGCTCGACAAGGCCATCGAGAACGCCGCCAAGTTGGGTTTCCACAGCGGGGCTGCGCTCTATCCCATGGTCACCATCAACGGCGAGGAGTGCCACAACGAGTGGGAGATCACTTTCGAGGAGATCCACCGCAACGGCGCCATCGCCTACGCCATCTTCAATTATATCCGTTACACGGGCGATAAAAACTACCTGGCCGAGGGCGGTGCCGAAGTGCTGCTGTCGATAGCCCGTTTCTGGGCTCAGCGCATCACCTGGTCCGAAGCCCGCAAGCAGTATGTCATGCTGGGCGTGACGGGTCCCAACGAGTACGAAAACAACGTCAACAACAACTGGTACACCTCCTACATCGCCTGCTGGTGCCTGCGCTATGCGGCCGAGGCGGTCGCGTGGGTGCGGGAGAACAGCCCCGAAGCCTACGCCGCCATCTGCGCGAAGCGCTCGTTCGACGAGCAGGCCGAGACGGCCAAGTGGCTCGAAATCGACCGCAACATGTACTTGGGCGAGGACCGCGAACTGGGCATCTTCCTCCAGCAGGACGGTTATCTGGACAAGGAGCAGGTGCTCGTCAAGGACCTCGACCCCGCGGAGCGGCCCATCAATCAGAAATGGTCGTGGGACCGCATCCTGCGTTCGTGTTTCATCAAGCAGGCCGATGTGCTGCAAGGGCTCTATCTGTTCCGCGACAGGTTCGACGAGGGTACGCTGCGCCGCAACTTCGATTTCTACGAAGCCCGCACGGTGCACGAATCGTCGTTGTCGCCCTGCGTCCATACGATTCTCGCCGCCCAGCTGGGGTTGATGGACAAGGCCTACGAACTTTATCTGCGCACGGCGCGTCTCGACCTCGACGATTACAACCGCGAGGTCGAGGAGGGCTGCCACGTCACCTCCATGGCCGGTTCGTGGCTGGCCGTGGTCGAGGGTTTCGGCGGCATGCGCATCGTCGACGGCGTGCTGTCGCTGGAGCCCCGTCTGCCCGAGGCATGGCAGCGGCTGGCGTTCCGCATCGACTACCGGGGCCGGGTGCTCTCGGTCGAAGCGACGCACGACCGCGCCATTGTTTCCTGCGAGGGCGAGCCCGTCGAAATCCTGCTTTGCGGCGAACGGCTGAAAGTCGACGGCCGGACCGAGCGTTCTATGAAATAAACGATACAATCCAACAACCTATTATTCACTAACACAAACGGCTTTATGCGAAAAATTCTGGCTATGTGTTTGGGTGTCATGATTTTATGTGTCTGCACCCCCCCCCTCGCGCTCGCCCGGCAGGGCAGTTACGAGGTCAAAGGCGTCGTCGTCGACGCTTCCGGCAATCCGGTCATCGGAGCCACCGTGGTGGAGCTGGGAACCACCAACGGTACGTCGACCGATTTCAACGGGCAGTACGTGCTGTCCGTCAAGGACGGTAATTCCGCCGTCCAAATCAGTTTCATCGGCTATAAGAACTTGGAGCGCGTCGCTTCGTCGGCCGACTTGGCACGCGTGGTGCTCGAGGAGGACCTCATGTCGCTCGACGAGGTGGTGGTCATCGGTTACGGCGCCGTCAAGAAGAACGACATGACCGGTTCGGTCATCGCCGTCAAGGCCGAGGAAGTCAACCGCGGTGCCCTTACTTCGCCGCAGGAACTCTTGCGCGGCAAGGTGCCGGGCGTGAACATCGTCTCGGGCAACGGAGCTCCCGGCGCAGGTGCCGAAATCCGCATCCGCGGCGGCGCATCGCTCTCGGCGAGCAACAACCCGCTGATCGTCATCGACGGCGTACCCGTGGCCAACGACGCAGGCCCGGGCATGTCCAACGGACTGGCGATGGTCAACCCCAACGACATCGCTTCGTTCACCGTTCTGAAGGACGCTTCGGCCACGGCCATCTACGGTTCGCGCGCATCGAACGGCGTCATCCTCATCACCACCAAGAAAGGCGAGGGCGGCAAGCCCCGCGTCTCCTACAACGGCAGCGTCTCGGTCAAGCATAACCACAAGACCATGGAGATGATGAACGCCGCCCAGTTCAAGGAGTATATTCTCGGCACCTATCCCGACTTGGCCGACAAGTCTTCGGCACTCTTCGGCACGGCCGACACCGATTGGCAGGACCTCATCTACAAGGTCGGCATCGCCACCGACCACAACGTGTCGGTCTACGGTTCGGCGCTTCAGAACAAGTTGCCTTACCGCGCATCGGTCGGCTACACCTACGACGGCGGTACGCTCAAAACGTCGGACAACCAGCGTGTGACCGTCGACCTCAACCTGTCGCCCAAGTTCTTCAAGGACCATCTGACGGTCAACCTCAACGCCAAGGGTATCTACAACCGCGGCAATTATGCCGACGGCGGTGCCATCGGCGCGGCGGTCTACTTCGACCCCACGCAGGACCCCTACCACCGGACCGCCGACGGGGCCGTCGACTACGCCACCAACAACGGTTATTTCAACTGGGAGAGCAACCTGGCCGACACCAGCCCGCTGTCGTTGCTCTACGACAAGTGGGACGGCAACCATTCGTACCGTGCGCTGGGCAACCTCCAGTTCGACTATAAGGTCCACGGGCTCGAAGAGCTGAGTTTCAACCTCAACCTCGGTCTCGACATCACCACCACCTCGGGCGACAAGGGCAACAATCCCGGTTCGATCATGGCCAACCGCGACGGCGACAAAGACTACAAGGGTTTCGGCCGCTTCGAGGACTACAAGAACCTCCACCGCAACCAGTTGCTTGAGTTCTACGCCAATTACGCCAAGGAGTGGGGCATCCACAACTTCAGCGCCATGGCCGGTTATTCGTGGGCCGAGAACTACGCTTCGACCGATTCGCACTTCTACGGCCGCATCGCGCCCACCGAGGAGACCCGTCCGTGGGATTCCAAGCTCATCAACTTCACCCATTCGGCTTACCAGGACGTGTTGGTATCGTTCTACGGCCGTCTGAACTATTCTATCGACTCGCGTTACCTCTTCACTTTCACCATGCGTGCCGACGGTTCGTCGCGTTTCGTGGGCGACAACCGCTGGGGTTACTTCCCCTCGGCCGCCGCCGCGTGGAACATCGCGCAGGAGAAATTCCTCAGGGATTCCGACGTGGTGTCGGCCCTCAAGCTGCGTTTGGGCTGGGGCGTCACGGGCCAGCAGGACTTCGACGACCGCTACGCGGCCCGTTCGTATGCCGAAATCTCGAAAGACCCCGCCACGCAGTATCCGTTGGGTCCCGACGAGTGGTATTTCCCGCTCAAGCCCCATGAATACAACGAAAGTCTGAAGTGGGAGGAGACGACCACTTACAACGTCGGTCTCGACTTCGGGTTCCTCAACGGCCGCATCAACGGTTCGGTCGATGCCTATTACCGCAAGACCGACGACATGCTTTCGCGCGTGGCCGTGCCGCTGGGCGGCAACTTCTCGAACTACGTCTATCAGAACATCGGTTCGATGAAGAACAAGGGCGTCGAGGTTTCGCTCAACTTCGTGCCCGTGCAGACCAAGGACTGGCACCTCAGCATCGGGTTGAACGGTACGTTCCAGAACACCGAAATCACGGCCCTGCCTTCGGATGCCATCGACGTGGGCGGTGCCGGCGGCGGTACGGGCAACACGGCCCAGCGCCATGTGGTCGGTTATGCGCCCTATACCTTCTACCTGTGGCAGCAGGTCTACGACGCCGACGGCAACGCCGTTGAAAACGCCTTGGTGGACCGCGACGGCGACGGCCAGATCACCAACGCCGACCGTTACATGACCAACAAGAGCCCCAACCCCGACTTCTACTACGGTATCAACCTCAAGCTGACCTACAAGAACTGGGACTTCGGTTTCAACGGTCACGGTACGGTGGGCAACTACATGTTCAACGACGTCATGCGCCGTTCGGCCACGTCGTACTACCGCGATCTGATCGGTAAGGGCTTTCTGACCAACACGCAGCCCGTTGCTTCGCGCTACGGCTTCACGTCGAGCGCTTCGACGCCCCAGTGTCTGTCGGACCTCTTCCTCGAGGATGCGTCGTTCTTCCGCATGGACGACATCAACTTGGGCTACACGTTCCGTAACGTGGCCAAGCAGGGGCTGTCCATTCGCGTGGCCGCAGGCGTGCAGAACGTCTTCGTGCTGACGAAATACAGCGGCCTCGACCCCGAAGTGTCGGTGGCCGGTGGTATCGACGGCAACGTCTACCCGCGTCCGCGCATCTATAGCCTGCGCGTAGGCATCAACTTTTAATCCGAGGAGTTCACGACCATGAAAAAACATATTTTATTCGCATTTTGCGCGGCTCTGTCGTTCACCTCTTGTCTGGGCGACCTCGAACAGAACCCGCTTTCGGATACGACCGTTCCCAACGGCGAAATCTACTCCAATCCCGTTTTGCGCAAGGGCCAGCTGGCCAAGATCTACGGCGGTTTCACCCTCGTCGGACAGTCCGGCGCAGGCAATGCCGACATCCAGGTCGGCGACGCCGGATCTTCGGAGTTCCTGCGTGCATGGTGGTCCATCCAGACGCTCTCGACCGACGAGGCCCACTGCGTCTGGGGCGACGCTTGGGTCAAGGAGATTTGCAACGACACCTGGACCTCGACCAAGAACGACGCCATCTATGCGGCTTACACGCGTGGCATGATGATGATTTCGTATGCCAACGAGTTTTTGCGCAACACCAACGACGGCGACCCCGAGGTGGCGACCGAGCGTGCCGAGGTCCGCTTCCTGCGTGCTTACGCTTACTGGGTGTTGCTCGATTGCTTCGGTAACCCGCCTTTCGTCCTCGAAACCGAGGCCGTGGGTGCCGCCAAGCCCAAGCAGACCGATCCCGTGGCGCTTTTCGGTTGGCTCAAGGCCGAGTTGGAGGAGCTGACCGGGGAGAATTCCCACCTCAAGGCTCCGCATACGCAGGTCTATCCGCGCATCGACAAGGGTGCCGCCTACGGTCTGCTGGCCCGTCTGTGCCTGAACCACAAGACTTATCTGGGCAAGGAGGACAACGCCATCTATACCGAGGCCATGGATGCCGCCAAGGAGGTGATCGCCGCCTATGAGTTGGCCGACCACTACGAAGCGCTCTTCATGGGCGACAACGGCGAGAACCCCGATGCGCGCAAGGAAATTGTCTACGCTTCGTGCTACGACGCCACCAAAACCCAGTCCTACGGCGGTGCCACTTATCTGATCGCCGCCAGCCAGGGCAATCTCAAGGACGGCGACAACCTGCGGCTCGGTACGTCGGAAGCGTGGGCGGGTCTGGTCACTTCGACGCAGTTCGTGTCCAACCTCGTAGGACAGGGCCAGACCGACGCGGCCGAGACGGGCAAGGAGCCCGAATTCACCTCGGTCGACAACCGCGCGCTCGTGTCGCTCCGTTTCTCCGACAGCAAGGAGATGAACGGTTCCGACTTCACCGCCGGCTGGCATGTCTGGAAATTCAACAACAACCGTTTCCTCGACCCCAATACCGATTACTCGAAACTCGAGTTGTTCGTCTCCATCGACTTCCCGATGATTCGCGCGGCCGAAATGTACCTCGCCTATGCCGAGGCCAAGGCCCGCATCGACGGCGGTTCGACTTCCGATGCTGCGGCCGTGGGTTATGTCGCTGACATCCAGAAGCGCGCGGGTATCTCGCAGACTTCGGGTCCGGTGACGCTCGACAACATTTTCACCGAGCTCACCCGCGAGTTCTATTGGGAGGGCTTCCGCCGTACGACGCTCATCCGCTTCGACCGCTTCACGTCGGGCAACTACCTGTGGCCGTTCAAGGGCGGCGTCGCATCGGGTCAGGCGCTCGCCGACCACCTCAAGCTCTTCCCCATTCCGTCCGACGACCTGCTGGTCAACGGCAATCTGGTGCAGAACCCCGGTTATTAGTGTTCAACTCCAAACATTGCAAACGATGAAATTTCTCAGATACATATCCTGCGCTGCGGCGGCGTTGTCGCTGCTGGCGTGCCAGGAGGTCGACAAGACCTGCGCCCTGGCGCCCGATGCGGTCGTTGCGCCCGTGCTGGACGAACATTCCGACATCCTCGTCGACGCCGACAACCTCTCGTCGGAGGTCACTTTCACGTGGCGTGCCGCCGATTACGGTTATCCGGCCGCCGTGGCCTATTCGCTCTACTGCGTCTACGGCGAGGAGGAGCCCTACCAGGTAGGCGAATCCGCCACCACTTCCTATACCCTCAGCAAGGAGACGCTCAACAACGCGTTGGTCAACAGCAAGGGGCTGAACGTGCCTGCCGACGAGACTTCGACGGTCTTCTTCTACGTCGTGTCGTCGATTTCGACCGCCCAGGAGAGCGCCTATATCAAGAAGTCGAACGTCATCGCGCTCGACATCACCACCGTCAAGTCGACTTCGGCGTCGTGGATACGCCGTCCGCTCTACGTGCCCGGCGGGCATCAGGGGTGGTCGCCCGCAACGGCTCCCGTGCTGTGGGAGACGGCCGAGAACAGCGATGTTTACGAGGGTCCGGTCTACCTGGTTCCGGCCGGTGCTGCGGCCAAGGTCTGTGAGTTCAAGTTCACCGACACTCCGGGATGGGACGGCGGCAACTTCGGCAACAGTCTCGATGCGCTCGGGAACAGCGGCGGGTCGGGCAACCTGAGCGTGGCGCCCGGTACCTACTGGGTCAAGGTGACCCTCACTTCCGACCACTCGACCGGAAGCGCCAAGCTGACCCCGATTACCGCCATCAGCGTGGTCGGTGCTTACAATAGTTGGGCCGATGACGACGTCGAGCTGAGGCTCGCCGGACTGCCCGCCGCACCCGTGGATGCTGAAGACCCCGGGTATCCGGCTTATGAGGCTGCGCACAATGCCGCCGTCAACGCTCAGATTTGGGAGTGCACGATTCCTGCTTTCACGGGCGGCGAGTTCAAGTTCCGCCTGAACCACGCGTGGGCCGACAGCTGGGGCGGCGACAACCTCGACCATATCAACTATAACGGCGGCAACTGCTCGACCACTTTGACGGGCAACGTGCGTTTCGCCATCGACTTCCACGGCGACATCGCCGCGTTGGCCGAGGATACGACCAACCCGTCGCCCGTGTCGGCTGTCGTTGCGAAAGTCGAATAACCATCGGCCGGGCCGGCGGTGCCTTCGGGTTGCCGCCGGCCTTCCAAACCCTAAAAAACAGACAATATCATGAAAATTCTGAAATATATCTTGTCGGCCGCCGCGTTGCTTTCGCTGGCCGCGGCTTGCAGCCACGACCCCGAGGAGATGACCGTGGGGTCGGCCGATCCCGTCATCGCTCCGCACAGCGCCGTGACGGTCAACAACGCTACTGCGGACGAGACTTTCACCTTGGTGTGGTCGCCCGCCAGGTTCGGGGCGTCCGTGGGGGTCGGGTACACCGTCTCGGCCAAGTCGGGCGCAGGCGAGTACGTCGTTCTGGGTACGACCGAAGCCTGCTTCTTCTCGACGACCAATGCCGCGTTGTTCGATGCCGTGGGCATCACCCTGACAGGTTCCTACGACGTGACTTTCAGCGTCGAGGCTCTCTCGGCCGCAGGTGATGCTCGCATGGCGCAGCCCCGGGCGGTGCATTTCGTCTACGACAAGAAGACCTACCTGCATCTGATCGGTTCGTACAACAACTGGGCTACCAACGCTTCCATGTCGCGCGTGTTGCAGGGCGAGGACGGCATCTTCCGCGGATTCGTCTTCTTCCCGGCCGACGGCGAGTTCAAGTTCGCGTCGCAGCCCAACTGGGACGGCACCAACTACGGTGCGGGCGAAGAAGCCGGTACGATTTCGACCGACGGGGTTGCCAAGAACATTTCCGCCGCCGCCAACCTCTACTACGTCACGGCCGACATCGACAAGCTGGTTTTTACGATGGAGCCGGTGACGGTATCGGTGGCTCTTGGCGACCGCGATGAAAAGATGGTCTACAATGCCGCCGACAAGACGTGGGTGGCCATCGCCGACGTCAGCGAGGGCGAGAGCTATACGCTCAAGTTCAGCGGCGTCGACGGGCTCGCCCTCGGCGGCGAGGAAAAGAACCTCGAATTCGGCGGCCAGTCCCTCGCGACGGCTGCGGGCGGAATCGTCAGCTTCAAGCTCTCGATTTTCGATTATCCCTATTCCGTGGCCGTGGGCGAGGTGACCGAGGATGCCGGAAAGCTCTACGTGGCCCATTCGGTCAACGGCTGGAATTACTTCGAGGCCCCGGCGCTCACGTTGCTTGAGGAGGGCAAGTTCTACGGGCTCATGAACTTCGTCGGCGCCGCGTCGCCCGAGGTGTTGCTCGCGCGCTTGCAGTCGCCGCTGGGTACGCAGTACGGCGGTACGGCCGCTGCGCTGGAGACTTTCGCCGGCGGGGCCGAAGCTACGCCGATTGCCGCCACGGCAGGTTTGCGCTTCTATGTCGCCGACCTCTCGGACGAAACGACCCAAGTGCTCTATGACACCGAAATCACTGCCGCCGCCGTCCTGCCCAAGGGGGCCGATGCTCCCGTTGAAATGACAGCCGACGGCGCGGGTAAATGGACGCTGACCCACGAGTTCGAGAAGCCCGGCAAGATTTCGATTCAGCTCAACGGCGGCACGATTACGTGCGGCGGCACCGATTATCCGGCCGTGTTGGGCGGCAGTTGCGGCAGTCTCGTGCTCGACGGCGCCATGCTCAACATGGCCAAGGGCGAACACGAGCTCGTGCTCGACTTGACTACTTCGCCCATGACCCTCTCCATCGACGGCAGTACGGCCGACCCGGTGCTCTTCCCCGAGACTATCGGCGTGACGGGCGACTTCGGCGACATCGACTGGAAGGCCGATGCGGCTCCGCAGCTGGCCGGCGACATCGAGACCGGCAAATATTGGGGCTATGTCTCGATGTACGGGCTGACCCACGGTTTCAAGTTCACCTACGGAGCCACTTGGGTTCCCGGCCAGGCTGTCGAGGGTGCCGACAACGAATTTACGCTCGGTGCAGGCGACAACATGATGATCGCCGACGGTCTCTACCGCTGGGATGTCGACCTCGACGCCATGACCGCCAAAGCTACGCCGCTCACTAAAGTCGGCCTGATCGGCAGCGCTTTCGGTGCCGACGGCTGGTCCGACGACCAGGTGGAGTTGGTGCGCGACGCCGCGGACGGTCTCTACAAGGCGGCGGGCGTCACCTTCGTCGACGGCGTCATCAAGGTGCGTTTCAACGGTGAATGGACGTATAGTCTCGGCGGCGCGTTGGACAACATGGTTCACAACGGTGCCGATGTGACCGTCACGGCCGGTAAGTTCGACCTTGCGCTCGACCTGACCCACACGCCCCACAAGCTGACTTTGACGGCGGCCGAATAGGCGCCCCGTTCTTTGACCGGCGTGCCCTGACCGGCACGCCGGTTTCTACTATCCTAACCGAATATTCTGCCATGCTACGTTATTTCCTGCTTTGTGCCGCCTTGCTGGCGGCGGCCTGCAACTCCGACAAACCGGGCGGCATCCCCGGTCCCTCTCCCGAACCTTCCGGCAAGGACATCGTCGACCAGGTGTCGCAGTACGACGCGCGGTCTTTCGACGGCGAGAAGCGCGCCGGGGTCTTCTACGAAATCTATGTCCGTTCGTTCGCCGACAGCGACGGCGACGGCATCGGCGACCTGAACGGCGTCACGGCCAAACTCGATTATCTCGACGACCTGGGCGTGGCGGGCATCTGGCTGCTGCCCATCTACACCTGCGATTCGGAGCACGGCTACGACGTCATCGACTACACGGCCGTCAATCCCGACTACGGCACGCTTGCCGACCTCGAAAACCTCGTCGCCGAGGCTCATAAGCGTAAAATCCGCATCATCCTCGACTTCGTGCCCAACCACACGTCGCATTATTGCCCGTGGTTCGTCGAGGCCTGCAAGAGCGAGACGAATCCCTACCGCAGTTTCTACCACTTTTCCCAGACCGCCAAACCGGGGTGGATCGCCGTGCCGTCGGGTACGACCGACTGGTTCTATCAGGGCGTCTTCGACCGTTCGATGCCCGACCTCAACTACGGTCCCGCCGCTTCGTGCGAGCAGAGCGGTGCGTTCGTCGCGCTGACCGACGCCGCCAAGTTCTGGGTCGGCAAGGGGGTCGACGGCTTCCGGCTCGACGCCGTGAAGCACATCTACGACAGCGATACTTCGGACGAGAATCCCACGTGGCTGGGTAAGTTCTATTCCGAGCTCAACGCCCATTTCCAGGGCAAATCGGCTCTCGGGTTCAAGGACATCTACATGGTAGGGGAGTGCTGGATGGCCACCGAGCAGATGGCTGGGTATTACAGGGGACTGCCTGCGCTGTTCGACTTCACAGCGTGGGCCGACCGCCTGCTCTACGCCCTCAAGAACGACCACGCCAAGTGGTTCCCCAAGGACATGATCGCCGAGCGCGAGGTTTTTGCGGCCGAGCGCCCCGATTTCATCCAGGCCACCAAGCTCTCCAACCACGACGAGAGCCGCGCCCGCACCGAGGTCGGAGGTTCGCACGCCGTCTCGCTCCAGCGCTGCAAGATGGCTGCGGCCGTGTTGCTCACGTCGGTGGGTTCGCCTTATATCTACTACGGCGAGGAGCTCGGTTTCTTCGGCGACAAGACCGAAAAGGGCGGCGACCGCAACGTGCGCGAGCCGATGCTCTGGAAGCCCAAGGCCGAGGATGCGGAGCGGCCGACCTGGATTTCGTCGACCAAGAACACCGACACGGGCGTGGGCAGCGTGGCCGTGCAGGCCGAAAGCGCCGCGTCGCTCTACAACGTCTATCGCAAGTTCATGCGCCTGCGCAACACCTATCCCGCGTTGGCCGAGGGCGCCATCGAGCTGCCCGAGTGGTTCGACGACGCTTCGTCGGCCGACAAGCAGGTGATGGCTTTCTACCGCACGGCCGGAAGCGAGAAGCTGCTGGTCGTGCACAACGTCTCCGCCACGCAGTGCAGCTATGCGTTCAAGGGGGCTGTCGCAGCTCCCGTGGCCGACATGAACGGTGTGGCGCTCTCTTCGCAGGGCGACAGCCATACGCTCACGATGCCGCCTTATTCTTCGATTATCCTGGAAATGCAGTCCCGATGAAACGTTTCGTCTTTTTGTTGGCCGCCGCCGCGCTGGCGTGCGGCTGCCGCAGCCGGGTTTTCCCGGATTTGCCCGCTGCCGGAAATGCGCAGCCCGTCGTCCCCGCCTTGTTGCAGGCGGGTGAAAACCGTTTGTTGCTGACCGATTACTTCCCGCAGTGGGAGCAGGCCGATTCGGTCACTTCCGCAGCGCTGGAGGTGGTTCCGGCCGCCGATGACTGGTCGGAGTTCGTCGTTACGGCGCCCGAGGGGCCGTTCGTCGCCACGTTCGAGGCGTGGACCGGGGGGCGTGCTCTCTCCGTGGCTGCGCTCGGCGGACCGAGGTCCGAAGCGTGGGCATTCAGCGAGGGGTGCGGCGGCCGGAAAGTGTTCGTGAAAACTTCGCAGGAACCCCGCAAGGCGGTGGCTTTGTGGCAGAACTGCCGTCTGCCCGACAAGGCGGTGACCCTCTCGGACGACGGGTTGACCGTCCGCATTCCGGCCGCCGCCCGCGCCGCCGGACGTTCGTGGCTGCGGATTTTCGCCGTGGCCGACGATGCCCGCTTCAACGATCTGCTGATTCCGTTGGCCGACGGCCGCCCCGTGACCGATGCGGCGCAGCTCACGCGCCACGACAAACAGGCGCAGGTGCTCTACTCGTTGATGATCGACCGCTTCGAGAACGGCGACCCCTCCAACGATGCGCCGTTGCGGCGTCCCGACGTGCTGCCGCAGGTCGATTACCAGGGTGGTGACCTGCGCGGCATCGCGCAGCGCATCGAATCCGGATTCTTCGATTCGCTCGGCGTCACGACGCTCTGGATTTCGCCCGTCACGCAGAACCCGCGCGACGCGTGGGGGCTCAACAAGGAGCCGTTCACCCGTTTTTCGGGCTACCACGGCTACTGGCCCATCCATACCACCCGCGTCGACGACCGTTTCGGCACCTCCGACGACCTCCATGCGCTGCTCGCCGTCGCTCATGCGCACGGGATGAATGTCATCCTCGACTACGTGGCCAACCACCTGCACATCCATTCGCCCGTCTTGCAGGCGCATCCCGACTGGGTGACGCCCCTCTATCTGCCCGACGGCCGCAAGAACCTCGAGCTGTGGGACGACGAGCGGCTGACTACGTGGTTCGACGAGCACATTCCCACGCTCGACCTCGAGCGGCCCGAGGTGTGCGGCCCGATGACCGATTCGGCGCTCTACTGGGTCGCCGAATACGATCTCGACGGCTTCCGCCACGACGCCTGCAAGCACATCCCCGAGAATTACTGGCGCATGCTCACCCGCAAGATGAAGCAGCGCTTTCCTGACCGCGACCTGTGGCAGATAGGCGAGACTTACGGTTCGCCCGAGCTGATAGGTTCCTACGTGCGCAGCGGCATGATCGACGCGCAGTTCGATTTCAACGTCTACCATACGGCGCTCGACGTCCTCACGCGGGGCCGTTCGGTGCGGCACCTGGCCGCCGTCGCGGAGCAGTCGCTCGCCGCCTACGGCGCCCACCATACGATGGGCAACATCACGGGCAACCACGACAAGGCCCGTTTGATTTCGCTGGCCGGGGGCGCCCTCTCGCCCGATGAGAACCACAAGGCGGCCGGATGGACGCGCGAAGTGGGCGTGGGCGACAGCATCGGTTACCGCAAGCTGGCTTTGATTCAGGCGCTCAACTGCACCCTTCCCGGCGTGCCCTGCATCTACCAGGGCGACGAGTACGGCGAACCGGGGGCCAACGACCCCGACAACCGCCGGATGATGCGTTTCGACGGTTATTCGCCCCGCGAGCAGGCGCAGCGCGAGCTGACCCGCGCGTTGGTCGGCCTGCGCCGCACGTCGATGCCGCTTCTCTACGGCGACATGACGACCCTCGCGCTGACCGACGAGGTGTGGATTTTCGCCCGCGCCTACATGGGCGAGTTCGTCATCGTCGCGCTCAATACGGGCAACCGCCCGCAGCAGGCCGAGTGCATTCTGCCCGCCCGCTTCGATGAAAATCGAAAATTAAAAGCTAACTTTGGAGCCGCTTTCGGCTTCCGGCCCGACGGTCGTCTTTGCGTAGAGCTCCCGGCCGCCGGATTCGAGATACTGACCGAAACAAAATAAGACTATGAAACGACTTTTCAACCTGCTGTTCGCGGCGCTGCTTCTGGCCGCTTCCTGCACTTCCCGTCCCCAGGCTCCTGCCGAGTGGGCCGGCAGCACCGTACTCTACGAAATGAACGTGCGCCAGTTCACCCCCGAGGGCACTTTCGCCGCCGCCGAACGGCAGCTGCCCCGCCTGCGCGAGCTGGGCGTCGACATCGTGTGGCTCATGCCCGTCTATCCCATCGGCGAAAAGGGCCGCAAGGGGTCGCTGGGTTCCTACTACGCCATCCGCGACTACCGCGCCATCAACCCCGAGTTCGGTACGATGGCCGATTTCGAGCGGTTCCTCGACCGCGCCCACAAGCTGGGCATGCGCGTCATCCTCGACTATGTGGCCAACCACACCTCGCCCGACCATGCGTGGGTGACGGAGATGCCCTCCGAGTGGTACGTGCGCGATTCGACCGGAGTTCCCGTCGTACAGTACGACTGGACCGACATAGCCAAGCTCAACTACGCCACGCCCGCCGTGCGCGAGGCTATGTTCGACGTGCTGAAGTTCTGGACCGACAAGGGCGTCGACGGCTTCCGCTGCGATGCCGCCAAGGAGATGCCCGACGACTTCTGGACCGATGCTTTCGTGCGCCTGCGCGCCGTGCGCCCCGATCTGTTCCTGCTGGCCGAGGCCGAGGGTCCGCAGTTCCATGCCGACGGCTTCGACGCCACCTATGCCTGGGAGCTGCACCATCTGCTCAACGCCATCGCCCGGGGCGACAAGTCGGCCGCCGATCTGCGTGCATACCTTCAGGCCGATAGCGAGCGTTACCCCGCCTCGGCTCACCGGATGATGTTCACCTCCAACCACGACGAAAATTCGTGGGCCGGCACCGAGTTCGAGCGCATGGGCGATGCCGCCGCAACGATGGCCGCGCTGACCTACGTGTTGCCGCAGAGCCTGCCGCTCATCTACACCGGCCAGGAAATCGGCTACGACCATCGGTTCGCTTTCTTCGAGAAAGACCCCGTCCCGGCGTGGGAGCCCAACCGGTGGACGGCGTTCTATACGAAGCTTAATGCCCTGCGTCATGACAATCCCGCGTTGGCAAGCGGTGCCGCTGGCGGCGAAATGGCTTACATGGGCGGTGCCGTCAGCGATTTGATGGCCTTCACACGTACGGCGGGCGACAACAAGGTGGTCTGCTTGTTCAACCTCTCGGCCAGGCAGCAGCCCGTCATTCCGACCGTCGAGGTCGGCGGCGAGTACACCGACGCCATGACCGGAGCGAAACGCACGATCGTCCCCGGCGAGGAGTTCGCCCTCGGTCCGTGGGAATACCTGATATTGGTCAATTAAAAATGAAAAATTAAGAATTAAAAATCGCGATGCCGCTCCGAATTTCGTATATCCCAGGGCGACAAAAACGATTTTTAATTCTTAATTTTTAATTCTCGATTTTTTATGCTGCATCCCGATTGGAGTTACCGTTCCGTCCTTTATGAAATGAACGTGCGCCAGCTCACCCACGAGGGTACGTTGCGCGCGGCCGCCGCCCGGCTCGCTTTTCTGCGCGACCTGGGCATCGACGCCGTGTGGCTCATGCCCGTCTATCCCATCGGCGAGGAGGGCCGCAAGGGGTCGTTGGGGTCGTACTATTCGATTCGCGATTACTGCGCCGTCAACTCCGAGTTGGGGACTTTGGAGGATTTCGACGCGTTCGTGACCGAGGCGCACAGGCTCGGCATGAAGGTGTTGTTGGACTGGGTGGCCAATCATACCGCGCGCGATGCCCGTTGGATTACGGAGCACCCCGATTTCTACGTCTACGACGACCAGGGGCGTCCCGCCGTGCCGTGGGACTGGACCGATACGGCCAAGCTCGACTATTCCAACCCCGCGGTGTGGGATGCGCAGGCCGAAGCGATGGAATTCTGGTTGCGGGAACATCATGTCGACGGTTTCCGCTGCGACATGGCCATGCTGGTGCCCGTGGAGTTCTGGAACACCACCGTCCGGCGGCTCAGGCGGACGAAGCCCGACCTTTTCATGCTCGCCGAGGCCGAGGAGACCAACCTCTTCGAGGAGGGGGCGTTCGACGCCTGCTATGCGTGGGAAATGCACCACCTGATGGTCGACGTGGCGCAGCAGCGAACCCGCGTCACCGCGTTGCGCGACTACATCTATGCCGACCGCGAGCGTTATCCCCGTTCGGCCATGCGGCTGGCTTTCACCTCGAACCACGACGAGAATTCGTGGTCGGGTTCGGAGTTCGACCGCTTCGGCGACGCCCGCGAGGCGATGGCCGTCTTCTCGTTCGTCGTGCCGCGCGGCCTGCCGCTCGTCTACACCGGGCAGGAGGTCGGTTACGACCATGCGTTCGCCTTTTTCGACCGCGACCCCATTCCGGTCTACGAGCTCAACGGCTTCACCCGTTTCTATCGGCGTCTCACAAAGTTGCGGCACGAAAACGCCGCCTTGGCGGCCGGGGAGACGGGCGGCGAGATGGTCGAAATCCGCAACAACGCCGAGGATTGCCTGATGACGCTGGTGCGTGAGACGCCCGACAACCGCGTCGTCGCCATCATGAACCTGTCGCCCTATGCCATCCGCGCCGAGTACGCCACCGGTATCTACGCCGGACGCTACACCGACGCGATGACCGGGGCCGAATATAACCTTCCGGAGTGGGTCGCCGAGGACATGGCGCCCTGGAGTTACCGGATTCTGACCCGATAAAACTTATGAAACTTCTTCGTTTTCTCATATTTCTGGTGTGTATGGCGGCGATTTCCTGCAACAGCGTTCCGCAGTTCGACCCCCGGTCGGTCGGCGATGCCGGGGCCCGCGTGGCCCGCGTCGAGCCCCTTTCGTGGTGGGTGGGCATGCGTACGCCGCTCCAGCTGCTCGTCAACGGCGAGCGCATCGCCGAATGCGCCGTCCGCGTCGAGGGACCGCAGGGCGTGCGCGTCGCTGGCGTCCACAAGGCCGACAGCCCGAATTACCTGTTCGTCGACATAGAGGTCGATGCCAAAGCGGTTCCCGGTACCCGTTACTTGGTCTTTTCGCGCGGCGGGGAGAGCTTCAAGGTCGCTTACGAGTTCGCCGCGCGCCGCGACGGTTCGGCCGACCGCAGGAGCTTCACCACGGCCGATATGATTTACCTGCTGATGCCCGACCGTTTCGCCAACGGCGACCCTTCGATAGATTCGACGCCCGACACGGCCGAGCAGGCCGACCGCAGCGCTTTCTTCGGACGGCACGGCGGTGACTTGCAGGGGATGATCGACCGCCTCGACTATATCGCCGGGCTGGGTGCCACGGCCGTCTGGGCCACGCCCTTGCTGCTCGACAACGAGCCCGCCGCGTCGTACCACGGCTACGCCTGCGCCGACTACTACCGCATCGACCCGCGTTTCGGTACGAACGACCTCTACCGCGACTATGCGGCCGCCTGCCACCGCCGCGGGCTCAAGGTCATCATGGACATCGTGACGAACCATTGCGGCGCGGCCCATTGGTGGATGGCCGACCTGCCCTTCGCCGATTGGGTGCACCGTTTCCCCGAGTACACGCAGACCAACAACCTCTTTTCGGCCAACATGGACCCCAACGCTTCGCAGTACGACCTGCGGGTGCAGGAGGGCGGTTGGTTCGACCGCATGATGCCCGACATGAACCTCGACAATCCGTTCCTGCTGCGCTATTTCCAGCAGTGGGCCGTGTGGTGGGTCGAGTTCGCCGACCTCGACGGGTTGCGCGTCGATACCTATCCCTACAACGAAAAGGGCCCCATGAGCGAGTGGTGCGCCGCCGTGCTGCGTGAGTATCCCAATCTCAATATCGTCGGCGAGTGCTGGACGGCCGACGTGCCCCAGCTCGCCTATTGGCAGGGCGGCAACCCCAACCGCGATGGCTTCGATTCGCACCTGCCGTCCATCATGGACTTTCCCCTGCGCGATGCCATCTGCGCCGCGCTGCCCTCCGATTCGCTCCGTTGGGGCGAGGGAATGATTCGGGTCTACAACGCCTTGTCCGACGACTTCGTCTACCACGACCTTTCGCGCATGATGATTTTCGCGGGCAACCACGACACCGAGCGCGTGGCCGACTTGGTGCGCGGCGACGTCGGGCGGGCCAAAATCGCCATGACCTTGCTGGCTACGATGCGCGGCATCCCTCAGATCTTCGCGGGCGACGAGCTGCTGTTCCGCTCCGCCGACCTCTCGCAGGGCCACGGCGGACTGCGCGTCGACTTCCCCGGCGGCTGGGCCGGCGATGCGGTCGATCTGTTCGACCCTGCACAGCGCAAGGGGGCCGCGGCCGAGCTTTACGAGCACACGAGCCGCCTGTTCAACTGGCGCAAGACCAAGCCCGTCATCCATTCAGGGCGGACGCTCCATTTCGCCGCGCGCGACAACACCTATGCCTATTTCCGTTACGACGATACCGATGCTGTTTTCGTCTTCGTCAACAATTCGCGTGGCCGCAAGGCGGTGCCATGGTCGCACTACGCCGAAATCGCGCAGTCGCTCTCCGTGCAGGGGCGCGACGTGCTGACCGGAGAGCAGGTCACGGTGAGCGATTCTACCTTCGTTCCGGCACGCTCGGCGTTGGTGGTCGAATTTCGCCGCAACGGACGCAAATAGGCCGTCCGGTCGCGGTTCTTGTTAAAAAGCGTCCGTTCGGGGCGCTTTTTTTGCAGGGTTTTTCGTATCTTCGCTCAGAATATGAAACGTTTTATCCTTATAGTGCTGCTGGCGGCCGTCTCCGCGACGGTCGGCGCGCGTACGTGGAAGCCCGGCGAGGTGCCCAACGTGCAGCTTGCCGACAGGACCCGCTATGTCTCCAACCCCGACGGAATTCTTTCGGACGAGGCTGTGGCCCGGATCGATTCGGTGTGTGCCGCGCTGCGGGCGCAGGGGCTTGCGCAGGTGGCTGTGGCGGCGCTCGACGACATCGAGGGCGGCGACCCCTTTACCTTCGCCATGCAGCTGTTCGGCAGTTGGGGCGTGGGTCGCAAGGATGTCGACAACGGACTGGGGATTTTGCTAGTCGAGCGCCTGCACGAAATCCGTTTCGTCACAGGACCGGGCCTGGAGGGCGTCTTGCCCGATGCCCTCTGCAAGCGGATTCAGCTCAATTTCATGCTGCCTTATTTCCGCGAGGACAACTACGACGCAGGCATGGTGGCGGGGGTCGAGGCCGTGGCCGAATTGCTTCGTAACGGTGAGCTCGACTTCGGCCCCGAGCCGGAGGAGGAAGAATTGCCGCTTTGGCTGACTTTGTTGATTCTCTGCACTCTTGGGGGAATGCTTGTGTTGGTGCTGGTCTTGCTTGACAGCCAAAGCAGGCGTTGTCCCCGGTGCAGGAAACGCACGCTGGAGCTGCGCGACAAACAGGTGCTGTCCGTCACGCCGCGTTACGAGCAGATCGAATATACGTTCGTCTGCTCCAATTGCGGCAAGGTCGTCAAGCGCAGCGTCCGCAATTCGCGCGGCAACGGTTTCGGCAGCGGGCCTTTCATCGGCGGTTTCGGCGGAGGGCTCGGCGGCGGCTTCGGAAGCGGAGCGGGCGGTTCGTTCGGAGGTGGTTTCGGCGGCGGTTCGTTCGGCGGGGGCGGCGCAGGTTCAAGGTGGTAGGCAATATAGAATACACAAATACGATAAGCGCAATGAAAAAATGGATTTGGATTGCCGTGGCGGCCGTGGTCGTGCTCGGCGCATTCTGGTTTTACCGGACTTACAACGGTTTCGTCCGCATGGACGAGGAGGTGAAAACCGCCTGGGCGCAGGTCGAGACGCAGTACCAGCGCCGTTCGGACCTGATTCCCAACTTGGTCAATACGGTCAAGGGCTATGCCGCCCACGAGCGTGAAACGCTCGAAGGGGTGGTCGAGGCCCGTGCCAAGGCTACGTCGGTCAATCTTTCGGTCGACGAGCTCACGCCCGAGACCATGGCCCGGTTCCAGCAGGCGCAGGAGGGTGTGCGTTCGGCTTTGGGCCGGCTGCTCGTGGTCGCCGAGCGTTATCCCGACCTCAAGGCCAACCAGAATTTCCAGGAGTTGCAGGCGCAGTTGGAGGGCACCGAAAACCGCATCGCCGTGGCACGCGAGCGTTTCAATACGACGGTTCGGGGTTACAACGTTGCCGTGCGCAGGTTCCCCGCCGTCATCGTCGCTAGGATGTTCGGTTTCGGCGAGAAGCCTTACTTCACGGCCGATGCCGCCGCCGCACAGGCGCCCGTCGTGGAGTTTTAGGCGCGGTCGCCCGACAGGTTCCAGCCGTCTGTAATTGTTACAGACGGCTTTTTTCTTCGGCCGAGCCTGCTTCCACGTTTCGGTGGCGGAACGCCTTGCCCGTTCGGAAGCGATAGCTCAGCGACAGTTGGTAGGTGCGGCTGTTCCAGGTTTGGACGGCGTCGACATGGCGCACGAAGCCGTCGCCACGGGCTCCGATTTTCTGAACCGGTGGGGCTATGGGGTTGCGGACCGTGAAAGCAACCGTGAAATTGTCGCCAAAGCGTTTCTTGATGCCTGCGTCGGTGAAGTGCATCTCTTCGACCCAGCAGTTGCCCAGCACCACGCGGCTCTGGTAGCGGTAGGAGAGGTCGATGTAGAACTTCGCCGGGAGCGTGAAGGTCATCGAGGCGCTCGCGTAGCCGAAATTGTAGTGTTCTTCGGGGCTGTTCCGGCCGATGCGCTGGCCTTGGCGGATGTAGGTTCCGTTGAGGTTGACCGACCACCAGCGGGTCGGCTGCAGCGGGATGCTGGCCGAAGCGTAGTAGCTTTTCGTCGTGTCGAAGTTGACCCACACGATTTGCAGCATGTCGGGGTTGGTCGGGTCGGGCTGTATGGTCTGCTGGATTTCGTCGGTCTGGACCGTCACGCCGCCCGTGAGCGTATATTTGTGGGCCAGCACCAGGGTCAGGCTTACATCGTGTTTGTAGGAGGGTTCGAGTTCCGGGTTGCCCGTCTGATAGGTGTAGTCCGAAATCTGCACGCGCTGCGGATTGAGACACCAGAAGCGCGGCCGTCCGATGGTGCGGGCATACTGGCCGATGAGCGAGTAGGCGCCGTCGCGGGTGAGCGCATAGGAGACGCTGGCGTTGGGGAAGAGCGAAAAATAGTCCTGCCGGGTGCCGTCGTTCTTGCCCGCCGTGCGGGTGTATTCGCCGCGCAGTCCGGCCACCGCGCTCCAGCGGCCGAGATTCGCCGCAATAATGCCGTAGACCGCCGCGATATGTTCCGTGTAGTCGAGCCGGAAGCTGTGGGCCTCGTCGCGCAGCCATGTTTCGGCCGGGCGGTATTCGTAGAGCGCATGGTTGCGCATGTCGTTGTAGGTGTACTTGGCTCCGGTCCGCAGCGTCCATTTCGGGCCGAAATGCTTGTCGAGGGCCAGCGAGGCGGTCGCAACGTTGTAGTGCGCCGTTGAGCGGTTGCGGTAGAGCGAATCGAGCGTGCCGCCGGGCGAGGCGATGCGGCTGGAATTGTCGTTGCCCGAATCCGAGGTGCGGAGGTTGTAGTCGGCCAGCAGCTTGAGGGTCGAGCCCGCGGTGTCGAGCTTGAAGATGTAGTTGAACGTCGCCGAAAGGTTGTTCTGCCGGTTGTGGGCGTCGTAGCGGCTCTCGGTGCGGGTCGGGATGCCGGCGGCCGTGAAATCGGTGTGGGTGTCGTTGATGCCCGGTTCGTTGGTGCGCCAGTAGTCGGCTTCGAGCCCGATGCTGTGCTTCGGGGTCAGTTCGCAGATGCCGCCCGCCTTGAATCCGTAGTTGCGCGGACGCTCTTTGGTGCGCGAGTGCGATTCGAGCCGGGTGTCGCCTGCCGTATAGCGGGTCAGTTCGTCGGAGAGGAACGTGGCGTTTTGCAGATGGCCCCAGGCATTGGCGTAGAAGTCGAAGCGTTCCGAATGGTGGTTGACGCTGGCTTGCGGCTTCAGCCCATGGCTCCATTCGCCCGCTTGGGCGGCCAGCGATACCGAGCCTTCGGTGCCCTGTTCGCGGCGCTTGCGGAGGGTGATGCGGATGACGCCGCCCGACGAATCGGCGTCGTAGTCGGCCCCGGCCATCGGGATGACCTCGATTTTCTGGATGTCTTCGGCCCGCAGCGATTGGAGGTAGCTCAGCAGCTGGTCGGGTTCCATGCGCAGTTCGCGGTCGTTGACGTAGACTTTCGAGCCCGATTTGCCGTTGATCGAAATCTTGTCGCCGTCCATCCAGATGCCCGGTGCCAGCTTGAGCGCTTCGATGCCGTCCCGGCCGAGCATCGCCGGAGTGTTGGCTACGTCGACCACGAAGCGGTCGGCTTCGCGGCGGATAAGCTGGGCGCTTACCACCACGTCGTCGATTTGCGTGGCGGCGGCGCTGAGTGTCAGGTCGCCCAGGTCGGTCGGCGATTCGATGCGCACTTCGCGTTCCAGCGGCTCGAATCCAATGAACCGGATGGAGAGGGTGTAGTCGCCCGCCGGAACTTTCAGCGCGAAGCGGCCCTCGGTGTCGGTCGCCGTGCCTGCGGTTTGCTGCCCGTCCTGCAACAGAACCACCGTCGCGAATTCCACGGCGTCGCCCTGCTGTGTCACCACACGGCCCGTGGCAGGGTAGTTTTGCGCCCCGAGGGCCCGCAGAACGGTCATTATTACAATCACGATGAAGGCGGCCAGTTTTTTCATATCTTTTGTTGTTGATTATTTTCTGTTCGTTATATCTCGACAGTGCAAAGATATGATAAAATAATTATACTATGCAATACAAAGTACTTGATTTTTGCGAAAATTTTCGATACCTATTTATATAAAGTTAATTAATCGGTGCCGTTGTTCGTCGGGGCGGGGGCCTGCCGCTCTTCGGGCATGTGCGGGAAATTACGAGAAAACGCGGCGGCCCGGCGGTTATTCCGGGAAAAATTCCTACTTTTGCACGATATTGAACCGAACTTCCTTTGCCCGAACGTTATGTTGAGTGCTTTATATTATCTGTTTCTGGTGGCTCTGTGCACGGTCTTCATGCTTTTGTCGGCCGTCGCGCTGGTCGTATGCTGGCCGTTCGACAAGGCGCGCCGCGCGGTCCACGAACTTTCGCGCGTGTTGGTCCGCATCTTCTTTTTCATTCCGCCGTTCTGGCGGCAGCGGGTCATCGGCCGCGAGTACGCCGACCGGAGCAAAAGCTATGTCATCGTGCTGAACCACAACACGGTAATCGACATCCCGGCGCTTTACTGCATCCCGCTCAATTTCCGGTGGGTTTCCAAGCGCGAGATTTTCAAGGTGCCTTTCTTCGGGCAGTTCCTCGTGCTGCACGGTGACATCTGCATAGACCGCGGGCGTGCCGCCGAAGCCAAGGAGCAGATGGTGTGCGAGGGGTGCAAATGGATTCGCCGCGGCGCTTCGGTGGCGGTGTTCCCCGAGGGTACGCGTTCCAAGGACGGCGAGATACACCGTTTCAAAACCGGGGCTTTCGCCTTGGCCAAGGAGGCCGGGGTGGGGATTCTGCCCGTGGTGCTGGACGGGACTGCTACGCTCATCAGGAAGAATTTCCTTTTCAACTGGCGCAACCGCATCACCGTGCGCGTGTTGCCGCCCGTCGAAGCCGCGGCGGTCGCCGCAACCGAGGTCCACGAGCTGGCACAGCAGGTCTACGACGACATGGCGGCCGCCCTGGCGGAAATTAAAAATGAAAAATTAAAAATGAAAAATTGAATTTCGCCCTATCCCGGTCGGTTCCGGTTGGTCGGGTCTCGATTTTTAATTCTTCATTCTTAATTTTTAATTCGATATTATGGCAGATTTACTTACCAATAATTCCCCCGAAAACTACGGCGACGACGCCATCGTGACCCTTTCGCCGCGCGAGCACATCCGCCTGCGGCCCGGTATGTATATCGGTAAGCTGGGCGACGGTTCGCAGGCCGACGACGGTATCTACGTCCTCATCAAGGAGGTGGTCGACAACTCCGTCGACGAGTTCATCATGGGCGCCGGGCACCAGGTCGACATCACCATCGAGGACCGTGTCGTGACGGTCCGCGACTACGGGCGCGGCATCCCCCTCAAGTCGCTTTCGGCGGCCGTCTCCGAAATGAATACGGGTGGCAAGTACGGCGGTTCGGCGTTCAAGAAGACCGTGGGTCTCAACGGCGTCGGCGTCAAGGCCGTCAACATGCTTTCGTCCGAGTTCGAGGCCCGGTCGGTGCGCGACGGCGAGGCCCGCACCGTCACCTTCGCCAAGGGGTTGGAGCAGAGCGACCGCTGGGAGTCGGGCGTCGGCGAGCCCAACGGTACGCTGATTCGGTTCCGGGTCGACGAGGAGGTGTTCGGTCCCTACGATTACAACCTCGAATACGTCGAGCAGCTCGTCCGCAACTATACCTACCTCAATCTGGGGCTCACGTTCAATTTCAACGGCACGGCCTACGTCTCCAAGAACGGTCTGCTGGACCTCTTGAACGAGAACATGACCGAGGACCCGCTCTATGCCCCGGTCCATCTGTCGGGCGACGACATCGAGATTGCCATCACCCACGGCACGGGCTACGGCGAGAATTACTATTCGTTCGTCAACGGCCAGTACACTTCGCAGGGCGGTACCCACCAGGCGGCGTTCCGCGAGGCCATCGCCAAGACCGTCAAGGAGTTTTTCCGCAAGGACTACGACCCGCTCGACATCCGCACCTCCATCATCGCCGCCATTTCGGTCAAGGTCACCGACCCCGTCTTCGAGTCGCAGACCAAAATCAAGCTCGGTTCCAAGGAGATAGAGCCCGGGGTTTCGATGCGCAACTTCGTTATGGATTTCCTCACCAAGCACCTCGACGACTATCTCCACAAGCACCCCGAGACGGCGCAGATTCTTCAGAAGAAAATCGTCGAGAACGAGAAGGAGCGCAAGGCCATTTCGGGCATCCAGAAAAAGGCGCGCGAGACCGCCAAAAAGGTGTCGCTCAACAACCGCAAGCTGCGCGACTGCAAGATTCACCGCACCGACAAGAGCGAGTTGGCCGAGCGGTCGATGATTTTCATCACCGAGGGCAATTCGGCGTCGGGTTCCATCACCAAGTCGCGCGACGTGCGTACGCAGGCCGTTTTCTCGCTGCGCGGCAAGCCGCTCAACTGCTTCGGGCTCACCAAGAAGGTGGTCTACGAAAACGAGGAGTTCAACCTCTTGCAGGCGGCGCTCAACATCGAGGAGGAGATCGACAACCTGCGTTACGAAAAGGTCGTCATCGCCACCGATGCCGATGTCGACGGCATGCACATCCGGTTGCTCATTACCACGTTCTTCCTCCAGTTCTTTCCCGACGTCATCCGCCGCGGCCACCTCTATATCTTGCAGACCCCGCTGTTCCGCGTCCGTAACAAGAAGGAGACCCATTATTGTTATTCGGAGGAGGAGCGGCTCAAGGCGCTCAAGCAGTGCGGCGCCAACGCCGAAATCACGCGTTTCAAAGGTCTGGGCGAGATTTCGCCCGACGAGTTCCGCGAATTCATCGGCGAGGGGATGCGGCTCGACCGGGTGCGCATCACCAAGGACGACCCCATCCACGACCTGCTGGAGTTCTACATGGGCAAGAACACCTTCGAGCGGCAGGGCTTCATCATCGACAACCTGCGCATCGAGGAAGACCTCGTGGAGGAAGACCTGATGATTAATTAAGAATTCACCATAATTCAGAATTGATGTCTCAAGATAAAGATAGAATCCATCCCGAAGAGGAGTTCAACGGGGAGCCCGCGGCGTCCGGAACCGTCGGCGACGGGGCTGCCGAAGCACCCGCCGGCGCATCCGATGCGGACGATGCCGAAGCGCCTGCCGCCCCGGCCAGGAGCGGCAAGTACGACCGTCTGACGCAGGAGGAGGGCGGGGTGCGCAAGCTCACGGGCATGTACAAGAACTGGTTTCTCGATTACGCATCGTATGTCATCCTCGAACGTGCCGTACCCCATGTCGAGGACGGTCTGAAGCCCGTGCAGCGGCGTATTCTCCACGCCATGAAGACCGTCGACGACGGCCGCTACAACAAGGTGGCCAACATCGTCGGGCAGACCATGCAGTACCATCCCCACGGCGACGCTTCCATCAAGGATGCCCTCGTGCAGCTGGGGCAGAAAGAGCTGCTGATAGACTGCCAGGGCAACTGGGGCAACATCCTCACGGGCGACGAGGCCGCCGCAGGCCGTTACATCGAGGCGCGTCTGTCGAAATTCGCCCTCGACGTGGTCTTCAACAAGAAGACCACCGAGTGGATGCGTTCCTACGACGGCCGCAACGAGGAGCCTGTGACGCTGCCCATCAAGTTCCCGCTGCTGTTGGCCCAGGGGTCGGACGGCATCGCTGTGGGCTTGGCGTCGAAGATTCTGCCGCACAACTTCAACGAGCTTATCGACGCCTGCATCGCCCATCTGGAGGGGCGCGACTTCGAGCTCTATCCCGATTTCCCCACGGGCGGCACGGCCGACGTGAGCCGTTACAACGACGGTCTGCGGGGCGGGGCGGTCAAGGTTCGGGCGCGCATCTCGAAAATCGACAAGCGCACCCTCGCCATCACCGAAATACCCTATACCACCACCACCGAATCCATCAAGGAGTCGATTATCAAGGCCAACGAAAAGGGCAAAATCAAGATCCGCAAGGTCGACGACAACACGGCCGACAAGGTCGAAATCGTCATCCAGGTGGCTCCCGACGAATCGTCGGACAAGACCATCGACGCGCTCTACGCCTTTACCGACTGCGAGGTCTCCATCTCGCCCAACGCCTGCGTCATCTGGGAGGAGAAGCCCCATTTCCTCGGGGTGCGGGAGATTCTGCGCCGTTCGGCCGACCACACCAAGTGGCTCTTGGGCCGCGAGCTCGAAATCCGGCTCGGCGAGCTGAACGAGGCTTGGCACGCTGCGTCGCTCGAACGCATCTTCATCGAAAACAAGCTCTACCAGCTTATCGAGGGGTGCAAGACCCGCGAAGCGGCCTATGCCGCTGTCGACAAGGGGCTGGCGCCGTTCAAGAAGCTGCTGCGCCGCGAGGTGACCATCGACGACGTGCAGCGGCTCACCGAACTGCGATTCATCCGCATTTCGCGCTACGACACCGAAAAGGCCGACAACGAGATCAAGCAGATCGAGGAGCAGATAGCGCAGACCAAGCACGACATCGAGCACCTCACGGCCTACGCCGTGGCCTACTACCGCCGCATCCGCGAGAAATACGGCGCCGGCCACGAACGCCGCACCGAACTGCGCGAGTTCGATTCCATCGAGGCTACGAAAGTCGCCGTCACGAACGCCAAGCTCTACGTCGACCGTGCCGAGGGTTTCTTCGGCATCGGCAAGTCGATGAAGGACGCCGAGTTCGTCTGCGACTGCTCGGACATCGACGACGTCATCGTCTTCACCAAGGACGGCCGCTACGTCATCACCAAGGTCTCGGACAAGGCGTTCTTCGACAAGGGCATCTACTACATCGGCGTCTTCAAGCGCAACGACGAGCGGACCATCTACAACGTGCTCTACCGCGACGGCCGCAACGGTCCGATTCTGATGAAGCGCTGCGCCATCAAGTCCGTCACGCGCGACAAGGAGTACGACATGACCAAGGGGACGCCGCGCAGCGAGATTCTCTACATGTCGGTCAACCCCAACGGCGAGGCCGAGGTGCTGAAGGTCTACTTCAAGCCCCGTCCGCGGCTCAAGAAGGTGATCGTCGACCTCGATTTCTCGACCCTCGCCATCAAGGGGCGCCAGAGCCAGGGCAACCTCTTCTCGCGCTACGGCATCCACAAAATCGTCTTGAAGGAGCGCGGCGTCTCGACGCTCGGCGGCCAGAGCGTCTGGTTCGACGAGGACGTGCGGCGGCTCAACGCCGACGGGCGCGGCAAGCTCCTCGGCGAGTTCAAGGGCGACGACAAGCTGATTGTCTGGACCTCCAGGAACCAATATTATATTACCGGTTACGACCTCGCCCAGCACTTCCCCGACGAGACCGTGCGCGTCGACCGCTTCGAGGCCGGACGCGTTTACAGCGTCTGCTACTTCGACCGCGCGCAGGGTTATTATTATATGAAGCGTTTCACGGCCGAAGCCACCGACAAGTTGCAGTTCTTCCTCGACGAGGAGGGGCAGTCCGACTTCGTCTGCGTCACCGACCGCGCGGGCGCCCGCCTGGAGATAACCTACAAGGGGGCCCATGCTTCGCGCCCGGCCGACGAAATCGACGTCGACGGGTTCGTGGGGGTCAAGAGCCACCGCGCCAAGGGCAAGCGGCTGACTACTTTCGAGGTCGCGTCGCTGCGGTTCATCGAGCCCGCGCTTCCTCCGCAGCCCGAACCCGGGCCGGACGACGAGGAGACGGCCGCGGCGGATTTCGACCTTGCCGAAGATGCCGGGCTTGCCGGTGAGGGGCCGGAAGATTCCGAGGTTTCGGCGCCGCAGGCCGGTGCTGCACAGGCGTCGGTCTCCGACGAAGTGGCTTTCGAGGTCGAACGGCCCCGCGGCGATGCCGACGAGGTGATCGACCCCGAGCAGTTGGATTTGTTCTGACTTCCGACGGTTATGCGTCCGCTTTTCTTGGTCGGGTACATGGGTTGCGGCAAGAGCACCCTTGCGCGCAAGATTGCGCGGCGGCTCGGCGTGGAGGCGGTCGATACCGACCGGGCGGTGGAGGAGCGGGAGGGGGCGACCGTCGCCGACATCTTCCGCTACGAGGGCGAGCAGCGTTTCCGCGAGGTCGAGCGCGAAGTGCTCGAACGGCTGATCGCCGACCCCGCGACGAGGGTGGTTTCCACGGGCGGAGGGCTTCCGCTGTGGCGCGACAACATGGCCCGGATGAACGAAGCCGGAACAACGGTCTACCTGCGGCGCTCCGCCGAGCAGATCGCGCGGCGCCTTTCGCCCTACGGACGGCAGAAGCGGCCCCGCCTGCGGGGTTTGTCTGACGGCGAGTTGGTCGGCTTCATGGCCCGCGACATCGCCGAGCGCGAACCCTGCTATGCACAGGCCCGGTGGGTGTTCGACTGCGACGCCTTGTCGGACGACGAAGTGGCGGAAAACATATTAAGCAAAATTAAAAATGAAAAATGAAGAATGAAAAATCGGCCCCGGCGGCGTTTCGGACTTCATCGGCAGGGTCCCCGGTTCTGGCTGGTACGTTCTGCGGATTCCGACCCTTGCGGCCGAAAGATTTTTAATTTTTCATTCTCGATTTTTAATTATGAATAGCGCTCCCATAGCCATCTACGATTCGGGGCTGGGCGGTCTGACCGTCTGGCGCGAGGTGCGGCGTGCGCTGCCCGGCGAATCGCTCCTCTACCTGGGCGACGGTAAGAACTGCCCCTACGGGTCGCGGCCGCGCGAGGAGATTGTCCGGCTCGCTGACGAGGCGGTCGCCGCGTTGGTCGCCCGGGGGTGCAAGCTCGTGGTCGTCGCCTGCAATACCGCTACGGCCGCCGCCATCGACTTCCTGCGCGGGAAATACGCTCCCATGCCCATCGTCGGTATGGAGCCTGCCGTCAAGCCCGCCTGTCTGGCCACCCGCAGCGGGGTGGTGGGGGTGCTGGCCACCGAGCGCAGTCTCGACGGCGACTTGTTCCGCCGCACGGCCGCGCTCTACGGCAGGGGCATCGAGGTCGTCACGGCTCCCGGCCGGGGATTCGTCGAGTTGGTCGAGAGCGACCGCGAAGCGACGCCCGAAGCCGAGGAGTGTGTGCGCCGGGCCGTCGAGCCCATGTTGGAGCGCGGCGCCGACCAGATTGTGCTGGGGTGTACGCATTATCCGTTCCTGCTGCCCGTGTTGGAGCGCATCGTCGCGGGGCGCGGCGTCTCCATCGTCGACCCGTCGCCCGCCGTCGCCCGGCGCGTCGCCGAGTTGCTCGACCGCTACGGGCTTCGGGCCGCCGCGGACCATGTGCCCGCTTGCGAGTTCCTCACTTTCGCCGACGAAGCCTACCGTTCGCGCCTGGAACTGAAAGCGATGGGTTCGCGCGGCTGATTCCCTCCGGCAGATTTCGGGCGCCGCAGGTCCGGAAATCCGAAAATTTTTGCTACCTTCGCTCGGTCGAATTCTCAGTCAGGTCATGGCATCCCGAAACACCACCACTTCGCCCAATGCACGGCAGCGGGTTCAGCGGAGCAACACCGACAGCATCCGCTGGATCGTCGGCTTGTTGCTGCTCTGCGTCGGGGTGTTCGCCGCCGTGGCGCTCTTTTCTTCGTTTTTTTGTTGGGAGGCCGACCAGAGTATCCTCCGCAAGTCGAGCGAGGAGCCCGAGTTGTTCCGCGAGACGGTCCGCAACTGGTGCGGCGGCACAGGGGCCCGGCTGGGCATCTTGCTGGTCGACCGTTCGCTGGGCGTCTGCGGCATCCTGGTGCCCGTCGTGCTGATGCTCGTGGGCATCCGCATCATCCGCCAGCGCCCCATGCTGCTCAACCACTCGGTGCTCGCGTTGTGCCTGGTCATGATTCTCGGTTCGCTGACCCTGGGTTTCGTGGCCGGAACCCGCGGCAGTCTCTGTTGTTCGACCGGATGGGGCGGTGCTTTCGGCATCGCCGTGGCCGAGTTGCTGAGCGGCCGCATCGGTACTTTCGGAACGGTCATTCTGCTGTTGGTGTGCTGGATTCTGGTCGGCGTTTTCATCAACCGCAATTTCATCAATACGGTCAATTCTGCCGGACAAGCCGTGGTCGGCCGCGGCGAGCGGCTCGTCGAAAGTTTCCGGCAGAAGGTCGCTTCGTCCGCGCAGTCCGACAACGAGGAGTTTTTCTACGATACGCCCCTGCCGCCTGCGCAGCCCGTGCAAACCCCTGCTCCTGCGCAGAATCCTGTGCCGCAGGAGGAGGAACCGTGGTTCGATGTTCCGCAGGAGGAGCCCGCTTACCAGCAGGAGGAAGCCCCCTATACGATTCCGCCGCGCACCGAACCGGTGGCGGCCCGGCGGTATGCCGAACCCGTCTCTGCCGAGCCGCGGCGTGCGTCCGTGGCCGAGATGCCCGAGGAGAGCGACGATCCGTTCACCGAAATCGTGCGCAATGCGCCCGCCGAGCCGGAGGAGGTGCCCGAGGAGCCTGCCGGGCCCGTTCTTGTGGCCGGGGACGATGAGTTCCTCGAATTCGACCTTTCGCGCAAGGGCCGTGTCGTCATGGGCCGTGGCGGATTGGTCGAGCTCGACCAGCCTGCGGTGCCCAAGCCCGTGGTCCACGGACCGTTCACCGAAATAACGATGGCGGCCAAGCAGGCGCCTGCCGCCGAACCGGAGCCCGTCGAGGAGGAGCCGCAGAATCCCGGCGAACCCTACCTTGTGACCGTGCCCAAGACCGCGCAGCCGGTACAGCCTGCGTCGTCCGAAGTTCCGGCCGAGGGAGTGGTGGTCACGGTCGAAACCAACCGCGCCCGGCTGGTCGACGAAAAGGCCATTCCGACCGACAGCTACGACCCGCTCAAGGACCTGATCCACTACCGCAAACCCGCCGTGACGCTGCTCGAAGACTATGTTTCCGATTCGGAGGTAAGCAGCGAAGAGATTTTCGAGAACAAGTCGCGCATCGAGGAGACTCTCAAGTATTTCGGCATCCCTATCCAGCGCATCAAGGCGACGGTGGGCCCCACGGTCACACTCTACGAGATCGTGCAGGCGCAGGGGGTCAAGATTTCCAAAATCCAGGGTCTCGAAAACGACATTGCCCAGAGCCTCAAGGCGTTGGGTATCCGCATCATTGCCCCCATCCCCGGCAAGGGAACCATCGGCATCGAGGTGCCCAACCGCGACAAGCAGGTCGTGTCGATGTATTCGGCCGTGCGGTCGGTGCGTTTCCAGGAGTCCAAGGCCGAGCTCCCGGTGGTCATCGGGCGCACGATTCAGAACGAGAACTACGTGTTCGACCTCGCCAAGATGCCCCACTTGCTCGTCGCGGGTGCTACCGGACAGGGTAAGTCGGTGGGGCTGAACGCTATTATCACGTCGTTGCTCTACCGCAAGCATCCGGCACAGCTCAAGTTCGTGATGATCGACCCCAAGATGGTCGAATTCTCGCTCTACGCCAAGCTCGAACGCCATTTCCTCGCCAAGATGGAGTCGGAGGAGAAGGCCATCATCACCGACCCGATGAAGGCGGTCTACACGCTCAATTCGCTTTGCATCGAGATGGACAACCGTTTGGAGCTGTGCAGCCAGGCCGGAGCGCGCAACATCGTCGAGTACAACGAGAAGTTCACGGCCCGGCGGCTCAATCCCGAGAAAGGCCACCGCTATCTGCCTTACATCGTCGTCATCGTCGACGAGTTCGCCGACCTTATCATGATGGCGCGCGAGGTCGAGCGGCCCGTCATGCGGCTGGCCCAGAAAGCCCGCGCCGTGGGTATCCACCTTATCATCGCCACGCAGCGTCCCGACGTCAAGGTCATTACCGGAGGTATCAAGGCCAATTTCCCGGCCCGTATCGCTTTCCGCGTCATGCAGATGATCGACTCGCGGACCATCATCGACCAGCCCGGCGCCAACCAGCTCATCGGCCGCGGCGACATGCTTTTCTCCAAGGACGGCGAGTTGACGCGTATTCAGTGCGCGTTGGTCGAGACGCGCGAGGTCGAGCGTATCGTCGAGTACATTTCCAAGCAGCAGGGTTATACCGCGCCTTATCTGTTGCCCGACTACGTGCCCGAGGGGGGCGAGAGCGGGATGGGCAGCGAGGAGGCTTCGGCTCCGGTCAAGTACGACGTGCTTTTCGCGGGTATCGCGCGCGGCGCCGTGGAGAGCGGTTCTATTTCCACGTCGATGATCCAGCGCAATTACGAGGTGGGTTTCAACCGCGCCGGGCGTATCATGATGCAGCTCGAACGGGCCGGCATCGTCGGGCGGCAAATCGGCGCCAAGCCCCGCGAAATCCTCTACCACGACCTCCCGTCGCTCGAAGCCAAGTTGCAGGAGCTGGGGGTGTTCTGACCGGATTTTGCCGCTCCGAGCGAATTTTGTCATTCTGAGCGTCAGCGAAGAACCTAATTTTGCACCTATGAAAAAAGCCGTTGTTTGTTTGTTGGGCGTCGTCTGTATGTTGTTGCCGCCGGCCGTGCTGGCGCAGAGCCGGGCTGAAGAGGTCGTGGCGGCGCTCTCGGCGCAGATGCGTGCGCTCGAAGGGTACGAAATCGGTTTCGAGGTGGCGATGGGGGAGTATCGGGGTACGGGTTCTTATTTCGTCTCGGGCGACAGTTATTACCTTGTCATGGGCGATAACGAGGTTTTCGCCGACGGCAGCACCCGTTTCGAGGTCAGCAACAGCCGCAGGGAAATCATCGTCGGAGAGACGGACGCCGCCAGCCGCAGCCTGCTCGACAATCCGGTCCGGGCGTTCGATTTTCTGGACAGCGAATATGTACCCTCGCTGTTGTGGGAGCGCGACGGCGCGACGGCCGTGCAGCTGACACCCGCGGCCGGGAGCGGTGTTCCGACAGGCAATATTACGCTTGTTGTCACGACGGCATCCCTCCGTCCGCAGTCCATCGTCTACGACTTCGACGGCGGGCAGGTTACGGTGCGGATTCTTCGGTTCGGGCCGTTCGCCGGGCCGCTCCGCACTTTCGACCGCGCCGCCTATCCCGACTACGAGTGGATCGACTTCCGGTAAGCAAGCCCGAGGCTTGTCTTACCGAATCGCACGGAAAATTTTGTTTTTTGCCGGCTTTCCTTTATCTTCGTCGAAAATTCATCATTTTTTGCCTATGGAACAATAACATCCGAGGACATATAAACAAAAGGCGTTAGCTTGTATTTCGGGATTCTGAAACTTCCACTTATCACGAATGTCCCCGAAGGAATAAAGTTTGACGCCCATGCTGTATCCCAGCGTGGGCTTTATTCCGTTGTTCGGGGACAAGGTTGTGGAAGACCGCAGAATCCGGCATCTTGCGAAGAAGTCCGCGCTTTTTGTTTGTCCGTATCTTCCGATTCGAGGACTTCGGAAATAATCATCACGAACAAACAAACTCGAAAAATGAAAAAACTTTTAATCTTGGCTTGCTGCGCCGTTTGCCTTGCTTCCTGCGGTTCAATCAAGCGTGTCATCATGCCCCGGGCCGTCAACACGATTGATACGGCTCCGCTGGCCGACCTGAATCTCGAACGTTCGGATTACGAAATTCTCAATACGCTTACAGCCGAGGCCACGGTCGTTTATTCCTACGACAGGGACGGTTCCAAAACCGAAATCGTCGATTCCGACGGCGACTTTTCGATGCAGTTCACGACCGGCAAGTTCGGCCTGGCCTGCAAGCATAGCGGCATTCTGAGACTGGGGTATCTGCAAAACGATTACGCAGGAACGACTACCGACATCACGCAGCCCGAGGTTGTTGTCCGTCGGGTGGCTCTCTATCGACTGGTCAATCTGGCGCGCGAGTACGGCGCCGATGCGGTCATCGAGCCGACCATTTCCACGAATGTCGAGCAGACCGGTACGCGCAGTATCACTTACAAGTCGACCGTTACTGCTAAGATCATCAAACTTAAAACGGACCGTTAGCCATGAAGAAAGTCTTTTGGATTGCGGGTGCCGCCATGCTGCTGGGCTTGGCTTCGTGCGCCTCCGTGAAGAACTTCGTCGCTCCCGGTCCTCGGATCATTAACCTGGCGCTCACGGAGGAGCCGCAGGCCAACCGTTATGTCGAACTCGACTACGGCGTCCGGCTCAACGTGCGCGATGCGCGTTCCAACAGCCGTGTGCTTCAGAAGTACGACGCCAGTGCCACCACGCTTCCGCAGGTGCAGACCGACCCCGAAATCGTATCGTTCGTTTCGGAGAGCACGCGCCGTTATATGCGCACGATGGGTTTCAACCTCGATTCCGACGTTGCGACCGACTACATGCTGACGCTTTCGGTCCGCGAGTTCAACCTCGGTTTCCTTTCGGGAGTGGGTTGGTCGGGTACTGTCCAGCTGAATGTCGAGGTCCACGATCAGGATCGCAAGTTGGTCTATCCCAGCGTTGTGGCCGTAGGCCGTGCCAGCCTCGGCGGCAGCGGCAATGATTTTCTTGCGGGGGCCAGGGCCTTGAATACGGCCTATGCCAATGCGTTGAAGGACATCGACTGGGACCGGATTGCTTTCTTCCTCAAGCGGGCCGCTTCGCCGGCTCTCGAAAAGAACAAGCAGGTGACCGGAGCCGGCAATACGGCGCTCGAATCGACCGTCATCCGGTGGTATGTCGATTCGACGCCCAAGGGTGCCGATGTCTCGACCCGCATCGTTTCGTCGACTTCCGAGGTGAAGAACACCAATCAGAACTACGTGGGTTCTACGCCCTACGAGACCACCGAGACGTTCGACGTCAAGGGGCTGACATTCAATAATTCAGGAAACGTGCAGATCGAGGTCGTCTGCGAGAAGCCGGGTTACATCGCGCAGAAGAAGCGTTTCAATCTGCGGCAGGCCATCGAGCAGAAGGAGATTTCCACCAAGTTCAACCTCGTGAAGGAGGAGTAGCTTTTTCATCCGCCATAAGGTCTGTACGACCTGTCCGCGGTTTTGTTTTCCCCGACACCCTGTCGGGGAATTTTTTTTGTGCCGTCAAACGGGCTGAAAAGTGCCGAAAAACGGGTGTTGCCGGAAAAATATCTTTCCGCGAAGCGTATTTTTGCGGCGCAAAATTGCTCAGAACGAAAATAAATCGTATTTTTGTTCGTTGAATACTATGAAATTCCAGAACCCGAAATGTTGACTGAAGAAGAAAAGAATGCCGGGTTGGTGGGGCGCATCATCCCCATCAACATCGAGGAGCAGATGAAGTCGGCCTACATCGACTATTCGATGTCGGTCATCGTCTCCCGTGCCTTGCCCGACGTGCGCGACGGTCTGAAGCCCGTGCACCGGCGCATCCTCTACGATATGAGTGCGGAGTTGAACCTCTATTCCGACAAGCCCACGCGTAAGTCGGCGCGTATCGTCGGCGACGTGCTGGGTAAGTTCCACCCCCACGGCGACGGTTCGGTCTACGACGCCATGGTGCGTCTGGCCCAGGAGTGGTCGATGCGTTATCCGCTCGTCGACGGCCAGGGTAACTTCGGTTCGATGGACGGCGATTCGCCTGCGGCCATGCGTTATACCGAGGCCCGCATGCGCAAGATTACCGACGAGGTGATGGCCGACATCGACAAGGAGACCATCGACTGGACGCTCAACTTCGACGACACCATCGACGAGCCTACGGTCCTGCCTACGAAGATTCCCCTGTTGATTGTCAACGGCGCCAGCGGTATCGCCGTCGGTATGGCCACCAACATGGCTCCGCACAACCTCTCCGAGGTCGTCGACGCCTGCTGTGCCTATGTCGACAATCCCGAAATCACGGGCGAGGAGCTCCTGGACTACGTCAAGGGCCCCGACTTCCCCACGGGCGGCATCATCTACGGTTACGAGGGGGTCAAGGAGGCCATGCTCACGGGCCGCGGCCGCGTCGTCATGCGCGCCAAGACCGAAATCGAGCATACGCCCAGCGGCCGCGAGTGCATCGTCATCACTGAAATTCCCTATATGATCAATAAGGCGGAGATGATCAAGAAAATCGCCGACATGATCAACGACAAGAAGATCGAGGGTATTTCCTATATCAACGACGAGTCCGACCGCAACGGCCTGCGTATCATCGTCATCCTCAAGCAGGATGCCGTCGCCAGCGTCGTGCTCAATACGTTGTTCAAGAATACGCCGTTGCAGACGTCGTTCGCCGTCAACAACATCGCGTTGGTCAACGGGCGGCCGCAGCTGCTCTCCATGCGCGAGCTCATCAAGCACTTCATCGACCACCGCCACGACGTCGTCGTGCGCCGCACGCGTTTCGACAAGCGCAAGGCCGAGGAGCGCTTGCATATCGTGCAGGGTCTGTTGATCGCGCAGGACAACATCGACGAAATCGTGCAGATCATCCGTTCGTCGCAGACTCCCGACGCCGCCAAGCAGACCATGATCGAGCGCTTCGACCTCTCCGACATCCAGGCTTCGGCCATCATCGAGATGCGTCTGCGCGCCCTCACCGGGTTGGAGCACGGCAAGCTCATCGCCGAGCGCGACGAGTTGATGAAGCTCATCGCCCATTTGCAGGAGGTGCTCGAAAACGAATCGTTGCAGTTCCGGATTATCAAGGACGAGTTGTTGGAGATGAAGGCCAAGTACGGCGACGAGCGGCGTTCCGAAATCGTCTACGCTTCCGAGGAGTTCAACCCCGAGGATTTCTATGCCGACGACGACATGGTCATCACCATTTCGCACATGGGTTATATCAAGCGTACGCCGTTGGCCGAGTACCGCACGCAGCATCGCGGCGGCGTCGGCGCCAAGGGCAGCGCTACGCGCGACGAGGACTTCATCGAGCACATCTACGTCGCGTCGATGCACAATACCATGTTGTTCTTCACCGAGAAGGGGCGTTGCTATTGGCTCAAGGTCTACGAGATTCCCGAGGGGGCGCGTTCGTCCAAGGGGCGTGCCATCCAGAACGTCATCCGCATCGAGCCCGACGATAAGGTGCGCGCTTATATCAACGTCAAGCGGCTCGACGACCAGGAGTATGTCGACAGCAACTACATCATCATGTGTACCAAGGACGGTACCATCAAGAAGACCAAGTTGGAGGCTTATTCGCGGCCGCGGCAGAATGGCGTCAACGCCATCGTCATCCGCGAGGGCGACCAGCTCATCGAGGCCAAGCTCACCAGCGGGTCGGCCGAGGTGATGATCGCCGCCAAGGAGGGCAAGGCCATCCGGTTCAACGAAGCTACGGTGCGGCCTATCGGGCGCGTCGGCGCCGGTGTGCGCGGTATTTCGCTCGAGGGCGACGACGAGGTGGTCGGTATGATTTGCATCGAGCCCGACGACAAGCGCGACGTGTTGGTGCTCAGCGAGAACGGTTACGGCAAGCGTACCGACCTCGACGAGTACCGCATCACCAACCGCGGCGGCAAGGGCGTGAAGACCATCAACATTACCGAGAAGACCGGCAAGTTGATTGCCATTCAGTCCGTCACCGACGAGAACGACCTGATGATCATCAACCGTTCGGGTCTCACCATCCGTACTTCCGTCGGGCAGATTCGCCTGGCCGGGCGTGCTACGCAGGGCGTGCGCATCATCAACCTCCGCGAGGGCGACGCCATCGCTTCGGTCATGGCCGTGCCCGCTTCCGACGAGGAGCCCGAAACGGCCGAGGGCCAGCAGCCTGCCGAGGGCGGTGTTCCCGAATCCGGTGCGGCTCCCGCGGCCGAGGGTCAGCAGCCCGCCGAGGAATAGTCTCATACCTATGTAAAACCTTAAATTCCATACTTATGAAAAAAACGATTTGGATGGCTTTTGCAGCGTTGATGCTGGCAGCTCCCGTTGCGAACGCCCAGAAAGTGAACGAATCGGCTTTCCGCTCCAAGATCGAAAAGAGCAATGCCGACATCGCCGACGCCAAGAAGAACGGCAAGGCTTCGACGTGGATCAACCGCGGCAAGGCGTTCTACGAGGCGGCTGCCGAGCCTACCAAGAACCTCTTCCCCAACATGGACGCCCCGATGCTCAAGTTGGCCGTCGGCGAGCCGAAAGCGGTGAGTGCGGCCGAAATCGGCGGGCAGCCCTGCGAGGCGTGGGAGTATCCCTATTTCACGGTCTATATCCGCAACGGTAAGGTCGCTACCTGGAAGCAGACCCGCCAGATTGTCGACAACGCCGTTCCGCAGGCTATCGAGGCTTACAACAAGGCTTACGAAATCGACCCCAAGGCGGGCGACAAGGTCAAGGCCGGGCTCAAGCAGGTCAGCGATTATTGTTCGATGGCCGGCAATGCCGAGCTCGACCTGGGCAATTCCGCGGCTGCTGCCGACGCTTACATGCAGGCTTTCGAGGCGCAGTCCGGTCCCGCTTACGGGCAGGCCGACCCCGTGCTGCTCTACTATGCGGGTTACCTGCGTACGTTCGACGGCGCTAACCACCCCGAATCGTTCGCGCTCGGTTCCGAGTACCTCAACATGGCGCTCGACCGGGGTTATACCGACGAGGAGGGCAATATCTATTATTACCTCTTCCACAGTTATTACGGTCAGAAGGACAACGATCCCGCTTTCGTGACGCGCGCCAAGGATGCGTTGCTCACCGGTATCGAGAAGTTCCCCAAGAACGAGCGGATTCTCGAAGGGCTGATGCAGCTCTACACTTCGGAGCCCAACGTCGGCGACCCGGCCGATTTGGTGGCCATGATCGAGAGCGCCATCGCCGAGAATCCCGAGAATATCGACTTGTGGTTCAGCCGCGGCCGTACGTTCTTCGCGTTGAAGAACTACGACGAGAGCATCGCTTCGTTCGCCAAGGTCGTGGAGTTGCAGCCCGAGATGTTCGAGGGTTATTATTTCCTCGGTTACATGTACACGGTCAAGGGCGACGCCATGAACGACGCCATCGGTAAGAACACTTACAACAGCCAGTCGGCTTACGATGCCGACCAGAAGGCCGTGACCGAGGTTTACCTCGCCGCCGTGCCTTATTTCGAGAAGGCGCACCAGCTCAAGCCCGACCACTTCGAGACGATTCAGTTGCTCAAGCAGCTTTGCTTCCGTCTGCGCGACGAGGAGGGCATCATGGACAAGTACAACACTTACAACACTTTGTTCCAGCAGGCCCAGGCCAATCAGTAGGCCGTCCGGCCGTTTGTTAGAAAGGCTGTCCCGATTGTCGGGACAGCCTTTTCGTTTCGGGGCGTCGTAGGGTGGTTTTTCATACGCCGCGCAGGCGCGGCCGTTTTTGCGGGTATGGCGCTGGTCGGTGGCGCGGCCGTTTCTGTGGCCCAAAAAATTTCCTTATCGCGCAATCCGGCCCGAAGCACTGCCGCCCACCAGGGCATCGACTTCTTCGACCGTCATACGGTTGTAGTCGCCCGGTACGGTGTTCTTCAGCGCGCAGGCCGCGGCTCCGAAGTCCAGCGCCTGTTGGGGCGTGCGGCCCGCATGCAGGCTGTATATGATGCCGCCCACGAACGCGTCGCCCACGCCTACGCAGTCGACCACAGGTTCGATTTCGTAGACCCGCGTCGTCAGCAGGCGCCCCTCGGTGCTGAGGGTGCCCGATACGGTATGGTGGTTGGCGTTGAGTACGTTGCGCAGGGCGAATACCGCCATGCGGCAGTTCGGGAAGCGTGCCGCCGTCTCCCGGGCTGCCGCTTCGTAGTCCGCCGGGTCGAGTTTGTCGTTTGCTTCGCGGTTTTTCAGCGTCGGGACGCCGATGCCCGCTACCGTGGCGTATTCGTCGTCCGTGCCGAAAAGGACGTCGCATTCGCCCATCATCGGCACAAGCACTTCGCGGGCCGTCTTGCCGTAGCGCCACAGGTTTTTGCGGTAGTTGATGTCGCACGAGACCGTCAGCCCCAGCCGGCGCGCCGCGCCGATGGCTTCGGCGCACACTTCGGCCGTGTCGGCGCTCACAGCCGCCGCAATGCCCGACCAGTGGAACCAGCCCGCATCGCGGAACGTCTCCTCCCAGTCGATCATCCCCGGCCGCAGCGCGTCGAACGACGAGCCCGCCCGGTCGTAGACCACCTGCGAGGAGCGGATGGACGCCGCCTTTTCCATGTAGTAGAGCCCCATGCGGTCGCCGCCGCGGACTATGCGGCCCGTCTCCACGCCGTTGCGGCGCAGGTCTTCGACGGCCGCCGTCGCTATCTTGTTGGCGGGCAGGCACGTGACGAATTCGCTGCGGACGCCGTAGTTGGCCAGCGACACCGCTACGTTGGCTTCGCTGCCCCCGAAGGTGACTTCGTAGACGGGGCTTTGGTCGAAACGGCGGTTCGCGGGCGGCGTCAGCCGGAGCATGATTTCGCCGAAGGTGACTATTTTTCGGGTGTTTTCCATTTTCTCGGTGCCTTTTTGCGGCAAGACCCGGGAGCGGGTCCCGGGCCTCGTCGTCTCTTCGGTGGTCGGTTTTCGTCAGCGGACTATGCGTACTTCGAGGGGTGTTTGCAGCGCGGCCGCCGCTTCGGCCGTGGTCGCGGTCCAATGGTCCATGCCGTCCACACCGCCTTTGCTCCAGCCCGAGCCTGCGTAGTAGACCAGCGGTTGGCCGTCGGCCGCCGTCTTCACGGCCAGCGCATGGCCCAGCGTGTCGGGCAGGATTTCGGCGCCCGGCAGTACGATGGCCAGATAGATGTCGCCGTCGCTCGCCGGGTCGGCCGAATCCGAAGCCGCTTCGCGCAGCGCGAACCAGCCCTCGCCCTGCGCGAACGCCTTGACGTCGTGGCGTACCACGCCCGCGGCTATCGGCAGTTCGGCGGCTCCCGTGTAGCGGTTTTCCATCCGCGAGAAGCGCGATCCCGCGTCCAGCGATATGGTCTTGACCAGCGACACTTGTTTGCCGTCCACGTCGAACGGCGCGTAGGTCAGTTCCACCGTCGTGCGGATGGGGCCGTTGTCGAGGGTGCGCTGCGCGGCGTAGTTGTGGCCCATCATCCAGAACTTGCCGCCCGCGAACGGCAGCGAGGCTCCCGAGCCCAGCGTCACGCCCACTTTGTAGCAGTCCATGCCGTCGCCGTAGTCGTGGTGATAGTGGCCGCGGGCATAGCGTTCGTCGATTACCAGGCGGTCGGTCGACTTCACCCATACGTCGATGCCCGGGGTGATGAGTTTCTCGGGCGAGGTCTCAAGCGCCGGGCCGTAGAGCCGGTAGGCTACCTTGTCGTTTTCCCATGCGTAGTCATCGTAGCGTTCGGGTACCTGGCGGCCGTAGGCTTTCGACGGGTAGGCTTCGCGTTCGCCCTCGGCGACGGTGAAGCGCAGCGTCTGCCCGGCTTCGGCGTCGGTCTGGAATATCAGCGCCTGCGGTTTTTCGTGCCCGGCGTAGATCACCTGCGAGGGTATCTGCTTGCCCTCCGCGTCCGTTACCACGACCGTTTCCGGCTTTACGCCCCGCAGTTCCGTCCACGCGATTTCCACGGTCTGCGCTTCGCGGGCATGCTGCGTCGGGTTGCTTACTTCGATCTGCACGCTCTGCGCACAGGATGCGAGCGCCAGCAGGGCGGCGCCCGGAATGATTTTGCGAATCATGATGTTGAATCTGTTTGCGTTGGTTGTACTGCAAAATTACGTACTTTTTCGCTTCCGTGCCAACCCGAAAGACAAATTAATATATCGGACTGGCAAATATTATACTTAATTTGGTAATTTTTCGCATTGGCGTTTCCCGATAATGTGCTAATTTTACATTCCGAAAACCGCGTAGAAATCCAAACCGAAATACCTATCATGAAACAGTTCAACGACGACAACTTCCTGTTGCAGACGCGTGCCGCCGAAAGGCTCTACCACGAGCACGCCGCCAAGATGCCGATCATCGACTACCATTGCCACCTCATTCCCGGGTACGTGGCCTCGAACCACCGCTTCGACAACCTGTCGAAAATCTGGCTGGAGGGCGACCATTACAAGTGGCGCGCCATGCGTACCAACGGCGTCGACGAGCGGTTCTGCACGGGTAAGGATACTTCCGACTGGGAGAAGTTCGAGAAGTGGGCCGAGACGGTTCCTTATACCATGCGCAACCCCTTGTACCACTGGACCCACCTGGAGCTCAAGACGGCGTTCGGCGTCACCGACCTGCTCTGCCCGCAGACCGCGCGCAAGATTTACGACGAGTGCACCGAGAAGTTGCAGAAGCCCGAGTTCTTCGCCCGCGGTCTGATGCAGCACTACAACGTCGAGGTCGTCTGCACCACCGACGACCCCGTCGATTCGCTGGAGCACCATATCAAGGTCGCCGAGGACGGTTTCGCCGTGCGGATGCTGCCCACATGGCGTCCCGACAAGGCCATGGCCGTCGAGGTGCCCGCCAATTTCCGCGCTTACATCGAGAAGCTCTCCGAGGTCTCGGGCGTCGAAATCCGCAAGTTCTCCGACGTCATCGACGCCCTGCGCGTGCGTCACAAGTTCTTCGAGCAGGTGGGCTGCCGCCTTTCGGACCACGGCATCGAGGAGTTCTACGCCGAGGATTACACGCAGGCCGAAATCGACGCTATCTTTAATAAGGTGTTCGGCGGTACGGAGCTATCGCGTGAGGAAATCCGCAAGTTCAAGACGGCCATGATGGTCGAATTCGCCGTCATGGACCACGAGACGGGTTGGACCCAGCAGTTCCACTACGGCGCCATCCGCGACAACAATTCGCGCATGTTCCGTCAGTTGGGTCCCGACACCGGGTTCGATTCCATCGGCGACTTCACCGTGGGCAAGGCCATGTCCAAGTTCTTCGACATGCTCGACCGCAACGACAAGCTCACCAAGACCATCATCTACAACCTCAATCCCCGCGACAACGAGCTCGTCGCTACCATGCTCGGCAACTTCCAGGACGGCCGTTACGGCGCCGGGAAGATCCAGTTCGGTTCGGGTTGGTGGTTCCTCGACCAGAAGGACGGCATGGAGAAGCAGATGAACGCCCTTTCGACGCTGGGTCTCTTGAGCCGTTTCGTCGGCATGCTCACCGATTCGCGGTCGTTCCTCTCGTACCCGCGCCACGAGTATTTCCGCCGTACGCTCTGCAACCTGTTGGGCAACGACATCGAGCAGGGTCTGTTGCCCGCGTCGGAAATCGAGTTCATCGGCCGCGAAATCGTCGAGGGCGTATGTTACCGCAATGCCAAGAATTATTTCCAATTTTAATCAATCGTCAATAACCCTATGAAAATCGTCACTTTGGGTGAAATCATGCTGCGCCTTTCGACGCCCGGCAACACCCGTTTCGTTCAGTCCGATTCGTTCGACGTCGTCTACGGCGGCGGCGAGGCCAATGTGGCCGTCAGCTGCGCCAACTACGGTCACGACGCCTATTTCGTTTCCAAGCTGCCCAAGCACGAAATCGGTCAGTCGGCTGTCAACGCACTGCGCAAATACGGTGTCAGGACCGATTTCATCGCCCGCGGCGGCGACCGCGTAGGTATCTATTACCTCGAAACGGGTGCTTCGATGCGTCCCTCGAAGGTCATCTACGACCGCGCCCACTCGGCCATCGCCGAGGCCGACGCTGCCGATTTCGATTTCGACGCCATCATGGAGGGAGCCCAGTGGTTCCATTGGTCGGGCATCACGCCGGCCATCTCCGACAAGGCCGCCGAGCTCACCCGCCTGGCCTGCGAGGCTGCCAAGCGCCACGGCGTCACGGTTTCGGTCGACCTCAATTTCCGCAAGAAGCTCTGGACCAAGGAGAAGGCCCAGTCCATCATGCGTCCTCTGATGCAGTACGTCGACGTCTGCATCGGTAACGAGGAGGACGCTGAGCTGTGTCTCGGTTTCAAGCCCGACGCCAACGTCGAGGGCGGCGAGACCAACGCCGAGGGTTACAAGGGCATCTTCCGTCAGATGGCCGAGACGTTCGGGTTCAAGTACGTCATTTCGACCTTGCGCGAATCGTTCTCCGCTACGCACAACGGGTGGAAAGCCATGATTTACAACGGCCAGGAGTTCTACGAGTCGAAGCGTTACGACATCGATCCCATCATCGACCGCGTCGGCGGCGGCGATTCGTTCTCCGGCGGTATCATCCACGGTCTGCTGACCAAGCCCACGCAGGGCGAGGCCCTCGAGTTCGCCGTGGCCGCTTCGGCGTTGAAGCACACCATCAACGGCGACTTCAACCTCGTTTCGGTCGAGGAGGTCGAATCCTTGGCCGGCGGCAACGCCAACGGGCGCGTACAGCGTTAGAAATTAAAAATTCGGTTGTCCGGCTGATTCGCGGTGCAGCTCATGGAGTTGCACCGCGGGTTCCGCAGACCGCAGCCGCATAGTTGAATTCCGATTGGAAATTTTCGGTCGTCATTCTTCTGTTTCGGAGCCTTTGACTTCATTCAGAATGGCACCGCGTTGAAAACCGGAAATTCACTTTTCACTCTTCACCTTTCACTTTATAAAAAATGGCAAGATTCAATAAGTCTCAGGTCATGGAAGCCATCGGCAAGACCGGTATGGTTCCCGTGTTCTATCATGCCGACGCCGAGATCGCCAAGCAGGTTCTCAAGGCTTGTTACGAGGGCGGTGTGCGTGCTTTCGAGTTCACCAACCGCGGCGACTTCGCTTCGGAGGTCTTCATCGAGTTGGTGAAGTTCGCCGCCAAGGAGTGCCCCGACATGGTGTTGGGCATCGGTTCCATCGTCGACGCGCCCACAGCTGCCCTCTATATGCAGTACGGCGCTAATTTCGTCGTCGGCCCTTACCTTAATCCCGACGTCGCCAAGGTTTGCAACCGCCACCTCGTGCCTTATACGCCCGGGTGCGGTTCCGTCACCGAAATCGGTACGGCGCAGGAGTTGGGCTGCGACCTCACCAAGGTCTTCCCCGCTGGCAACGTCGGCGGTCCGTCGTTCGTCAAGAACGTCAAGGCGCCGCTGCCGTGGTCCAATATCATGGCTACGGGCGCCGTCGAGCCCACCGAGGAGAACCTCACCGCGTGGTTCAAGGCCGGCGTCTTCTGCGTCGGCATGGGTTCGCAGCTCTTCCCCAAGGAGGCCATCGCCGCCAAGGAGTGGAAGGCCATCACCGAGAAATGCCGCTTCGCCCTCGGCATCATCGCCGCCGTAAGGGGTAAATAGGGTAGACGGGGACTTTCCGCGTCCCGACAGCAGGGGCGCGGAAGTTCTTCGCCGCGCGGCTGCCGCCGTCCCGATTCAACCGAAACTTTTAACCGGAAATCTTAAATGACTGATATCAAGAAAAACATGACGAACTGGCGTTGGTGGATGTGCCTGCTTTTGTTCGTCGCCACCACGGTCAATTACCTCGACCGTCAGGTGCTTTCGCTCACCTGGAAGGACTTCATCGCCCCCGAGTTCCATTGGACCGATTCCGATTACGGTACCATCACGGGTTTCTTCTCCATCTTCTACGCCGTCGCCTGCCTTTTCGCGGGTAAGTTCGTCGATTGGATGGGTACCAAGAAAGGTTACCTTTGGGCCATCGGCATCTGGTCGTTCGGCGCCTGTCTCCACGCCGTTTGCGGTTGGGCCACCATGCACATCGAGGGTTACGCTTCGCTCGAAGCCATGCGCGCCGTCGAGTACGGCACCGAGGCTGCCATAGCCATCGCCACCGTCAGCGTCTGGTTGTTCCTCGTCTGCCGCGCCATCCTCGCCCTCGGCGAAGCCGGCAACTTCCCCGCCGCCATCAAGGTCACCGCCGAGTATTTCCCCAAGAAGGACCGTGCATTCGCCACGTCGCTCTTCAACGCCGGGGCTTCGGTCGGGGCGCTCGTCGCTCCGCTCTCCATTCCCGTCCTCGCTTCGGCTTGGGGTTGGGAGATGGCTTTCATCATCATCGGCGCCCTCGGTTTCGTGTGGATGTTCTTTTGGATTTTCATGTACGACAAGCCCCGCGAATCCCGGTTCGTCAACCAGGCCGAGCTCGATTACATGTTGCAGGACGAGGCCGGGCAGCCCGCCGAGACCAAGTCCGCAGACGACGAAAAGGCCATTCCGTTCATCCGTTGCTTCGGTTACAAGCAGACCTGGTCGTTCATCGTCGGCAAGTTCTTCACCGACGGCGTGTGGTGGTTCTACCTCTTCTGGGCTCCGGCCTACTTCTCCGAGTGCGGTTATTCGATGGAGACTACCACCGGTAAGATGCTCGTTTTCGTGCTCTACCTCATCGTCACCGTCATCTCCATCGGCGGCGGTTACCTGCCTAAGTTCTTCGTCGAGCAGAAGCGTATGGAGCCTTATTCGGGCCGTATGCTCGCTATGTTGATTTTCGCTTTCTTCCCTTTGCTGGCGTTGTTCGCACAGCCGTTGCAGGGTCTTTCCGTCTGGTTCCCCGCCGTCATCATCGGTATCGCGGGCGCCGGGCACCAGGCTTGGTCGGCCAACCTCTTTTCCACCATCGGCGACATGTTCCCCAAGTCGACCATCGCCACCATCACGGGCATCGGCGCCATGGCCGGGGGTATCGGTTCGTTCCTCATCAACAAGGGGGCCGGTATGTTGTTCGATTATTCCGCCGCCCAGGGCGAGGCGTTCTCGTTCTTCGGGTTCAGCGGCAAGCCCGCAGGTTACATGATCGTCTTCTGCATCTGCGCCGTGGCTTACCTGTTCGCGTGGTTCATCATGAAGAGCCTCGTGCCCAAGTACAAACCTATCGTGTTGAAGTAATCTCAAATCAATTGCAATGATCAAGCAGCTCAATAAGTCTGCCGTCTCCAAGCCGGAGCGGCCCGTCAGAATCCTCCAGTTCGGCGAGGGCAATTTCCTGCGTGCGTTCGTCGACTGGCAGATCGACATCGCCAACGAGAAGGGCGTCATGAATTCGGGCGTGGCCATCTGCCAGCCCATCCTCGACCCCGAGCACAAGGTGCTCGGCATGATCGACATGCTCCATAAGCAGGACAACCTCTACCACGTCTACCTGGAGGGTATCGAGAACAAGCAGCCCAAGAAGGACGTGCGGCTCGTCAAGAGCGTCATGGATTCGTTCAATCCCTATGTCGATTATGCGAAGTACGAGCAGTATTTCCTCTCGCCCGAGTTGAAGATCACCATCTCCAACACCACCGAGGCCGGTATCCGTTACGAGGAGGGCGACGACCTCACGGCCTGCCCGCCCAAGTCGTACCCCGCCAAGATGACCGCCTTGCTTTACAAGCGTTTCAAGCACTTCGGCGGCGACCCCTCCAAGGGGCTTTGCATCATCTGCTGCGAGCTCATCGAGAACAACGGTTCCACGCTCCACGAGTACGTCATCAGGCACGCCGAGTATAACAAGTTGGGGCAGGATTTCATCGACTGGGTCGAGCAGAACTGCCACTTCTGCGATACGCTCGTCGACCGCATCGTCCCCGGGTTCCCGCGCGACACCATCAACGAGATCAAGGAGGAGTTAGGTTTCGACGACAATCTCGTCGTCAAGGCCGAGTTGTACCACCTCTGGGCTATCGGCGGTCCCGGTTACAAGGAGGTCATGAAGGAGCTGCCGCTCGACAAGGCAGGTCTGCACGTCATCTTCATGCCCTCTATCAAGCAGTTCCGCGACAAGAAGGTGCGCATTCTCAACGGGTCGCACACCGGCATGGTGCCCATCGCCTTGCAGATGGGTTGCGAGACCGTCATGGACGCGTTCAATACGCCCGCTATCGAGAAGTTCATCAACGACATGGTCGCCGAGGAGGTGATTCCCATGATCGAGGAGGACCAGGCCGAGCTGAAGCGGTTCGCCGCCGGGATTCTGGAGCGTTTCTACAACCCCTATATCAAGCACATGCTCAAGTCCATTTCGCTCAATTCGCTGTCGAAATGGGAGGCCCGCAATTATCCCACCGTCAAGGACAATTGGTTCAAGGCCAAGCGCGTGGCTCAGCACGAGTGTTTCACGTTCGCCGCGTTGTTGTCGCTCTACGGTCCCGAAAGCGGGTTCCAGCCCGACGATACGCAGGAGTTCGTCGATTTCATTCGTAAGAACTGGAATCCCGCCGACTTGGAGGCCACCGTCGCGAAGATCGTGAAAGAAAGCGGTATCTTCACCGTCGATTTCTCCGAGGTGCCGGGCTTCGTTCCCGCCGTCGCCGCTTACCTCGCCGACATCCGCGGACTGGGTATGGCCAAGGCGTTGGACAAGTTCCTCAGCAAGTAGACCCATCGTTCATCCGGGGCGGGTGTTCTTCGCAGGAAGAGCGTGCCCGCCCCTTTTTTCGAGTATAGAGCCATGAAACGGTTTCTGAAAATCAACGCCGCGGACAACGTCGCCGTGGCCCTCGCCGACAACCTTTGGGCCGGCGAGTCGTTCGACGTCGACGGCGTGCAGGTCACCCTGCGCGAGACCGTCGCCCGCGGTCATAAGTTCGCCTTGCGCGACATCGCCGAGGGCGAGAACATCGTCAAGTACGGTTATCCCATCGGCCACGCTGCCGAGCCGATTCCTGCCGGTGCGTGGATTCATTCCCACAACCTCAAAACCAACCTCCGCGACGACTTGGAGTACGCCTATGCGCCCAAGGTCTACGAGGTCGGTTATCCCAAGAGCGACGCCAAGGTCATGGGTTACCTCCGCAAGGACGGTACGATGGGCATCCGCAACGAGTTGTGGATCGTCCCCTCGGTCGGGTGCGTCAACGGGCAGGCGCAGGCCATCGCCGAGCGCGTCAAGGCCGAGTGCGATTGTTCGCACCTCGACGACGTGCGGGTCTATACCCATAATTACGGTTGTTCGCAGTTGGGTGACGACCACGCCAATACACAGCGGGCCCTCGCCGCTTTGATCAAGCATCCCAATGCCGGGGCGGTCCTCGTCCTGGGTCTCGGGTGCGAGAACAACCAGGTTTCGGCCCTCAAGGAGACCATCGGCGAGTGGGACGCCGAGCGCGTGAAGTTCCTCATCGCCCAGGAGGTCGAGGACGAAATCGCCGCAGGTTTCGAGATTTGCCGCGAGCTCGTCGAGAAGACCCGCGCCGACAGGCGCCGGCCGTTGCCGCTTTCCTGCCTCCGCGTGGGGCTCAAGTGCGGCGGTTCCGACGGTTTTTCGGGCATCACGGCCAATCCGCTCGTCGGGCTTTTCTCCGATTGGCTCATCGCGCAGGGCGGCACCACCGTGCTGACCGAGGTGCCCGAGATGTTCGGCGCCGAAACCATCCTCATGGACCGCGCCGAGAGCCGGCAGGTTTTCGACCGGACGGTCTGCCTGATCAACGATTTCAAGGGTTATTTCCGCAAGTTCGACCAGCCCATCTACGAGAATCCCTCGCCCGGCAACAAGAAGGGCGGCATCACCACGCTCGAAGAGAAGTCGTTGGGGTGCGTGCAGAAAGGCGGTGCCCAGCAGGTCGTCGACGTGCTCAAGTACACGCAGCCCATTTGCAGGCAGGGGCTCAACCTCTTGCAGGCTCCGGGCAACGACCTCGTCGCCGCTTCGGCCCTCGCCTTGTCGGGGTGCCAGCTCGTGTTGTTCACCACCGGGCGCGGTACGCCGTTCGGGGCTTTCGTGCCGACGATGAAGATTTCGACCAATACGCAGCTCTCGAAATTCAAGTCCAATTGGATCGACTTCAACGCCGGAACGCTCGTCGAGGACGAGGAGCCGCAGGCCGTCCTGGAGCGTTTCATCGCCAAGGTTCTCGCCACGGCCAACGGCGAGCACCTGCTCCACGAGAAGACCGGGTTCAAGGAAATCGCCATCTTCAAGACGGGCGTTACCTTGTAATTAAAAATGAAAAATTAAGAATTGAAAATCGTCCTTTTCGCAGTATCGTGTCATTCTGAGCGTCAGCGAAGAATCTTTGTAAAATGAAACGAATCCTCCTTTTCTTCGCTTTGCTGTGCGGCTGTTGCGTTGCGGCGCAGGAGAAGTTAGTGTATGTCGTCGACTGCAACGGCGGCGGGGATTTCACCTCCGTGCAGGCGTGTTTCGATGCGTTGCCTTCCAAGCCCGCAGCGTGGCGCACCGTGCGCATCATGCCCGGTACTTACCGCGAGAAAGTCACCTTGGACGTCTACAAGGACAAGGTCCGAATCGTCGGCGTGGGCGGTCGCGACAGCGTGCGCATCGTTTGGAGCGACTTCTCGGGCAAGGTCGTCGACGGTTACGAACTGACCACCTACGATAGTTATACCATGTCCCTCCAGGCCGACGACGTGTGGCTCGAAGGGCTCACCGTCGCCAACGACGCCGGCAGGGTGGGGCAGGCCGTGGCGCTCGAAACCCGCGGCGACCGCATCTTGGTGAGCGACTGCGCGCTTGTCGGCGACCAGGATACGTTCTTCACCAAGGGGTATGTTTCGCGCGTCCATGTCGTCGATACGTATATCGAGGGTACCACCGATTTCATCTTCGGTCCCTCCATCGTCCTGTTCGACGGCTGTACGATCCATTGCAAGGCCGACAGCTACATTACAGCCGCATCGACCACCGAGCGCAACAAGTACGGCTATGTCTTCCGCGATTGCCGCGTGACGGCCGCCGACGGCGTGACGAAAGTCTACCTCGGGCGGCCTTGGAAATCCACCGCACGCACCGTGTGGCTTCGGTGCGAGTTTCCCGCCGCCATCCGCCCCGAGGGGTGGCACAACTGGCGCGACCCCGCCCGCGAGCGCACTTCGTTCTACGCCGAGTGGCGCTGCTGCGGCCCCGGTGCCGACCGCAGCCGCCGCGTGGCGTGGTCGCACGAGCTCTCCGACGACGAGGCCGCCGACTACACGCCCGAGCATATTTTCGCCAAAAAGACCGGTTCCGAGCAGTTCCGCAGCGACTGGACGGGCCGTTTCCAATCCATCGACCTATGAAAAAACTCTTTTTGCTTTTCGGCCTTTTTTCGGCCGCTGCCGTTTCGGCACAGACTGTCTGGACGCCCGATTTGGGCAACGGCAAGTACAAGAATCCCGTGCTCTACGCCGATTATTCCGACCCCGACGTCACCCGCACGGGCGACGATTTCTGGATGACTTCCTCGTCGTTCAACTGTGCCCCGGGGTTGCAGATTCTCCATTCGACCGATTTGGTGAACTGGGAAATCGTCAACACCGTCTTCACCCAGCAGCCGCCCTACGACCATTTCGACAAGCCCCGCCACGGCGAGGGGGTCTGGGCGCCTTCCATCCGCTTCCACGACGGTTGGTACTATATCTATTGGGGCAATCCCTACGTCGGCATCTACATGACCAAAACGCAGGACCCGCGCGGCGAGTGGTCGGAACCTCTCCTCATCAAGAAGGTGCTGGGCATCATCGACACCTGCCCTTTGTGGGACGACGACGGTAAGGCCTATCTGGTCCACGGTTGGGCCGGGTCGTGCGCCGGGTTGAAAAGCGTGTTGAGCGTCTGCGAAATGACGCCCGACGGCGAGCGGCTCATCGGCGAGGACGTTCTGATTTTCGACGGCCACGGCGACCATCCCACCGTCGAGGGTCCCAAGTTCTACAAGCGCAACGGCTGGTATTACGTCTTCGCTCCCGCGGGCGGCGTCAAGCCCGGCTGGCAGATCGTCCTGCGTTCCAAGTCGCCTTGGGGCCCCTACGAGTGCCGTACCGTGCTCCACCAGGGCAATACCAAGACTCCCGGCCCCCACCAGGGCGGTTTGGTCGACGACGTCGAGGGCAATTCGTGGTTCGTCCACTTCGTCGACATGTATGCCTACGGGCGGGTCGTTCATCTTCAGCCCGTCACGTGGTCCGACGACGACTGGTGCATCGTCGGCGTCGACCGCAACGGCGACGGCATCGGCGAGCCCGTCGATACTTTCCGCAAGCCTGCTTCCCGCGTCAAAAGCGCCGTCCGCACGCCTGCCGACAGCGACGAGTTCGACGGCCGCAGGCTCGGGCTGCAATGGCAGTGGCATGCCAATCCCCAGCTCGGTTGGTACTTCCCCAACCCCTCCGACGGCGAGCTTCGCCTTTATTGCCGCAACCGCCCCGAGGGTTGGCGCAACCTCTCCGACAACGGCAATCTGCTCTTGCAGAAAATCAACGCCCCGACCTATACCGCCACTACGAAGCTCCGTTTCCATCCCTCCTACGAGGGCGACCGCGCCGGGTTGATTGTCATGGGCCACGATTATGCCACCATTGGGCTGCGTTATGCCGACGGCAGGCTCTTCGTCGAGCGGACCACCTGCAAGCGCGCCATGAAAAAGGGCGCTCCCGAGACTGCCGACGCTTCGCAGCCGTTCGCCGCTTCGGGCGAGCCCGTCGACGTGTGGTTCCGGTGTCGTTTCGAGCAGCAGTGGAACGACGACACTACGCCGCGGCTGGTTTGCAGACTTTCGTTCAGCACCGACGGCAAGCGCTTCCGCGAGTTGGGCGACGCTTTCACCGCCGAGGCCGGGCATTGGATCGGCGCCAAGGTCGGTTACTTCGCCGATGCCCAGGTCCATAAGAACGATGCCGGGTGGATCGACGTCGATTGGTTCCGCACTTCCAAATAGTCCGGTTCCGACATTCAAAACAAAGCCAGCTTCCGAATCGGAGACTGGCTTTGTTTTTCGGGTGTTGTTCGGTGGTGGCTCTACCCGTCGGAAATTTTTATTGTGAATTGTGAATTGTGAATTGTGAATTGTGAATTGTGAATTGTGAATTGTGAATTGTGAATTGTGAATTGTGA
>NZ_CASQFS010000007.1:0-152105 GCF_949428155.1 Alistipes sp. UBA6068 | reverse complement strand
CGACGCCGATGCCGCCCAAGGCTCCCGTCTCACGGTTGCGGAAGCCCGCAGCAGGGTAATATACCGTGGAACCCGTAGCGGTGCCCTCATAGTAAAAATTCCAACCGATATTGAAACCACCAGAAACGTTGAACTCGCCCGAAGTAGACGTATTGATACCCGTCTTGGAGAACATGGTCCAAGTATCCTGCGGAGCAACACGCCATCCTACAGGACACGGATCGTAAATCGACTTGGCACCCTGTTCGGGATTAGGCGTTTTAGCCGTCTTATTCGGATTCCCCCAAAGGTTATCACGCTGATTGGTAATGGCAGGTGCATTCAACCAATCATACGTAGTCGTATTGATCTGCGTAATGAACGTAGTCGGATGCTTGACTGCATAATCAATCGACTTGTCCTGGGGGGTGGCACCCGTACCGCTTGTAGTCGCAGAAGAAGCCACGATAGGCCAGCTATTCGGATAAGTAGTCACGAATGTAGTATTGTTCGCCGTAGTTTTATCCGAACCTACGAACGGGTCCTTACGGCCCCACTGATACAACAGACCGAACGAACCGACATTACCCTGAGTATTGTTAGCAGCACCGAGGTTGCGGGTCATCACAGCAACGGACCGCTGAGGTACATTGTTATAAGAAGAATTGCTACTAATCGCTCTCGTCTTATGCGTATGGGTTCCTCCTACTGCCATAGGATCATAAGCCGTCGACCAAATATGCCAACTCCAAAGTACATTCATATGGTCTCCGGCAGTCGCCGAACTATAAACTGCGATGACAGCATTGCCCTCGGTAATGGAACCCGACTTCTCACCTGCGGTGGTGAAGTAAACCCAACCGTTCTTCAACTGAACGTCCTTGATAATCTTGCCTTCACCGTTAGTCTCCCACAACACCTTGACCGACTGAGGATTCAAAGCCGACGGAGTGATGGCGGGAGCATTCTGACCACTGATGCTACTTGCCGGAGTAGTAGCACCGTTACCCATGACCGTAGCCTTGAACTTGTATGTGCAACCAGCCTTCGACACCATATAAGAATTGGCGGTTTCCTCGCTCTGATCGAACGGATTCCGGCTCAAATCGACGGCGATGACCACGCGCGAATCGTTCTCGCTGTTACCGACGATAGTAGCCGTCATCGTATACTTGCAATTACGCGCAATGTTGAAATCGTTCTTGTCGTCCGCACCGGGGAAAATCCGGAACGTGATGTCGGAAGTCTCCGAACCGTTGTTATACTTACCCTTGACCTCGACATAAGTACTATGTGCAGGAGCCTTGTCTTCACCCTTGCCAGCGGCAGTGGCACCCGACGAGCTGTTCAAACCCTTACCCCGCAAGTTTTCGGGCATATACCATGTATAGGCATTATCGAGCGAAGCGGGATTTTCAATCGTATAGTCGATGAACTTAGCCTTAGTAGCGTCGGGAATACCCGTAGCATCGTCTTTCGGAGCCTTGTAAGCAGCGCTCTCAGGCACAGAACACAACTGAATCGACTCCAACGTAAACTTATGGGTGGATATTTCGGGAGCGAACTTACAAGTAAACGTAACCTTGGCTACCATACGCTCCATCTTGAACGTCGGAGCGGGATGCTGTTCGTCATAAGCCGAGGGGTCCTTGGTCTGCCCCGTCCACTTAGCGCTCATCGGCAGACCATTCTTAATGTCGAAGCTGGTACCGACACCGAAGCCATCGGCTTCCAACGCAGAAAGCAGATACTTATCTTTCTCGGCGCTGTCGAACTTGTTCTTGCCCACGTTGGCGATGGCGTAGACCGTACAATTGTCGGAAGCCTCCAAAGCAACGGCCAACGAAGCTTTGGAATCGGTCAAAGTTACATTTTCAACAACTTCCTTGAACATCAACTTACCGTTGCTGTTGTCGAACTGGAGAATCCAAAGATTCTTGACGGCTTTCTCAGCATCCGTAGCCGAAGTGTCGCCGGCACGCGTAATCGAATCATCGCCGGACGAAAGCGACACAGCTTCCTCGCCCCGCATCCGAACGCTCTCCGTACGAGGAACGAGAGAAACAACCGGGCTGTTCATCGAAGGAACAGAGATACTCAACGTAGTCGGCACCAACTCGCCCCCGGTAGAAGGAGCGCTCGGCTCGACCGTCTCGATGTCCTTGCTGCAAGCCGCAAACAAAGCCCCGACAAGGACAAACGACATGATTTTTTTCAAACCTTTCATAATCATTTGTATTTAATAATTCTTTGAACTTCTGACTTCTAATCTACACAATCGAACGGGAATCAATTTTTACCGCCGATTGTCATATCCAAATCGGGATTTGCGGTCCACGCATTGCCGGAACCATCACCGAAGACGGGATAAACGCCTGCACCCAAAGTTGGATCCGACCAATAATCGACCGCCCAATCTCCGAGTTCGACGGGAACACGCGGCCAACCGCCGATTTCGAGGTCGCTTTTCCACTCAGTGTCCCAAGGCAAAACTTCCAATGAAAGAACGAAAGCACCGCCTTTCAACGTAAGGACGAAGCAATACTGCAAATTAGGCTCGAACGCCCATTCAGGCATAGCTTCAACCGGAGCATCCAAGATGGTCTCCTTACCCGAATCGTTGAACTCGACGGTCATGGAGAGACCGAACTTAGCCTTGCTTTTAGGCAAAACCTCCTCCTTACCGGCAAACTGATAATCCTTTCCGTCGACAGCACTGAAAATAGTGCCTTTCATCTCGAAAGAACCGTTGTTGACAGCGGGAAGCGGCAACGCTTCGCAAAGTTTAGCGACAGCAGGCTCCGGGGCAATCTCGGTGAGCTTCACCGACTTAATCACCACCTTTTTGACATTCTCCGACTTACGGTCGACAGAGAAACTGACCTGGCTGCACTTGCGCTCCAACATATCGAGCTCGACGGACTGCGTATAGACCGGAGCCGCGCCGGAAACATTGGGCGCAACAGCGATGCCCGTACCATCCACACCGTCGGTGCAAGATGATGCGTGGTCGACACCGTGGTTGACAGAAACCTCCCAAGGCGACGCGATGGCCGTAGCGGGCGTGAGTGCATAGAAATCGTACTTGTCGGCCCGCAGACGAATCTGAGCGGGATCAGCCGTATTGGCATTGTCGACAGCCCCCGTAGCGGGATTGACATTGCAAGCCTCCAAGACCCGCACCTTGGTACCGTCGTCTTTCGTGTTCTCGACGACGACATAGGTAGCCTCGGCGACAAACTTATCGGCAGTAATATCGGCCGAAACAGCCCCCGCAGCCCGCTGGAAAGCCAAGACGCGGACCGTCGTACCGACGGCCAACTCCTCGGCGGCAGGCGCATCGGCCCTGGACGCGGGCTTGGCGGAAACAGAAACCCCGCCCAAAGCGAATCCTACCGCAACCCGGTCGCCCTCGGGCTCGGGCGCGACGAACTCGCTTTTCTTATGGCATCCGGTCGCTGCTGCCAACAACAAGATGAATAACGCTTTTTTCATAATCTCAAAAACTACAAAAACATGAACGAAACACCGTCGGCCGACCCGTACGCGACCTGCTCCCTCCCGCACCGAGCCCGAACCGCAAGGCAGGAACCCGGGGGAAGACACGAAACACGCCGTGTGAAGCTACGCGCCCGGCCGAACGGGCAGTATTACATTTCGATATCGACGTTACCGCCAGTCTCCCATTTGCTGACGTAAGCCTCGGGCCCGATGGTAATAGCCGAGAAACGCAGGTAGATATTATAAACGAAACCAGCCTTGAACCCATCGGCAGGCAAGGAAACTGCGATATCGTCGCGCTCGCCGCCTTTCTCGGTCTCGATAATCAACGTGAGCTTACCACCCGTGGCGATAGGAGCGACCATGGCATAACCGCACTCCGTAGCGCTCTTTTCACGATTGGCCTGCTCGTCCCCATCGGCGGCAACCGACGAATCGAACGAAAACTCCAAGCCATCGGTACCGTAATCAATATTGGCATCGCCGGAAGCCTTTTTCTTGACCAAAGCCAAATGGGCGGCCGTACCGGTGAAAGCGACCGTGGCGGGCAACGTAATCTCACACGTGGGCAACTGCTCCTTGAGCTTGATGGACTTGATTTTACCCCAAACCCCAGGTGCAGCGGCGTCGACGCCATAGGCGAAAAACCGCAACTGGGTGAGCTGATGGCTGAAGTGGAAAATCCGGTTGCCGGCGTCTCCATCGCTCACGTAAGTACCGAAACGCTTGTCCTTGCTACCTTCCAACTCCTCGGTCAACATGATGTCGTTCGAGCCGTTGACAGCAATCTCGATCACGCCGTTCGAGCCGCTCTTGAAAGCAGTCTGCGGATACCAACCGACCAACTTGGTGCTGTTGTTGGACGCACGCGAAAGATAGAACTTGGGGTCGTAGAACTTGATAGCGGTAGCACTACCGTCGGCCGACGCCAAAGTACCCTTCCACGAAGCGACGAAAGCCGAATCGACGTCCGAATAATCGGCGGGATACTTACCCGTAGCCTCGTCCTGGTCGATACGCGCGAAGCTAACGAACAACGGACCTGCGGAACCCTTGTCGACGACGCCACGCGAAAGCCCGGCCTTGACCTTAGCGGTAGAAGCCACTTCGGCACCGAGGGTGATTTCGACCCTCTCGCCGACAGGCGCAACGGGCGTGTCCAAGCTGGCCTTGGAACAACCGGCCAACGCCATGGCCGAAAGACCCATCGCCGAAAGAACGGCTTGTCTAACAAACGTTTTCATTGTCATATACTTTATTGAGTTATTTCCTTGGTGACTGTAAGGGGACATTCAACCCCTTACAGCCTGTATACACGTTCCGAAGCACTAAGTGCGTCTCGCGGAACGGAAAGCAGAACTACTGGATGTCGGCACCGCCGTTACCGCCGTTCTCCCATGCGGCAACGGTAGCTTGAGCCTGAATCTTGGTAGCCTTGAAAGTCAGCGTGATCTCGAAGTACTTACCCTGCGTAGACTGAGCGTAAGCTGCGCTGGTAGCATCCAACAAGTTGATATTAACCGTATAAGCCGTCGTATGGTTCGTCGTCTTAACCTGCAGCGTGAAGTCCGTATCAGTATTAACCAAATCAGCGGTCAGAGGAGCAACCAGCACATAGGCGACATTGGTAGCGGTTTCCGTCAGCTCAACAGCGGTGTCATCAAGTACCAAGCTCTTGAAAGCCGTATCAGTATACTGCTTGGAAGCATCGGTCTGGGTCATGTCCATCTTGAAGAAATCGAACGAAGCCGGAGTGCCATCAGGAGCCGTAAAGGAACCCTTCATCGGCTGACCAGCAACCTTATCGGTACAAGCAATGGAAACCTGATTCTTCAGACCGCCATTGGCTCCCGTCAAGGCAATATCCGTAATCTGACCCCAAGCGGTGATAGCAGCATCATTTTCAGCCGAAACTTTTACGATGAGTTTGGTCAGCATGTGCTCGAAAGCCAGGGTAGGATACTCCGGCGTAGCAGGAGAAACAGCCTGATGTTTTGCCTTGTTGGCCACTGCCTGGGGAGCAACCATGATGTCCGACTTGCCGTCGATTTTGCAGACAGCCGAAGACTTGCCGGCGCTCGTCGACTCCGTCCACTCCAGATCGTAGGGATACAGACCGAACAGATAGACATCATCCTTGTCTGCGGGGAAATACATGCTACCCTTACCGCCATCAGTGGTCGAAAGGAAACCTACCTGGTTCTCATTTTTGAAGACCATCTTATCAGTGCCGTTGAAGTTGCCGTTGTAGGTCGGGATGTTATTTTTACCATCGGCATCAAGAGTACCCGAATAAACGTCTTTCGTAGTGGTTGCCCAAACCTTAGCCACCAAATTGTGGTCAGCGTCGATGGTGCTGCCCTCGAAAGGAGCACGCGTCGAGATGCTCAGTGCGGTCGACTTGGCCAGAATTTCTACGTCGCCACCGTCAATGTTGGGACGCTCTGCCAATTCGCTCTTCGAGCAACTTGCCATAGCTGCTACGGCAAGCAGAGAGAAAAACAGTTTTTTCATAATAAAAAGATTGATAAAGAAGTTAATAAATGATTTTCCGTGTTACTATAATATGGTTTTAAGGTTCGTTCTGCTATTGGATGACGGCCGAGCCGGTTCCAGCGAGCTCCCAGGGGATAACCACCACCTTGGCGAAGACCTCCACCTTCTCGTTGAAAGTCAGCGTAATCTTGTACGAGTGTCCGGCGGCAAACGCGAGCTCTCCCGTAGGCTTGATTTCCACATCGGGATAGGCATGGCCTGCAATTTCAAGCCGGATTTTGAACGACGCCAAGCCGGGCTGCAACATGATTCCATCGCCCGCAGCCAACGGGTTCTTGTCGACGAGCGTGATATTCTTGCCCTCGATGCCGGGAACTTTCAGTTCGGCCGGCGTCGACCACTCTCCGAAAACACCCGATTCGATATTCATCGACGAAACGGTATTCGCATTCTGGATGACGATATTTTCGATAGTCTTGCCCGTAAGCGCCTCGTTCACATCCTGAATCTCGAACTTGAGCTGCGTGAGCGCATGGCTGAAAACCAAAGACAGAGGAGTAGTATTGTCACGACTGCCCACCACGGGCGCCGAGTACAGAATATCGTCGGAACCGTTCAGCGTGAAACGCAGGACCGGAGCCTTTCCGGTGGCCGGAGCATCGAGAGAAAACCGAACGCCGTCGGCATACGGATAGTAGGCACAAAACTTAACGTAATGCGCAGGGTCGGCGGGATAATAATAGATACCGTCCCATGAGATTGCACCCGACGCCTCGACCGCAGTCGACCGGACGTTGTCCATCGACAGCGCATTGCCCCAGCCCGAAGCAGTCGTGTTGGGCAACTGTACGCCATAGATGCCGATATTGTTGCCAAGGTCGGTCGCCGTCTGGACTTCGGCCCTGGTGACCTTACCGACCCCGAGCCGGATCACGCCGTCCGTCTCGCGCAGTTCCAGCTCCTGTCTGGAACAGGAAGCCAGCAGCCCGCAGAAGGCGATAACGAACAAGGAATTTCTAAGCATATCTGTAACTTTTTTATACTCCACAAACATACAGCCCTCTACTGGACCTCATTTTCGACCGGATCGCCGATCGTACCGCCTCCGGTACCCGGAATCCAATCCGTCACTTCGGCCGTCAGCACGCCCTCGATCTTCTTAAGTTCGATACCGACTTCCACAGGTATCGTCACGGGGATGGTTCCGCCGTTGTCCTTGAAGAACTGGTCGACAACCTTGGTGACGTCGGCCGTGACGGTATAGGGATCGCCTCCATTGGGAACCACGTTGAGCCGGACCGTATGAGTGCCGAAACCGCTGTTCGGCTTGATAAGGTCGAGTACCGATATTTCGGCCTTGTAATTATAGCCGCTGTTGTCGGTAACCCGGTCGGTCGGGAAGTTCACGCTTTCGGAGGTCGTGGCGCACTTGGCCGTCGCACAATGGTGCGAGGGCGAAACACCCGAGAACGTACCGCCGTCCAGCGCAATCAGATCGTCGCCCTCCACCTTGAAGCGGAGAATGACCGTCTTGACACATGCCTTGGGCTGGGCTTTCACCTCTATCCGTTCGCGGAACTGAACGGTCACCACGTCGATTCGCTGGCCGTCGGCCGGATTATGGACGCAGTTGGCCACAAACAGATTCTTCGGCTGAGTGATGCACTCCTTGGCACGCGCCGCATTCTTTCCGGCCGCTGCAAGTTCGGATTCGGTCATCACATGGAACGTCGCCTTGTCATAGTCATCCTCGCCACGCAATATCAGATTTTCCGTATCGCTGTTATAAACAAGCACCTTATAGGAACCCACAGGCACTCTGCCGTGGAATCCGTCGGCCGGACACTCGAAACTCTGATAGGTAAGAACCTGCTCCCCCTCAGCAGCAGCCACGGCTTTGCCATCGGCAGCGACAGGATAGAAGAGGACCCGGGTGCCCTTGGGTGCGGCACCCTCCGGCCACGCCAGCTCGATGTCCACGAAACCCTCGTTCTTGTAATGATCCAGAGTTTCCTTGGTGCAACCTGTCTCTGCCGCCAGTGCGAAGAACAGGGCGCCGAACAGCATGTATGTAAACAATCTTTTCATAATAACGCTTTATCTACTAACGGCCCGTTGCAGGGACGAACGGATATTCTCGTTTTAGCTCTCTGCGGCTTGCCGCGCGCCCCTTATATACGGGCCGCGGCCGCCTTTTATTGTGTTCCGCTACCGCCGTCCGCGGCCGAAGCGGTATACGATATTCAGTCTCACGCCCGTAAGTCCGAATTCATTTTTCTTGCCGGCTTCGTCATCGTAGTTGTAGATGCCGTCGGTCTCGAAGGTGCGGGTGTATTTGTTGTAGGAGGCGCTCCGGTAACCGCCGCGCAGGCTCAGCTCGGCGCACCAATGTTTGCCCAGCGGCAACATGTAGCCTACCGAAATGCCTGCATGCCAGTAGTCGCCCGTAAAGTTGGAGCTGGTGTTTACGCCCTCTTCGCGGCCCTCCTGTTTGTTGAAGTCGCCGAATTCGCCGTAGACACCGAAATAGACGCCACGGAACAGGCGGTCGCCCTTGATCCAGATGCGCGGTTCAAGGCTGTAAGCCGAAAGGCCCCAGAATTTCTTGCCGCCGTCATACGCCCAGTTCGAGTAGAGCCCCGAACCCGAAAGCGAGAAACGCTTGCCAAGGTAGAGTTCGCCCTCGAGGTTGGGCATGAAAGTCGTCATGTTGAAGCTGGCGGCACCCGACGGCACGAATCCGGCCCATGCCACCAAGTTGGTTTTCAGCGCAAAGATAGGACGGAGCTTGCGGCTCTCCTTTTTCTTGCGGCGGGCTTCTTCGGCTGCCTTGCGGGCCGCTTCGATGCGGGCTTCTTCCTCGGCCCGTTTGGCTGCTTCCAACCGGGCCTGTTCAGCGGCGGCACGTTCAGCCTGGATGCGGGCTTCCTCCTGCGCTATACGCAGAGCTTCCAGCCGTTCGGCTTCGCGGGCCTGCCGTTCGGCTTCCAGACGCGCGGATTCCTCCATCCGGGCCAGTTCGGCCAGACGGCGCTCCTCGGCCAAAGCCTCCTCGCGCTCCTTGGCCAGTGCGGCCTCGAATTCTTCCTGCGAAAGTTTCGTATGCAGTTTTTCCTCAAGGATGCGGCGGAGGTCGTAGTTCACGGTAATTTCCACACGGCGCAGTCCCGGGAAGAAATGTTTGGACATGTATCTGTAAGGAACGCCGTTGTCCAGGTCCATCAGTCGTTTCTCGCGGCCCTGGAAAACACCTACGTTCTCAATCAGATAAATCACTTCGTCGCGCTTGGGCATGTCCGAATCCTCGACGAGCTTGAGCAGTTCGTCCCAGTCCTCGGCCACCCAATTGACACGGATGGGATAACGCTGCGACAGGTCGTATTCGTTGTCAAGATAGTTTTTGAAACCCATTACACGGGTCTTGGCCAGCCGTTCGTTCACGCCGTACGAACCCTCGATGGAGCAGTAGCCGCTCAGACGAATCGAGTCGACGTAGATAAGGCTGTCGCGGAATACCTGGCGGATGAAGTCGTCGAGTTTGCGCAGCTCGCTGGAGTTGTTCTCGAAATCGGGAATGATCTTGGCGCTTCCCTGCGGATAATTCAGGTAGCAGCTCAGACTTTTGGAACCCTCCGTAATAACCTGGCGATAAGTCGAATCGCTGATCGAAAGCTGGGAATTTTCGCCCGGAGGCACAGGAGCGCCGCCGGCCCGCAGGACCGACGTCATCGACAAGACGCATAACAGCACCGGCATCCACCGGAAAAATTTGGGAGTGTTATTCACTATCTTCATAACTTATCTTAGTTACTGCCCAAGCACACAGCCGTCCCCGCCAGGAAGCCCTCGTTCAGCGGGACCATCCTTTTGAACAAGCGCCGCGAAAAGCCGGACAGCCATGCCACTATTTTATTTCTAAAATTCCTTTCATTCCGTTCCGGTGCCTTGCCCTGCATGCTCCGAATCCGATAATTCCGAGTGTTGGCAATCCGACCGGGGCTGCAACTCCGGTCTAAGCAAAGCGCAACCGGCTTTGTCTACTTCTATATGCTGCGTATCAGATACTTGTGTACCTCAATCCACTAAGCGGCATCCTTTCGCCGGCTCGGAAAAATGTCCGAATAAGCGATAAAATCCTCCATTCAGAACACCCGGAATCAAGGCTTCCACAAACATCTCACGCCGCAAATATATGAAAAAAATTCCCCCCCCCACAAATTTTTAACATATTTTTTTACTTTCTCCAAAGAAAATCGTATTTTCAGCATCGGTTCCGCCACAAACGGACACGATAAAGCCAACAATGCCCTCCGGAGCCGTTCTGATAGCGAATTCTTTAGAAAGGCGCTCATCGCGGCCGACTTCGCCCGCCTGCCGAAAATATTTTTTCCGGCCGTGCGGCAGGCAGTTTTCCGCTCGAAGAGGAGTTGCTCCGAAAGCACATTCTTATAAATAGGTACGGGTCGCCCTTCCGGTTTTCCGGAATGCGAAGCCGCTTCCACCACCTGCACACAACGTGCCACACAGCCCTCTCCAGGACCCGCTTTTTCCGGCCGAAACTACGTTGTACAGCTCTCCGGGCGGGACGGGTCCGATTTGTCCGGCTTGCTCCAGCCGCATCCATCCGACAGTTGAAGCAGACGGCAGGCTGCCGTTTCCTGCCGCCGCTCGACCGTGGTATGTTCCCCGCCCATCTCCTTTCGTGCAGCATAGGAGGCCTACACTTTGCCGGAGCTGGAACCGCCCCTCCGCCAGGCACCGTGCCCGCAAGGTTCAAATAAATTTGGTATTGCGCTCGGCTTGCGCTATCTTTGCGCAGTCTTCCGTTTTTCAAGGCTCCATAGTTCAAGGGATAGAACGAGGGTTTCCTAAACCCTAAATTCGCGTTCGAGTCGCGGTGGGGCTACTTCTTTCCCGCATGGAATCGCTCAGAGAACTATTCAAAATCGGCAACGGCCCCTCCAGCAGTCATACGATGGGGCCCAAAAAGGCCGCCGAACTCTTTCTGCGGCGCTGCCCCGGCGCCGAATCGTACCGCGTGACGCTCTACGGTTCGCTCGCCGCCACAGGCCGGGGCCACCTCACCGACCAGGCCATCCTCGCGTCGATGACGCCCCACGCCCCTACCGAAATCGTCTGGCGCCCCGACATCGTCCCGGCGTTCCACCCCAACGGCATGTTGTTCGAGGGACTGCGCGGCGAGGAAATCATCGACAGCTGGACCATTTACAGCATCGGCGGCGGAGCGCTGGCCAACGAAACCACCCGCCAGGAGCCTCCCCAAAGCGTCTACCCGCTTTCCACCATCTCCGAAATCAAGGAGTGGTGCTACCGCGAGGGCAAAACCTATTGGGAATACGTCAACGACTGCGAGGGTCCCGAAATCTGGGATTACCTCGACACGGTCTGGACCACCATGTGCGAAACCATCCGGCAGGGGCTCAACAACGACGGCGTTCTGCCCGGCGGGCTCAAGGTCGCCCGCAAGGCCGCCACTTACTTCGTCAAGTCGAAAAGCTATTCCGACTCGCTCTCCTCGCGGGCCAAAATCTACGCCTATGCCCTCGCCACTTCCGAGGAGAACGCCTCGGGCGGTGTGGTCGTCACGGCACCCACCTGCGGGTCCAGCGGCGTTGTTCCCGCCGTACTCTACCATTTGGCCACTTCGCGCGATTTCCTCCGCATCCGTATCCTGCGGGCGTTGGCTACCGCCGGGTTGTTCGGCAATGTCGCCAAAACCAATTCTTCGATTTCGGGCGCCGAGGTCGGTTGCCAAGGCGAAGTGGGCGTCGCCTGCGCCATGGCCGCCGCCGCTGCGTGCCAACTCTTCGGCGGCACCCCCTCGCAAATCGAGTATGCCGCCGAAATGGGGCTGGAGCACCACCTCGGGCTCACGTGCGACCCCGTGTGCGGGCTGGTGCAGGTGCCTTGCATCGAGCGCAACGCCATCGCCGCCGCCCGGGCCCTCGACGCCAATATCTACGCCACACTCTCCGACGGCGCCCATCTCGTTTCTTTCGACAAGGTCGTCGAAGTCATGAACGAGACCGGGCACAACCTCCCCTCCCTTTACCGCGAAACCGCCGAGGGAGGTCTGGCCAAGCGCGTCGAACGGAAATAACGCATCGGGGGGGGGCGAAGCCGTTATTCCGAACGTCAGCGGGAAATCTCTTTCACCCGCATTCCCAGCCCAACAAAATCCCGATAAACCCCGTATTTCTTGCACAAAAAACCCGTCCCTTGCTTCAAGGGACGGGTTTTCAATATGGCTGTGGCGGTTATTGCGCCTGCCGGATTTCTTCCAGTTCGGCTTTCGAGCCGACCACCAAGTTGTCGTAGTCGCGCAGACCCGTTCCTCCCGGAATCAGGTGACCGCAGATTACGTTCTCCTTGAGGTTCTCCAGCGGATCGACCTTGGCCTGGATGGCCGCCTCATTGAGCACCTTGGTCGTCTCCTGGAACGAAGCCGCCGAGATGAAGCTCGAAGTCTGAAGTGCGGCGCGGGTAATACCTTGCAGCACCTGCGTCGAGGTAGCCGGAACAATGTCGCGGACCTGCACCGGACGCTGGTCGCGACGCTTGAGACTCGAATTCTCGTCGCGCAGTTTGCGCAGCGAAACAATCTGCCCCGGCTGCAGGTTCGTCGAATCGCCTGCGTCGGTGACCACCACCTTGTCGTAGAGCTCGTCGTTCACATCCATGAACTCCCACTTGTCGATGATCTGGTCCTCGAAGAAACGGGTGTCTCCCGGGTCTTCGATCTTCACTTTCGACATCATCTGGCGTACAATCACCTCGAAATGCTTGTCGTTGATCTTCACGCCCTGCATGCGGTAGACCTCCTGCACCTCGTTGACAATGTACTCCTGCACCTTCGTCGGGCCCAGAATGTTCAGTATGTCCGTCGGCGTAATCGCACCGTCCGACAGCGGACTGCCGGCTTTCACGAAGTCGTTCTCCTGGACGATAATCTGACGCGACAGCGGCACCAGGTAGCGCTTCTGTTCGCCCTCTTTCGAGGTGATGACGATTTCGCGGTTACCGCGCTTGATTTTGCCGAACGTCACTTCGCCGTCGATTTCCGATACGATGGCGGGGTTCGACGGGTTGCGGGCCTCGAAGAGCTCGGTCACACGCGGCAGACCGCCGGTGATGTCGCCGCCCGACTTGCCCACCGCACGCGGTATCTTGATAAGGATGTCGCCGGCCTTGATTTTGGCGTTGTCCTTCACTACCACGTGGGCGCCTACCGGCAGGTTGTATTGCTTCACCTCCTCGCCCGACTTGTCCACAATCCGGATAACCGGGTTCTTGGTCTTGTCCTTCGATTCGATGACCACCTTTTCCGACAGGCCCGTCTGTTCGTCGCGTTCGTCGCGGTACGTAACACCCTCCAATACGCTCTCGTAAACGGCCTTGCCCTCGGTCTCCGAAATGATGACCGCGTTGTAGGGGTCCCATTCGCAAATCAGATCGCCTTTCTTGACCGCGGCTCCGTCCGCCATGAAAAGCGTGGCGCCATAGGGCAGGTTGTGCGTGTAAAGTACGATTTCGGTCTTCGGATCCACAATGCGGAATTCCGACTGGCGCGAAACCACGATGTTGATGGCTTCGCCTGCGGCGTTCTTGCCTTTGACCGTGCGCAGTTCGTCGATTTCGAGACGACCCTCGTATTTCGACACCACGTTGGTCTCGACAGCCGTACCTCCGGCCACACCACCGACGTGGAACGTACGGAGCGTCAGCTGCGTACCCGGCTCGCCGATGGACTGGGCCGCAATCACGCCGACCACTTCGCCCTTCTGCACCATGCGGGCCGTCGCCAGGTTGCGTCCGTAGCACTTTGCGCAGACACCGCGGCGGGCTTCGCACGTAAGTACCGAACGGATTTCGACCGATTCCAGCGGCGATTTCTCGATGGCTTCGGCAATGGCTTCCGTGATTTCCTCACCCGCCTTGCAGAGCACTTCGCCCGTCAGCGGGTGGATTACGTCGTTCAGCGCCACACGGCCCAGGATGCGGTCGTAGAGCGTCTGCACCACATCGTCGTTGCGCTTGATGGCCGTAGCCGTCAAACCGCGCAGCGTGCCGCAGTCTTCTTCGTTGATGATGACGTCCTGTGCCACGTCGACCAGACGGCGCGTCAGGTAACCGGCGTCGGCCGTCTTCAGTGCGGTATCGGCCAGACCCTTGCGGGCACCGTGGGTCGAAATGAAGTACTCCAGCACCGAAAGACCCTCCTTGAAGTTCGAGAGAATCGGGTTCTCGATGACCTGCTGGCCACCCTCGACGCCCGATTTCTGCGGTTTCGCCATCAGACCGCGCATACCGCTCAGCTGACGGATCTGCTCCTTCGAGCCGCGGGCTCCCGAATCCAGCATCATGTAGACCGGATTGAAGCCGTCTTCGTCTTTCACCAGCGTGTCGATTACCGCCTTGGTCAACTTCGAGTTGATGTTGGTCCACACGTCGATAATCTGGTTGTATCGTTCGTTGTTGGTGATAAGACCCATGTTGTAGTCTTCCATGATGGCGTCCGAGCGTTCGTAGCCCTCCTGCACCAGCTTCTCCTTTTCTTCGGGGATGATGACCGCATCGAGGTTGAACGACAGACCGCCCTGGAATGCCATGCGGTAGCCGAGATTCTTGATGTCGTCGAGGAACGCGGCCACCTTGTCGGCACCGGCTTTCTTCATCACCACGGCAATGATGTCGCGCAACGAGCGTTTCGTCAGCACCTCGTTGATATAGCCCACTTCCTGCGGCACAACCTGGTTGAACAGGATACGGCCGATGGTCGTCTCCTTGATGACGCGCACGGGGTTGCCGTTCTCATCGAGGTCGTCCACCAGGCACTTCACAATGGCGTGCAAGTCGGCTTTCTTCTCGTTGTAGGCGATAATCGCCTCTTCCGGACCGTAGAACGTGTGGCCCTCGCCTTTCACGCCCTTGCGGGGTTTGGTGATGTAGTAGAGACCCAACACCATGTCCTGCGACGGCACCGTGATAGGCGCACCGTTCGCAGGGTTCAGCACGTTGTGCGAACCCAGCATCAGCAGCTGTGCCTCCAGGATGGCGGCGTTGCCCAGCGGCAGGTGCACGGCCATCTGGTCGCCGTCGAAGTCGGCGTTGAACGCCGTACATGCCAGCGGGTGGAGCTGCATGGCCTTGCCCTCGATGAGTTTGGGCTGGAACGCCTGGATACCCAGTCGGTGCAGCGTCGGGGCACGGTTCATCAGCACAGGGTGACCCTTGATAACGTTCTCCAGGATGCCCCAGATGACCGGGTCCTTGCGGTCGATGATTTTCTTGGCCGACTTCACCGTCTTCACGATTCCGCGCTCGATGAGCTTGCGGATGACGAACGGCTTGTAGAGTTCGGCGGCCATATCCTTGGGGATACCCATTTCGTGCATCTTCAGCTCGGGGCCGACGACGATGACCGAACGGGCCGAGTAGTCCACACGCTTACCCAAGAGGTTCTGACGGAAGCGGCCTTGCTTGCCCTTGAGCGAATCCGACAGCGATTTCAGCGGACGGTTCGATTCGTTCTTCACCGCGTTCGACTTGCGCGAGTTGTCGAAAAGCGAGTCGACAGCTTCCTGCAACATACGCTTCTCGTTGCGCAGGATGACTTCCGGAGCCTTGATCTCGATCAGTCGCTTCAGTCGGTTGTTGCGGATGATGACACGACGGTAAAGGTCGTTCAGGTCCGACGTCGCAAAGCGGCCGCCGTCCAGCGGCACCAGCGGGCGCAGTTCGGGCGGGATGACCGGGATGACGCTCAGCACCATCCATTCGGGTTTGTTCTTGCCCTCCGAAGCGCGGAACGATTCGATGACGTTCAGGCACTTCAGCGCTTCCGACTTGCGCTGCTGCGAAGTCTCGGTCGACGCCTTATGACGCAGGGCGTAAGACATCGAGTCGAGGTCCACCTGCTTCAGCAGCGTGTAAATCGCCTCGGCGCCCATCATCGCCACGAACTTGTTCGGGTCGCTGTCGTCGAGCGACTGGTTGCCTTTCGGCAGCGCCGCCAGCACGTCGAGGTATTCCTTTTCCGCGAGGGTCGCCAGCCGTTCGATGCCCTGTTCGGCAGCGGCACCCGGGTTGATGACCACATAGCGTTCGTAGTAGATGATCGCTTCGAGTTTCTTCGACGGGATACCCAGCAGGTAGCCGATTTTCGACGGGAGCGAACGGAAATACCAGATATGCACCACCGGCACCACCAGCGAAATATGGCCCATGCGTTCGCGGCGCACCTTCTTCTCGGTCACTTCCACACCGCAGCGGTCGCAGACGATGCCTTTGTAGCGGATGCGCTTGTACTTTCCGCAGTGGCATTCGTAGTCCTTCACGGGGCCGAAGATGCGTTCGCAGAACAGACCGTCGCGCTCGGGCTTGTAGGTGCGGTAGTTGATGGTCTCGGGCTTGAGCACTTCGCCGCTCGACTGGGCCAGAATCTCCTCCGGAGAGGCCAGTCCGATGGCTATGCGGTTGTACCCGTTGCCGCCCTTGTTGTCTTTGGACATTGACATATTGCTTTCTTCTTTTTTATCGTCCCAAAAATTCTTACTCCAGTTTGACCGACAGGGCCAGACCGCGCAGTTCGTGCAGCAGCACGTTCATCGCCTCCGGAATTCCCGGTTTGGGCAGGTTCTCGCCCTTGACGATGGCTTCGTAGGCCTTGGCGCGTCCCATCACGTCGTCCGACTTGATGGTCAGAATCTCCTGCAGGATGTTGGCGGCGCCGAAGCCTTCGAGCGCCCATACCTCCATCTCACCGAATCGCTGACCGCCGAACTGCGCCTTACCGCCCAGCGGCTGCTGCGTGATAAGCGAGTAGGGGCCTATCGAACGGGCGTGCATCTTGTCGTCGATCATGTGGCCCAGCTTGAGCATGTAAATCACGCCCACCGTCGCCGGCTGGTCGAACATTTCGCCCGTGCCGCCGTCGTACAGATAGGTGCGGCCGCTATGCGGCAGACCTGCCTGCGCCGTGTACTCGTTGATTTGGTCCAGCGAGGCTCCGTCGAAAATCGGCGTCGCGAACTTCAGACCCAGTTCACGGCCGGCCCATCCGAGCACGGTTTCGTAAATCTGGCCGAGGTTCATTCGCGAAGGCACGCCCAGCGGGTTCAGACAGATGTCGACAATCGTTCCGTCTTCCAGGAACGGCATGTCTTCGTCGCGGACCACCTTGGCTACAATACCCTTGTTTCCGTGACGACCCGCCATCTTGTCACCCACTTTCAGTTTGCGCTTCTTGGCGATGTAGACTTTAGCCATCTGGATGACGCCCGTCTGCGGCAGTTCGTCGCCGTTAGTGAAGTTATACTTCTCGCGCTTGATGGCCGCGTCGGCTTTCTTCCACTCGATGGAGTAGTTGTTCACCGTCGCCTCGATCAGCGCGTCGATGCGGGCGTCGCCCGTCCACTTGCACGAGCCGAGGTTCAGATAGCCCGACACCACACCCGTCTTCTCGTCGGTCGACTTGCGGGCAATTTCTTCCAGCATCTTCAGCGTGAATTTCGTACCCGCCGGGTAGAGTTCCGCGCCGAAGTAGTCGGTGATGCCCGTCGTGGTCTTGCCCTGAAGCAGCGACCACAATTTCCCGGTCAGCCGCTTGGTCAGCTCGGCAATCTGCGTTGCAAATTGTTCGTCGAGCTGTTCAAGCTGTGCTTTCTCCGCATTCTTGCCTTTCTTGTTGTCCTTGTTGGCACGGCTGTACAACGTTGTACCAATAACGACGCCGTGAAGCGACGGCTGAGCCTTGAGCGAAGCATCCTTCACGTCGCCCGCCTTGTCACCGAAGATTGCACGAAGCAGTTTTTCTTCAGGAGACGGGTCGCTTTCGCCTTTCGGCGTGATTTTACCAATTAGAATGTCGCCCGGATGAACGTTGGCACCCACACGGATAATACCGTTGCTGTCCAAGTCTTTCGTGGCGTCTTCCGACACGTTGGGAATATCCGACGTCAGTTCCTCGACACCGCGTTTCGTGTCGCGGACTTCCATGATATACTCGTCGACATGCACGGAAGTGAATATGTCTTCGCGCTGGATGCGCTCCGAAATCACGATAGCATCCTCGAAGTTGTAACCTTTCCACGGCATGAATGCAACCTTGAGGTTGCGGCCCAATGCCAACTCGCCTTGCTGTGTCGAGTAACCCTCCGTGATAATCTGTCCTTTCTTTACCTTGTCGCCCGTGAGCACAATGGGTTTCAGCGTGACAGACGTATTCTGGTTGGTACGACGGTAGCGCGGAAGTTCGTAGGTCGTCACCTCCGGTGCAAACGAAGCGAGTATTTCGTCTTCCGAACGCTGGTACTTGATCTGAATCTTCGTCGCGTCGGCAAACACCACTTCGCCGTCGCCCTCGGCCACAATCTGAATGCGGCTGTCGGAAATCATCTCCTTTTCGATGCCCGTACCGACAATCGGCGCCTCCGAAGTTACCAGAGGCACAGCCTGACGCATCATGTTCGAGCCCATCAGTGCACGGTTGGCGTCGTCGTGCTCCAGGAACGGAATCAAGCTCGCCGCAATCGACGCAATCTGGTTGGGGGCCACGTCCATCAGGTTCACCTCCTTGGCCGTCACCACCGGGAAATCGGCGCCCTGGCGGGCCTTGATGCGCTCCGGCTGGAGGAAATTGCCCTTGTCGTCGACAGGGATATTGGACTGCGCCACAATCTTACCCTCTTCCTCTTCGGCCGAGTAGTAACGGATGTGGGAGTTGTCCATGTCGATCTTGCCGTTTTCCACCGTGCGGTAGGGCGTCTCGATGAAGCCCATCGGCGAAATCTTGGCATAGACGCACAGCGACGAAATCAGACCGATGTTCGGACCTTCCGGCGATTCGATGGGGCACAGACGGCCGTAGTGCGTGTAGTGTACGTCTCGCACCTCGAATCCCGCACGGTCGCGCGACAGACCGCCGGGACCGAGGGCCGACAGACGGCGTTTGTGCGTGATTTCGGCCAGCGGGTTTATCTGGTCCATGAACTGCGAGAGCTGCGAGGTCCCGAAGAACGAGTTGATGACCGACGACAGCGTCTTGGCGTTGATAAGGTCCACAGGCGTGAACACTTCGTTGTCGCGCACGTTCATGCGTTCGCGAATGGTACGCGCCATGCGTACGAAGCCCACCGAGAACTGATTCGACAGCTGTTCGCCCACCGTGCGGACACGACGGTTCGACAGGTGGTCGATGTCGTCCACGTCCGCTTTCGAGTTGATCAACTGAATCAGATACTTGATGATGGCTATGATGTCTTCGCGCGTCAGCGTCCGCACGGCCGGGTCGATGTCCAGGTCCAGCTTCTTGTTGATGCGGTAGCGGCCTACGTCGCCCAGGTCGTAGCGTTTGTCCGAGAAGAAAAGTTTCTCGATTACGTCGCGTGCCGTCGCCTCATCGGGCGGTTCCGAAGCGCGCAACTGCCGGTAGATATACACGACAGCTTCCTTTTCGGAGTTGCAGGGGTCTTTCTGCAACGTATTGTAAATAATCGAGAAGTCGATGCCCGACTGATTCTCCTTGTGCAGCAGAATCGTCTTGGCTCCGCTCTCGATGATTTGGTCGATATGTTCTTCTTCGAGTACCGTCTCGCGGTCCACGATCACGTTGTTTCGTTCAATCGACACCACTTCGCCCGTATCTTCGTCCACGAAGTCCTCGACCCACGTCGAGAGTACACGGGCGGCCAGTTTGCGTCCTACGGCTTTCTTCAGATTGGCTTTCGACACCTTCACTTCGTCGGCCAGGTCGAAGATTTCCAGAATCTGCTGGTCCGCTTCATAGCCGATGGCGCGCAGCAGCGTCGTTACGGGCAATTTCTTCTTGCGGTCGATGTAGGCGTACATCACGTTGTTGATGTCCGTGGCGAATTCAATCCACGAGCCTTTGAACGGAATGATACGCGCCGAATAGAGTTTGGTGCCGTTCGTGTGCATGCTCTGGCCGAAGAACACGCCCGGCGAGCGGTGCAGCTGCGATACGATGACACGCTCCGCTCCGTTGATGACGAACGTTCCGCGTTCGGTCATATAAGGAATCGTCCCGAAGTACACGTCCTGCACCACGACGCCGAAATCTTCGTGTTCGTCGTCCGTGCAATAGAGCTTCAGCTTGGCTTTCAGCGGGACACTGTACGTAAGGCCGCGTTCCAGGCACTCTTCGATCGAGTAGCGCGGCGGGTCGATATAGTAGTCTATGAACTCCAGTACGAAGTTGTTCCGGGTGTCCGTGATGGGGAAGTTTTCCTGAAACACCTTGTAGAGGCCTTCGTTCTTGCGATTTTCGGCCGTGGTGTCCATCTGGAAAAAGTCCCGGAATGATTTGAGCTGTACCTCCAGCAAATCCGGATAGGGTACCCGGTTCTTCACTGTCGAGAAGCTGATTCTTTGTTGTGTTTTAGCTGTGGACATCGTATGATCCAAATTAGTTGAAGTGTAAATCGGAGACGGTTTCCGTTTCCGAAGAACAATCTTTCACAAAGGGTTGCGGAATAGTTGCTTCGTCGTTGTATAGTGCGTGTTACTTCTATCGTGTGCGTAGACCGGACTTGCGTTGCATGTTACCTTGCGCATCGCGTATTGGTCACCACTTCATCGTGCTTAAACCGTACTCACACTTTGTCTTGCTCATGCGTTACGTTACCACTCCGTCGTGGTTAAGGCTCACACTTCACATGTCGCATCGTACTTTGCCATGCTTGTGTGTCGTGCCACCATTTCCTCACGTTTCCGCCCATCCGTCAGTGCGCTTTCATACGTCACTTCTTACCCGTTGAGCGTCTTCGTACGTGGCACCTTGTCCGTTCCATTGTCGCGTCAGCTGCTGTTTCGTCACCACAATCGCGTCTCAGCGTCATTACCTGCTGCCGCATCTTTTCGGTTCGATTCAAGCATTCGACGCGCAACGTTTCATCTCACACGTTCGTTTCGCACGTTCCGTTTCATCGGTCCGCACTCGCCGGCCGGTCCTCTGGTTTCGTAGATTCCCGCCCGATCGGTTTCGGCTCCGCCGTTCTTCCTTTCCCTTTCGGCTCCCGTCTCGCGGCCCCGGGTGCCATGCGCCGCTCATCGCCGCGCGCTCCTTTCCGGCAGGCCCGCTGTTTATCCCGCCGAAGCCCCCGTTTGCAGGCGTCCGCAATTGCGCCCCGGGAGCATTTCTTCCTCGGACCGGGCACAGCACATGCGGCACTCCCGATCTTTAGACCAAGAAAAGGCATAGAGCCTACACGCCGGTAAGCCCTATACCTGGATTCATCTTGTGTGAATCTTAAGCAGCAAAGCTACTTAAGCTCAACTTCAGCACCTGCTTCCTCGAGCTGGCTCTTGATCTGCTCAGCCTCTTCCTTGGAAACACCTTCTTTCACAGCCTTGGGAGCACCGTCCACGAGTGCCTTGGCGTCGCCCAGCGAGAGACCTGCGAGGTCCTTCACTACCTTGATTACCTGGAGCTTGGCCTGACCGCCGCTCTTCAGAATCACGTCGAAGGTCGACTTCTCGGCAGCAGCGGCTTCACCGGCGCCGGCAGCGGGTGCTGCAACGGCAACAGCGGCAGCAGCCGGTTCGATGCCATATTCCTCCTTGAGGATCTGTGCGAGTTCGTTTACCTCGGTTACCTTGAGGTTTACCAGTTCTTCAGCAAGTTTCTTTACGTCTGCCATAGTTGTAAGCGTATTAAATTTTGTTTTTTACTTGTTGTGATTAGTTGTTTCGCGATTCGAGCGTCTTCACGATGCCCGCAATCTTCTGGCCTGCACCGGCTTGCAGTGCAGAGATAACATTCTTCGCAGGAGACTGCAGCAGCGTGATGATGTCGCCGATGAGTTCTTCCTTCGACTTGATGTTGCAGAGAGCGTCGATCTGGTTGTCGCCCACGTATACGCACCCTTCGGCGAACGCCGCCTTGAGTACGGGTTTGTCAGAGCCTTTGCGGAATTCCTTGATAAGGGCCGCAGGGGCTTTGGCTACGTTGGCGAACATGACCGAGGTCGGGCCTTCCAATACTTTCACCAGTTCAGCGTCGGCCTTCTCCACCTTCTCCAGAGCCTTGGTCAGCAGTGTGTTCTTCACTACGACCAGCTTGATCTCTTTCTCGAAGCACTTGCGGCGCAGCGATGCGGTTTGCTCGGCGTTCAGCGCTTCGATGTCGGTGATGTAGAAGTGAGGATAGGTCCGGAGCTGTTCGGCGAGGCTGTCTATAACAACCAGTTTTTCTTCCTTCGTCATTTCTTCGGTCCTCCTTCTATTTGGTTTCTACTGATTTGGAATCGATCTGCAGACCCGGGCTCATCGTGGTCGAGAGATAGATGCTCTTCACATAGGAGCCTTTCGCTGCGGCAGGCTTGAGTTTCATGATCATGCCCAGCACTTCTTTCGCGTTGTCCGCGATTTGCTCGGCCGTGAACGAAATCTTGCCTACCGAGGTGTGGATGATACCGAACTTGTCGACCTTGAAGTCGATTTTGCCCGATTTCACTTCCTGGACGGCTTTGCCTACTTCCATCGTCACCGTGCCGGTCTTGGGGTTCGGCATCAGACCGCGGGGACCCAAAATGCGGCCCAGCGCGCCCACCTTGCCCATTACGTTGGGGGTACAGATGATTACGTCGACGTCGGTCCAGCCGGACTTGATTTTGTCAACGTATTCGTCCAATCCTACGTAGTCGGCTCCTGCGGCTTGTGCTTCGGCTTCCTTCTCGGGAGTACAGAGCACCAAGACACGCACTTGCTTGCCCGTGCCGTGAGGCAGCGTAACCACACCGCGGACCATCTGATTGGCCTTGCGGGGGTCTACGCCCAAACGCACGTCGATATCTACCGAAGCGTCGAATTTCGTGAACGTAATCTCTTTCAGAAGAGCGGCGGCCTCCGAAAGTTTGTAGGCCTTGTCGGCCTCCACTTTCGCGTAGGCGACTTTTTGATTTTTTGTCAACTTACTCATCTTCTTCGATTACATGTTAGGAAATTCACCAACGACACTGATACCCATGCTGCGGGCAGTACCGGCAACCATGCGCATGGCCGATTCCAGCGTGAAGCAGTTCATGTCAGGCATCTTGTCCTGAGCAATGGCGCGTACCTGTTCCCACGTCACCTGTCCCACCTTGTCGCGGTTGGGCTGCGCGGAACCTTTCTGCACCTTCGCTGCTTCTTTCAGCTGTACGGCTACGGGCGGCTGTTTCACGACGAAGTCGAACGACTTGTCGCTGTAAACCGTGATGATTACCGGAAGAACCTTTCCAGCCTTGTCCTGCGTACGGGCATTGAACTGCTTGCAGAAGTCCATGATATTGACTCCCTTGGAGCCCAATGCGGGACCAACCGGGGGCGAAGGATTGGCGGCACCGCCTTTTATCTGCAATTTAATAAATGCAGCAACCTCTTTTGCCATAGTTTTCCTTGGTTTTTATTCTTTTTCTACTTGGGTGAAACTCAACTCCATAGGAGTTTTGCGCCCGAATATCTTCACCGATACCGTGAGTTTCTTGCGCTCGTTGTCGACGGCTTCGATGGTTCCCTGGAAGCTTGAGAAAGGGCCATCGGTGACCTTTACGGTCTCGCCGGCGAAGAACGGTATTTCGTTTTCCTCCTCCATGGCGTTCATTTCGTCGACACGGCCCAAGATGCGCGCCACCTCCTGTGGACGGAGGGGTGTCGCGTGCATCGAACGGCTGTCTTCTTTCGTATCGCCGAGAAATCCCAGCACATTGGGAGTATTACGAATCAATATGGGAATCTGCCCCACGAATGCGGCCTCCACCAACACATAACCCGGGTAGGAGACTTTTTCCTTGGAGACTTTCTTGCCGTTGCGGATCGTGTAGACTTTTTCGGTCGGGATAAGTACCTGGGATATGTAGTCTTCCAGGTGGTTGTGGCGAATTTCGGCCTCCAGATATTCCTTGACCTTGTTCTCCTTTCCGCCGATCGCACGGACAACGTACCACTGTTTCTGTATTTCGCTCATCTTGCAGCTTGCCGTTTAGCGACCCAGATTTCCCAGTGTCTTGTAGATGGCACCCATCAGGTTCTCGAACGAGAGGTCCATCGCCAATACAACGACCGCAAAGATGACCGAGGCCACCATCACCACTACCGTCGAGCTTTGCAGCTGCTGGAACGTGGGCCACGTCACTTTGTTCACAAGTTCGTTGTACGCTTCTTTGAAATAGTTGAACATATCTTGCTCTTCTTTATTCTTTGCAGGAGCAGAGAGATTCGAACTCCCATCAACGGTTTTGGAGACCGCTATTCTACCCTTGAACTATGCTCCTAAAAGAGGAGGCGATGCGGTCGGGCACCGCCTCCTGGAATTATGGGTGTGAATTACTTCACGATCGACAGGATCTGACCTGCACCCACCGTACGGCCACCCTCGCGGATTGCGAAACGCAGACCCTCGTTCAGGGCTACGGGGTAGATCAGCTTGACGGTGATGGTCACGTGGTCGCCCGGCATTACCATGTCGACGCCGGCGGGCAGGTGAACCTCACCCGTTACGTCCATCGTACGCAGGTAGAACTGGGGACGGTAGTTGTTGTGGAACGGCGTGTGGCGGCCGCCCTCCTCCTTCTTCAGGATGTAGACCTCGGCGGTGAACTCCGTGTGCGGGGTGATCGAGCCGGGCTTGGCGATAACCATACCGCGCTTAACCTCCTTCTTGTCGATACCGCGGAGCAGCAGACCTACGTTGTCGCCGGCCTCGCCCTCGTCGAGCAGCTTGCGGAACATCTCGACACCGGTGCAGGTCGAGGTGAGGGTCTTCTCCTCCAGACCGATGATCTCGACGGGATCACCCACGTGGATGATACCGGTCTCGATACGACCCGTAACCACGGTACCGCGGCCGGTGATCGAGAATACGTCCTCGATAGGCATCAGGAAAGGCTTCTCGTTCTCGCGCTGGGGCAGGGGGATGTACTCGTCGACGGCAGCCATGAGCTCCATGACCTTCTCCTCCCACTTCGGCTCGCCGTTCAGACCGCCGAGGGCCGAACCGCGGATGATGGGGGCGTTGTCGCCATCATAGTCGTACTTCGAAAGCAGGTCGCGAACCTCCATCTCGACCAGGTCGAGCATCTCGGGGTCGTCCACCATGTCGCACTTGTTCAGGAAAACGACGATCTTCGGCACGTTCACCTGACGGGCGAGCAGCACGTGCTCGTTGGTCTGGGGCATGGGACCGTCGGTTGCGGCAACTACCAGGATGGCACCGTCCATCTGAGCGGCACCCGTTACCATGTTCTTCACATAGTCGGCGTGACCCGGGCAGTCTACGTGAGCATAGTGGCGGTTGGCCGTCTGATACTCTACGTGCGAGGTGTTGATCGTAATACCGCGTTCCTTCTCTTCGGGTGCGTTGTCGATCGAGTCGAACGAGCGCAGTTCCGACAGACCTTTCTTAGCAAGAACGGTCGTAATTGCAGCGGTAAGGGTCGTCTTACCGTGGTCTACGTGACCGATGGTACCGATGTTGACATGCGGTTTCGAGCGGTCGAATTTTTCTTTTGCCATAGTGTTTAAGTATTAAGTTCTGTTAAAAGTTTCAAAGTTCCGAAATCCATTTCGCGCCATAGGCGGCAACGCCCCGTCCCCTCTCCCGAAAGGATTTCCGGCACTGCCCGCCCTCAGAGCGGAAGACGAGGCTCAAACTCGCGACCCTCAGCTTGGAAGGCTGATGCTCTATCAACTGAGCTACTTCCGCAAATTCCGCTTCTCCGTGCCCCGCAGGGCCGTATCCGCAAAAATATACCGTATCGGAGCAACTCCCCTTGCGCGCCGTCGCTTCGCAGCGACATCCGAAGGTTTTGCAACTCCAACCGGTTTTCTCAAGTGGGAAGTGATGGATTCGAACCACCGTAGGCGTACGCCAGCAGATTTACAGTCTGCCCCATTTGACCGCTCTGGTAACTTCCCTTTTTTCTCCTCCGAAGAGGTGTCGTTCCGCCGGGCCTTTCAGACCAAGGCTCCGTCTTCATCGCCGATTCCGCTTCCAAGAGTTCCGAAGCTCATTCGCCCCTCCTCTTTTCCACTTCTCCGGCCTCGGACCTCTCCGGCCCTTTCGCTCGGCCCCCTCGCGTCGGCTTTCCGAGCCGATGGAGGGATTCGAACCCCCGACCAGCTGATTACAAATCAGCTGCTCTGGCCAACTGAGCTACATCGGCAGAATCAACCGTTTTGGATTGCAAAAGTAGGTATAAAAAATTGATTGCGCAAATATTCAATGGATTTTTTTCTACTTTTTCATCTTTCTCAAAGAACCTCGTGCGGTCCGTCCGTTGCGGGACGAAACCGGGTGCAAAGGTAGAAATTTTTTTGAATTCCGCAACAGATTGCCCGAAAAATATCATCGGCTCCTTTTCCGTTCGCTCCCGTCCTTCCGTCCCCGCCCTCCGCTTCCGTCCATACCTTATATTATAAGCAGGCTCTTGGTCTTTCCGTCCGGTTGCGTTACCTTTGACTTTGTCTTAGATACTTCGTCTCGGCATAAACAAGCTATCGCTTGCTTCTGTTCTCGACTTTTCGTATCTTTGTCAAAAGTCTCCGCCATGATTCCCCTTTTCGGTCCTTACGCGCTCCGGCCCTTGCAGCCCGGCGACACATCCGATATTTTCCGCGCCATTGACACCCAGCGTCCTTACCTCGGATTGTGGCTGCCGTTCGTCGCCCTCACTTTGCGCGAGGAAGATACCCGCGCATTCGTCGAATCCGCGCTCGCCGATACCGCCAACCCTGTCTATACCATCCGCGCCGGCGCTCTTTTCGCCGGACTCATCGGATTCAAGTCCGCCGACCCCGTCACCCGTACCATCGAAATCGGTTATTGGCTTTGCGAGGAGTACCAGCACCGGGGTATCGTCACCGCCGCCGTTCGCGCGCTCCGGCACATCGCTTTCGGGGAGTTCGGCATGCGGCGCATCGAGATTCGTTGCGCCACAGGCAACCTCCCCAGCAACGGCATTCCTTTGCGGCTCGGAATGTCGCTCGACAGGGTCGAGCTACACGCCGAGCAGCTTTCGTCCGGTCAATGGGTCGACCTCAATGTCTACGTTTCCGACAAATAGCCGCCCCGCCAAGCACTTCATAACAATCCGCGCCTAAAGCGCTCCCGGCAATATCCACCCACAAAAAAGCCCCCGCCGAAGCAGGGGCCGTTCCAAAGCGCATCATTTTATTTGCCACTTATTATCAGCACTTTCGACGATTCCCAGAACCGTTCCGGATCGTTGATTCGCAGTTTCTCCACCCGTTTGTCCAGTCCCGTTACCAGTTCGTAGCTGTCCCGCGGGTGCGTCGTCACAACGGTCGCTTTCTTCCACCCCACCGGGATTTCCGTCAGCAGCCGCGCATCGGCCTGCGTGAAGCTATCCATCGCGCCGTTGCGGTTCACGGTCAGCGTGCGGCCGATAAAGCCCTCTTTGCTGAGAATCTGCGCATCGAGCAGTTCTCTTTCCGCGCCCACTATATAGTAAACGGTGTTCAGCCGGTTTTCCAGCGACGTGTTTTCTTCCCCAAGCTTTGCTGCCACGGCTTCGCCTTCGGCCAGGCGGCCCAGCAGTTGTTCCACCTCCCGTTCGCGTTCGGTCAGTTCTCCGCGCAGGGTTTCCACTTCGGCCGTCTTCTTCGACAGCTGGTCTTCCATGTCGACGATTATCTTCTCCAGAGCCCCTACCTTGATGTTCGATTTCCGGAGCTGTCCGGCCGCATTCTGCAGCGACGCTATCTTCGTCCGGTTTTCTTCCAGCAGTCGGTCTATCGCCTCTATATCGCTGTTTATCTGCCGAATCGGACGGGTTCCGCCTTCGCCGTCTTCCGGTATCGTTATCAGATTCTCGCGCATCTTGATTTCCGCCAGATTGCCCGCTATGGCGTGTATGTCTTCAAATACAAGGCTTATCAGCGAATCTTTTTCGCTCACCACGCCCGACAGCGAATCGCATTGGCCCGCCATGTCGAGCACCACCCGTTTGCGCACGCACGACGTCAGTGCGCACAGCAACAGCGCCGTTACAATCAGATACTTTTTCATCTTTTCCTTTTTTTGCTTGGTCTTCGCAAAGATATGGATTATTGTTCGATGTTGTTCAAAAATCGTTTCGTCCGGACAAGTTCCGGCTTTATCTGTCCTCGTTGGGCATCATTCGGATTTTATGTCGTATCTTTGACCGAAACAATCATTTCCCGCCATGCCTTATATCTCCGTCGAGTGCGGTCCGTTGACCGCCGCACAGAAACAGCTCCTCATCGAAAAGGTCACTTTCGCCGCGGCCGAAGCCACTTCCATTCCGCAGCAGTTCTTCATGGTCTCCGTCAAGGAGTTGCCCGACAGTTCGTTCGCCATCGGCGGCCGGACCATCGACCGCATCAAGGCCGAGTTCAGCGAGCGCAAATAAGCGAGCGTCTATCCTCGCGCTCCCAAGCCCTCTCAGCAAGTTTCCTCAACCCCCTTGGCAGACCCCTGAATACAGAACGGGCCGCAATTCCGTGCGGCCCGTCCGTTCTCTCGTTCGCGAGTTTTTCTTACTTCGCGTTCTTCTTATCGTAGCGTTTTGCGTAGCGGCTCATAAACTTATCGACGCGACCGGCGGTGTCTACCAACTTCATCTTGCCCGTGTAGAACGGGTGCGAGGTGTTGGAAATTTCCATCTTATACACGGGATAGGTTTCGCCGTTCACTTCGATGGTCTCTTTTGTCGAAACGGCGGACCGACACAAAAACACGTGGTCGTTCGACATGTCCTTGAACGCCACCAAACGATAATTCTCCGGATGAATACCCTTTTTCATTTGTCGTTTTTGTTTTTTGGTTTGTGCTTTCGCGCCACAAAGGTAATAAAAATTCGCGATTCCCATCCACAATCCGCATTTATTTTCGTCCGCCCGTCAAAATAACGGGGCCGCCTTGCCCCCCCCATAGGGTTACACCCCAATCGAATCCCCCGCCGCCACCCCTCGTATGTTCCGGCTCCCGCATCGTTCTTTTTTCGGCGCTCCGTATTTGCGCATTCCGGATTGTTTTTCTATCTTTGCAGCCGTCTTCGGGCGGTCTTCCGCCCGTCCGGGCCCATAGCTCAGTCGGTCAGAGCAGCGGACTCATAATCCGAAGGTCGTGGGATCATGCCCCTCTGGGCCCACTCCGACAAAAAGAGGTTGCAAGCATTTGCAGCCTCTTTTCTTTTGCCCGCCGCAAAATTTACAGCAAAAGAGTTTGAACCGATGGGTAGCCTCTTTTTATTTCCAGATGTTACGGAAATAAAAATCCGCCCCATCACGACAGGGCGGATTTCATATTACTTTTTCGAGGTTTTGGAATTACTCGTATTAGGACGTTGAGAATTTGCGACGGGCATGGGTCTTGGCATGGTTTGGCCATCGGTAATTTTCTTTTTGTCCAAGGGCATGTTTGAGATTTGATCATCTGTAATTTTTTTCATAATTTTAATTATTTAATAAGACTGACAATAAGGTAAATACGATTCCAAGGAGTAAAAGTATAACGGATATGATATTCCAGCGATCGGTATATTTATTTCTACGGCATACCAAATCATACATGGTTTTATGCTCATACTCTTTATCCTTTTGTATTAGATCATCAATAGCATCAAGTGTTTTTGTTGCTTGTCGCTTTGCTACAAGAATACTGATAAGATTTCCAATAATACTCGAGCATAGAAAAATCCAACCAACCGACATCAGCGAAAGGGGGATACTAACGTATTCCTCCTGAAAGGGCAAAATGGCAACGGAGATGCCCAATAATCCACTGGCTATCGTTGTGCTCTTTTGCCCAATTGTACTTTCGCTTTTTGAAATTATTTCTTGCACAGCACAACGTAATGAATAATATTCATTAGAACTTTCATCTTTCATAATCAATCCATTTCAAAAATATTCGAAAATTTTTTCCAATCGTTGTTGTTTCGTAGGCATTGGTTGTACCTGCCGGAACTTTCAAAACGGAGCACATATGGAGTTCGCCAGCATGGCCCCTACCTCGCGTTTTCCCTGCTTAACGATTTTCTCAGAGATGTCCACGTAGTACATTGGTACTTTGATAATTGCATCTAATCATTTCATATTGTAAAAGTATTAAAATTGGGTTTCTATTATTCTGAAATATTTCCATCCGTCAGCCGTAGCATACGCCGTCTTGCTGCCTATCGGGACATACAAGGTCAACATTGTGCTAACACCTCTAAAAGTATTGGCACAGACACTCGGCGGCGTCATTGCCTTGCAATAGATACTTGTCAGGCTGCGGCAACAGTAGAATGCGAAGTCTTCAATCGACGTCACACCGTCGGAAATCGTGATGCTTGTCAGGTTGCTGCAATCTTGGAATGCGGAGTATCCGATCTCTGTCACGCCGTCGGGAATCGTGATGCTTGTCAGGTTCCAGCAACTGGAGAATGCCCAGTTCCCGATCGACGTCACACTGCTGGGAATCGTGATGCTTGTCAGCCTGATGCAATCGGAGAATGCGCACATCTCAATTGACGTTACGCCGTCAGGAATCGTTACACTTGTCAATCTGCTACATTTGGAGAATGCGTAGCTTTCGATAGCTTTCAGTGTCTTTGGTAATTTAACGGATGTCAACGACGTTCCGGAGAATTTAAAAGACGGCAGCACCTCCAAATTCGCATTTTCCATATCGAGGACTGCGAGATTCGGAAGATTTTTTAGCGTCTCATAATCCTCATCGTTCAGATTGCCGATAACGGTCAATTCTGTTATTTCGGTTTTGTAGTAGTCAGCCAGCTGCTGCAACAGCGTACCCGGAGTTTCGACCGTAATAGTCAATGGCTTTTTGTCGGGCGAATTGATCAGTTCGCAGTTGTCGTGCGAGTACGCTGAAAAGGTTACCGCGACGAGTAGTGCGGCGAAAAAAACTGTTTTTTTCATAGCAATTAAATTTGAGGTTTTGAGTTTCAAATTCTATTGCCGTACAACTCCTATGCGGCGGGATATGCGCAAAAAGAAAGTGTGGAGCTGATTTCGTTTATCAAGTAGGAGGTTGTGGTATGACCTTGACTGAAATAAACGACGCAATACCCCACACTTGAATAGATATGGGATATAGGGATGCAGAACGCATCCCTGCCAACATCTAAACAAGAAATGAGTGCTGTTCGTCGTCCTTCAGTCTTGAAATTACCACATTCCCTACTTAGGACAAAAGCGAAAACACTTTCCGATATGTCTGCTTGGGAGTGCAACCCAAGCACCGCAAAAATAGGAATTTTTTTCGCCACGAACAAACACTCACGGTGAGGCATCGCTCAAAAAGTACGGAAACTATGAAATATAGCATTCCGCACCCGAAAATTCAGCCGGATTGCACTATGTTTCAAATGAAAACAGAAGGGATTCGACATCCTCGAACCATGGAATCATGCCCCTCTGGGCCCACAGCAGAGGCCGCAACCTGCAGGTTGCGGCCTTTTTGCTATCTGTAACCGGACAGGAGACCCGTCCGGCGAACGCATTTTTGAACCGTGCTTGCGAAAAGTGGCGAAAAATTGCTACCTTTGCGACATTAAACAAACTTCATATTTATGGAATTCGAAGGAACCGTTTACAAAATAATGCCCGTCACCAAGGGCACTTCGGCCCGCGGCGAGTGGCAGCGGCAGGACGTCGTCTTCGAGTACAACGACGGCGGGCAGTTCTCGCGCAAGATTTGCGTCACGTTCTTCAACCGTCCCGACGATGCCGCCAAGCTGCGCGAGGGCGCCGCTTACAGCATCTCCGTCAATATCGAGTCGCGCGAATACAACGGGCGTTGGTATACCGACATCCGGGCTTGGCGGCTCCAGCCCAAGCAGGCCGAGGCGCCCGCCGCGCCGATGCCCGACATGCCGCCCATCCCCGAGGAGCCGTCTTTCGCTTCGGCGCCCGCCGCCGAGGTCGACGACCTCCCGTTCTGATACGGCCCCGCAAAGCGTATGACTTCGGTCCGAACTGGACCGAAGTTTTTTTGTCTCCGTTAAAAGTGCGGCATAATAATGGCGGGGCTTTTCTTAAAACGCCATCCATGAAAACGCATTACCTCGGGTTGGAGCTCTCCTCTCCGGTCATCGTCGCCAGTTCGCCCTATACCGCCACTTCCGCCAACATCCAGAAGTGCGCCGCTTTCGGGGCCGGGGCCGTCGTGCTCAAGTCCATCTTCGAGGAGCAGGTGCTGCGGCAGGCCGCCGCTTCCGATTTCGAGCCGCAGGGTATGGGCGATTCGGGCGAATACCTCGAGCGTTATCTCGACGACGCGTACAAACTCGAATTCCTCCGGCTGATAAGCGACGCCCGCCGGACCGGACTTCCGGTCATCGCCAGCATCAATTGCATGTCGGCCGGAGCTGCGTGGACCGATTACGCCGTGGCCATGGTCGATGCCGGGGCTTCCGCCTTGGAGCTGAACATCTTTTTGCAGCCCGCCGACCCTTGCCGTCCCGCACAGGAAATCGAGTGCGAATACGCCGGCATCGTCCGGCAGGTAACCGCCGCGATCTCCGTTCCCGTTTCCGTCAAGCTGCCCATGCGGCTCACCAACGTCTTGGCCATGGCCGAGACCCTGCGACATTGCGGGGCCCGGGGCGTGGTCCTGTTCAACCGCTTCTTCGAGCCCGACATCGACATCGAGCACCTTCGCTTCGTCGCCAGCGATCCTTTCAGCGCGCCCTCGGAGTTGCGCAACGTCCTGCGCAGCGCAGCGCTTTGTTCTTCCATGATTCCCGAATTGGATTTGTCCGTTTCGACCGGGGTTCACAATGGCGAAGCCGCCGTCAAAGCGCTTTTATGCGGTGCCCGCGCCGTCCAGGTCTGCACCGCCATCCATCTCTGCGGTTACGAGGTCATCGAGGCCATCGGCCGGTTCATCGACGAGTGGGCGGAGCGCCACGGTTTTTCGTCGCTCGACCAGTTTTACGGCAAGCTGAATTACGGCCAGATCGGCAACGCGCTTTTCCAGCGGGTGCAGTATATGAAGTACTTCCCTTCCAAGGTCGAATAGGCGTCTTACCGTCCCGTTTCTTCTTCGTATATCGCGGCGAACCGTGCGCGCAGAGCCGTCGCATCGCCCATCAGCGCCCGCAGTTCTTCGAGCCGCCGGGCGTTTTCCGAATGGGGAATCCAAAGTTGCAGATAGCCGCCGTCGCCATATTTTCGCCGGAGGTGTTCGCAGCAGCGGGCGTATTGTCCTTCGCGGTCCAGTTCCGGATAGTGTTCCAGTCCGTATTGAATCGTCCGCCGCAATACCGTCCCGATTTCGATGCAGCGGTCCGCTTCGGCCACTATGCGGCCGTAAATCGTGCGGGGCGCATGGTCCGACGACGCCCGGTGGTCTTCCACCGCATCGCGCATGACGGTTATTTGCTCCTCCGAGAACCAGCGGCGCAGGTTCCGGTCCGCTGCAAGCAATTCGCCCGACCGAAGGTGGTGGCGCTCCCGTCCGTCCGCCAGCCCAAGGTCATGATAAGCCGCCACCGTGTAAACCATCTCCGCATCCACTTCATAGTGAGTGGCCAGTTCAAGGCTTCGGGCGATTACCATTCGGACGTGGTCCGTCCGATGGGCCGCATCGAATGCCTCGTAGCGAGGCAGGATTTCGGTTTCAATATAGGTGTGCAGGTCCATATTCATGCGGCAAAGTTACGAAAGATGCGACAAAAAAAGTCCGCCTTTCTCTCAAGGCGGACTTTGCATTCGGAGCGTCGGCGCTTAGGCTGCGGCGTTGCCCCATTTGTTGGCTTCGGCCTGCGAGGGCTGGCACCACCAGTAAATCAGCAGGATGGCTCCCACCAACGGGATCAGGCTGATCAGATAGAACCAGCCGCTCTTGCCCATGTCGTGCAGACGGCGGACACCGATACCCAGCATCGGGCACAGGATGGCCAGGCCGAACAGACCCGAAAGAAGTCGCATGCCGATAATGCCGTCGATGATTCCCAGCACGATGTTGATTACAAAGGCAACCAGCACGAATTTCCAGAAATCGGCTACGTTCGTGCGGCCCTTGAAGTCAAAATACTGGCCTTTCACAGCGTTCAGAAATACGTTGAAAGCGGACTTGATAAAATCCATAATACAAAATGTTTGAGTTAAACAATTAATCAGTACCTACTCTTTTGCGGATTTTCGGTTGCTTCCGATATTTTTTGGCGATCCTAGTCGGCACCCGCTTATTTCGCGTATGACACCGCCCGCGTTTCCCGGATGACCGTTATCTTCACCTGACCCGGATAGGTCATTTCATCCTGGATTTTCTTGGCTATGTCGTGCGACAGGCTCTCCGACTCCAGGTCGGTCAGTTTGTCGGCGCCTACAATCACACGCAGTTCGCGGCCCGCCTGAATCGCATAGGTCTTCACCACTCCCGGGTACGACAGCGCGATGTCCTCCATCTCTTTCAGCCGCTTGATGTAGCTCTCCACCACTTCGCGGCGGGCTCCCGGCCGGGCTCCCGATATGGCGTCGCACACCTGGATGATCGGAGCGATGAGCGAGGTCATCTCCACTTCGTCGTGGTGGGCTCCGATGGCGTTGCAAACTTCGGGTTTTTCCTTGAATTTCTCGGCCAGCTTCATGCCGATGATTGCGTGCGGCAGTTCGGGTTCGTCATCGGGCACCTTGCCTATGTCATGCAGCAGTCCCGCACGGCGGGCGATTTTGGGATTCAGCCCCAGTTCCGACGCCATGATTCCCGCCAGATTCGCCGTCTCACGGGCATGTTGCAACAGATTCTGGCCATACGACGAGCGGTATTTCATCTTGCCTATCATGCGGATGAGTTCCGGATGCAGACCGTGTATTCCCAAGTCGATGGTCGTGCGTTTGCCCACCTCCACAATCTCTTCTTCGATTTGTTTCTGCACCTTGGAGACCACTTCTTCGATGCGGGCCGGGTGGATGCGGCCGTCGGTCACCAGCTGGTGCAGCGACAGGCGGGCGATTTCGCGGCGTACCGGGTCGAATCCGCTGAGGATGATAGCCTCCGGCGTGTCGTCCACAATGATTTCGATGCCCGTCGCAGCTTCCAGCGCACGGATGTTGCGGCCCTCGCGGCCTATGATGCGGCCTTTTACTTCGTCGCTTTCGATGTTGAAGACCGTCACCGCATTTTCGATGGCTGTCTCCGTCGCCACGCGTTGTATCGACGCCACGATGATTCGCTTGGCTTCCTTGGCCGCGGTCATCTTGGCTTCTTCGATGGTTTCGTTCACATAGGCCGCCGCTTCGCTCTTGGCTTCGGCCTTCATGTTTTCCACTAGGATGTTCTTCGCATCTTCCGAGCTGATGCCCGAAATCTGTTCCAGACGCAGGTTCTGCTCGCGGTGCAGGCGGTCGATCTCTTCCCGTTTGTGGTCGAGCAGCTGCATCTGGTTCTGCATCTGTTCCTTGAGTTCGTCGTTCGCACGCAGCTTCGCTTCCAGTTCGCGCTGCTGGTTCTGTATGTTTTGTTCAATGCGGCGGATTTCCTGTTCGGTCTGCACAATCTTCTGATTGCGTTCGTTGAACTGGCGGTCATGCTCGCTCTTGAGCTGCATGAACTTTTCCTTGGCCTGAAGGATTCGTTCCTTCTTGATCATTTCGGCTTCGGCTTCGGCTTCCCGGAGGGCCGTTTCGCGGCGCTTGCGGATCGAGGTCCGGGCCACCATGTTGGTGACCGCGGCATAGACCGCCACAGCGCCGACAGCCGAGACGACTGCCCAGATAATGGTATCCATCGAGTATCTTCTGCTTTAGTTGGTTAAAAATATTGTCGGGTTCTCCCGCGCCGTCCCCTTGCGGACGGTGCGCGGAGTTCCCGGTGTATCAAAAAATCCGCATAGGATTCCTTAGTCTTGTTTGACGAATCTGCAAGATAAGTCATGTGCGGAGGCTCCGACAATCGCAACCTTCCACCGGCACGCCGGAGCGTGCTCCCCTTGCGGGTACGAGGCCTGATTTTGAAGCGTCGCGAGTTGCTCCGATGTAAGAAGTGTTCAGTTTCGCAAAGCTGTAAGGAATCTATGCGGGTAGATTCTTCCGTATGGTAAAGAACGTCACTCCCCCGGGGAGTTCAGGTACGCATCCAGTTCGTCGTCCAGCCGTTCCAGCCGGCCGAGGTCGTCCGCATCCGGTTCGCGGTCCAGGCGCGTCTTCACATTGGCTATGGCAAATTTCAGCGCCGCCATCGCAAGGTAGTCCTGTTCCGACCAGTTGCGGATTTTCTGTTGCTTTATCAGCGCCAGATAGTTGTTCACCTCGCGTTCGGCCAGCCGGTAGGCTTCTTCCTTGCCGCTCTCGATGGTGAACGGGTAGTTCTTGCCCGCTATTTTGAGCGTTATCGCCTGTTTGGCCATCGCTTTCTGCGTTTTGTCTCTCTTCTCCCAGCTCCCGGGCCGCTAAGGTCCCGGCCTCTCCTCCCGGTTTTCATCCGGCCCCGGACTTCCGGTTCTCGCCGACTTTTCCTCCGGGCTGTCCGATTCCGGGTCTTTCTCCCGTTCCCGTGCCGGTTCCTGTTCGTTTTTTGGTTCCGGCGCCAAGTCATCCCGTACTACGCCCCGGTCATTCGTTTTCCCGGTCCGGCTCCACGTCGGGGCGTTCGAGCAGCGCTATGCACTTGTCCACCTCCCGCATCAGTCGGTTGACGCGTGCCCGCGCCTTGTCCCGGTTCGTACTCCCGCCAGCCAGACCGTCGGTCAGCTGCATCCGGGCCACTTCGGCGTCCAGCTCACGGTTGCGTTCTTCCAGCGCGCGGTTTTCCTTGCGCAGGGCGTCGCGTTCGGCGGTCAGTTCGGCACAGATTCCGCTGAGCCGCCGGTGTTCGCCGATCAGTTGCCGGACACGGGCCTCGATGTTCTGTATGACGCTTTTGTCGGCCATGGCTTGCGGTAGAGTGTTCCGTGTTCTGTCTTCAAAGGTACAATAAAAACGGGAATCCGCAAAATTTATTTCACCGCAGGTTCGCCGTAGAGGTCATAGTCCGCCGCCGCGGTTATTTTCACGTCATAGAAGCGTCCGCGCAGAAGACGCCGTCCGGCCGCCGGAATCAGTATCTCCTGGTCCACTTCCGGCGAATCGTATTGCGTGCGACCTACATAGTGGTCGCCCTGCCGCGAGTCCACCACCACCCGTTCCGTGCGGCCCACCCGGCGGCGGTTGTTTTCCAGCGATATGTCGCGTTGGAGCGCCATGATGCGTTCCACCCGGTCCTGTTTCACTTCCTCCGGCACGTCATCGCGCAGATGCAGTGCCGAATGGGTCCCTTCTTCTTCCGAATACGCGAATACCCCCAGCCGCTCGAAGCGCACCTCGCGCACGAACGCTTCCAGCTCCGCAAAGTCCGCTTCGCTCTCGCCCGGATAGCCTACCAGCAGCGTCGTGCGCAGCGCCAGGTCAGGAATGGCCCGCCGCAGGCGCCCTATCAGTTCCATCGCTTCGGCTTTGGTGTGGCGTCGCAGCATCGCCGAGAGTTGGTTGTCTGCTATGTGTTGGAACGGGATGTCCAGATACTTGCAGATTTTCGGTTCGGCGGCCATCGTCTCGATTACGTCGTCGGGAAACCCCGTCGGATAGGCATAGTGGAGCCGCACCCATTCGATACCCCCGATGCGGCACAGCCGGCGCAGCAGTTCCGCAAGCATCCGCTTCCCATACAGGTCCACCCCGTAGTAGGTCGTGTCCTGCGCTATGACAATCAGTTCGCGCACCCCCTGCTCCGCCAGCTTCCGAGCTTCTTCTTCCAGCACTTCCATCGGCACCGACACATGGGGGCCGCGGATAAGCGGGATGGCGCAGTAGCCGCATTTCCAGTTGCAGCCCTCCGAAATCTTCAGATAGGCATAGTGGCCCGGCGTCGTCAGATGACGGCTGGTCGCCAGCTCCGGATTTTCGGCAGCGCCCAGCGCGCGGACGATGCCGTCCCAGTCACGGGCGCCGAAATAGTCGTCCGCTTCGGGGATTTCGGCCCGCAGTTCGTCCGCGTAGCGTTCCGAAAGACAGCCTATGACGAACAGCCGTTCGATGCGGCCCGCTTTCTTGGCTTCCGCGGCGCGGAGTATCATGTCGATGGATTCCTGTTTGGCGTCGCCGATGAATCCACAGGTGTTGATTACCACCGTCTTGGCATCCGTGCGGTCGCTGTCCCAGAGTACTTCGTAGCCAGCCGCCGCCAGCCGCGCCATCAGATGTTCGCTGTCGACCGTGTTCTTGGAGCAGCCAAGAGTGACAACGTTAATCTTTTTCATGGCCGAACAGAGCGTTGACGAATTCGCGGCGGTCGAACATCTTCAGTTGGTCGATGCCCTCGCCGATGCCGATATAGCGCACCGGAATGCGGAACTGGTCGCTGATGCCGATTACCACGCCTCCTTTGGCCGTGCCGTCGAGTTTGGTGATGGCCAGCGAGGTCACCTGCGTCGATTGCGTGAATTGCCGCGCCTGCTCGAACGCGTTCTGGCCCGTCGAGCCGTCGAGCACCAGCATCACCTCGTGCGGCGCTCCCGGAATGACCTTGGCCATGACATTGCGGATTTTGGTGAGTTCGTTCATCAACCCCACTTTGTTGTGGAGCCGGCCCGCCGTGTCTATCAGCACCACATCGGCTCCGTTGGCCTTGGCTGAGGTCAGAGTGTCGAACGCCACCGACGCCGGGTCCGAGCCCATCTCCTGCCGGATCATCGTGGCGCCCGCACGGTCGGCCCATACCTTGAGTTGGTCGATGGCGGCCGCACGGAACGTATCGGCGGCACCTATCCACACCTTGCGGCCCGCCTTGGTGAGTTGCGCCGCCAGCTTTCCGATGGTCGTGGTTTTGCCCGCACCGTTCACCCCCACCACCATCACCACATAGGGTTCGCCGGGCCGGGCATCCAGCCCGAAATTGTCGGCCGTACCGTGGGCTTGTTCCAGCAGGGCGGTTATCTCTTCGCGCAGGATGTTTTGCAGTTCCGACGCATTCATGTATTTGTCGCGGGCAGCCCGTTCTTCGATGCGGCGGATAATCTTGACGGTCGTCTCCACCCCCACGTCGGAGGTCACAAGCACTTCTTCCAGGTCGTCCAGCACTTCCGCGTCGATAGTCGAACGTCCCGCCACGGCACGGGTCAGTTTGCTGAACAGCCCGGCCTTGGTCTTCTCCAGCCCCGCATCAAGTTCTTTCTGACCCGCAGCGGATGTTTCCCGACCGTCGCGGCTGCCTTCGTCGGGCCGGGCCGGGTCGCCGGATTTCTTTTTGAAAATATCGAAAATCGCCATATTCGCACGAATTGTCCCCAAGGGGAATCTGTTTGGCAAAGATACGAATAAATAAGGTAAAAGTTGAAAGGTGAAAAGTGAAAGGTATTTTTCACCCCCCCATGTGCAGGACAAAGTATCTTCGGCATAGTTAAAGATAACAAAAAAAATTCCTTACCTTTGTTTATATATAGTCATTCCTCAACCATGAAAAAGACACTTCTTTTCGTTTGGGCCGCTTTGGGGGTTCTCGCGTCGGCGTCGGCGCAGGACCTCATCGTCCGGCGCGATTCGGCGCGCATCGAAGCCCGGGTCACCGAAATATCCCCGACCGAAATCCGTTACAAGCGCGCTTCCAACCCCGACGGGCCCACTTACGTCCTGCCGCTCGGCGACGTCCGGTCGATCCGTTACGCCAACGGCGAAGAAGAGGTCTTCGCCCCGGCCGCAGCACTCCATCCCACAGAAGCACCTGCAAAAACTCCGGCCGAAGCACCCGAGAGCATCCCTCCGACTGCACCAACCGCTCCAGCAGAAACCCCAGCACCCACACTGCCCGAGCCAACGGCTTCCATCCCCGACGGACCGCTCCGTGTCGGCGACTATTACAACCGCAACGGCGTGCAGGGCATTGTATGTTACGTCGAAGCGAACGGACGGCACGGGCTTGTCATTTCACTCGACGAGGCGATGTTACCGTGGAGCATCTTCCGCAAGCCCGATTTGCGCACCGTCGGCACTGCCAGCGCCAACGACGGTCTGGAAAACATGGCGACTTTGGAGCGTTATATCGAAGCCAACAACCTTTCGTGGGACGACTTCCCCGCTTTCAAGTGGTGCCGCAGCCACGGCGACGGGTGGTACCTGCCCGCTATCGACGAGCTGCTCGCCATCGGCCACGGTTACCACGGCGGGTCGCGGGTCCGCAGCAGCCGGCAGGCCCGCAACCGGTTCAACGACGCCTTGCGTTCGCACGGCGGCAAGCGTATGGACCGGATGGTCTATTACTTTTCATCCACCGAAAAGAACGACAGGGAGGCCCTCACTTCGCACCTCGACCTCCAGCCTCCCTACCTGGTCGAGATTCCCAAATCCAGCAAGTTCCTCGTCCGGGCCGTGCACCGGTTCTAATCAATAATGAATAAATACAGGCAACCCGAAAAAAAACAATTATTCACTATTCATTCAAAATACAAAGGGCATCCCTCGGGATGCCCTTTGTATTTAAGAGACTTGCTCCTAAAATACTTATTTCTTCTCTTCTGCGAAGAAATCCTTGACCTGTTCGTTGGGAACGATACCTTCCTTGAACATGTAGGCTCCGGTCTTCTCCGACTTGACCATCTTGATGCACTTGGTGAAGTTCTTGCCCGTGCCGGTCTTCAGTGTAGCGACTACTTTCTTTGCCATGGGGTTCTATGTTATTTGATTTCGCGGTGAAGGGTGACACGCTTGAGGAACGGGTTGTACTTGCGGCGTTCCAGACGGTCGGGGGTGTTCTTCTTGTTCTTGGTGGTGATGTAGCGGGACATTCCGGCCACACCGCTCTCGCGTTGTTCGGTGCATTCCAGGATTACCTGCACGCGGTTGCCTTTCTTAGCCATTGTGACGGTGATTTTTAGTAGACTTTCTTCGGAGCCACGGCTTCGCGCAGAGCGACCTCGAGCCCTTTCTTGTTGATGGTTTTCATGCCGGCGGCGGTTACCTTGAGGGTGATCCAGCGGCCGTCCTGTTCCGACCAGAAGCGCTTAGTTTTCAGATTGGGACTGAATTTGCGCTTGGTCTTGTGGTGCGAGTGGGAGACGTTGTTGCCCACGATCGCCACCTTGCCTGTGATTTCGCAAACTTTCATTTGTCGTTCGGTTTATTTGAGTTGTTCCCGCACAAAACGGGTTGCAAATATACGATTTTTTCCGCAAACGGCAAAATCCGGGAACTAAAAAACCGGGGCAGTCCCCATTGTTCCGAGATGCCCGATTCTCAATTCTTGATTTTCACGATTTCTTCCCGCAGCAGCGCTATGGCCTGCGACGACGCGCGGTCGATGATTTGTCCGCGGTCCGTACCGCATTGCCTGCACACAGCAAAGGTGCCGCGGGGCGTGGCTACGGCCATCCATACCGTGCCCACAGGTTTTTCGTCCGTGCCTCCCGTCGGGCCCGCAATTCCCGTCGTCGCCACCGCAAAGTCCGCCCCCGACATCCGGCGGGCTCCTTCGGCCATTTCGCGGGCCGTCGCTTCGCTCACCGCGCCGTGGCGTTCGAGGGTTCCGGGGTCAACGCCCAGCACCTTTATTTTCGATTCGTTGCTGTAGCTCACCACTCCGCAAAGGAAATAGGCCGACGCACCGGGCATCGCCGTGAAGCGCGCCGCAATGGTCCCGCCCGTGCAGCTCTCCGCCACAGCCAGGGTCCGGCCCGATTCGGTCAGCATGGTGTGAATGAGTTCCTGCACCGTCGCCGTTTCGTAGCCCACCACATGTTCCGGAATCAGCACCCGCAGTTCCTCGAAACGACCTTCGATTTCGCGCGCTGCGCTTTCGCCATCCACTTCGTAGGCCGACAGCCGCAGCCGCACCGCCCCCGGATTGGGCAGGTAGGCCAGCTTGAGGTAGGGCGGCAGGGCGTTTTCCCACGCTTCGATGCGCGCGGCCAGCATGGATTCGGCCAGCCCCGTGGTAATCAGCGTGCGGTGGACGATCTGTTTCAGCGCAAAGCGCGCCTTGAGCCGCGGCATCACTTCGTCCTGCATCAGGTGTTCCATCTCGAACGGCACTCCGGGCAGCGAAACCACGACGCGCCCTTCCCGCTCGAACCACATCCCCGGCGCCGTGCCGTGGGCGTTGAAAAGCACCGTGCAGCAGGCAGGGACCAGCGCCTGCGAGCGGTTCAGCGCGTTGAATTCGATGCCCCTTTCGGTCAGCATCCGTTCCACATGGGCCGCCACCGCCGGGTCGCAGACCAGTTCGCTGCCGAACATTTCGGCCAAGGTCTTCTTCGTGATGTCGTCCTTGGTGGGCCCCAGCCCGCCCGTGACGATGACCACTTGCGATTCGGCCAGCGCATGCCGGAGCGTCTCCACGATTTGCGTGCGGTCGTCGCCGATGGATATTTTTTCGCGGACCGCAATTCCTGCCGCATTGAGGTGGCGGGCTATCGAGACCGAATTGGTGTCGACTATCTGGCCGATGAGAATTTCATCGCCTATCGTCAGAATCGTAGCGTTCATAAGGGTGAATTCAGTTTTCGGATGCCGGGGTGTCGGGCGTCTCCGCAGCCGTCGTATTCTCGGCTACTTCGGGCGCCGCCGTGTTCGCAGCCGCTTCCGCATCGGCTATCAGTGCCCGGCAGATGTCGCGGACCAGCCGGGGGCCTTCGTACACCAGTCCCGTACAGACCTGCACCAAGTCGGCTCCTGCGGCGAACATGGCCCGGGCGTCGTCGGCGCTCATCACTCCGCCCACGCCGATAATCGGGTAGTTGCCGCCCGAGCGGGTATGGATGCGGTGCACGATTTCCACGGCCCGCCGGGTCAGCGGCGCACCGCTCAGCCGGCCGCTTCCGGCCTTGCCCACAGCCGCACGGCTCGTCTTCAGCCCGTCGCGGCCGAGAGTTCCGTCCGTGGCTACGATGCCGTCCAGCGGGGTTTCTATCAGAATGTCGGTCACCACGTCGACCGTTTCGTCCGACATGTCGGGCGAGACCTTGAGCATGATGGGTCGGTATTGGTTCTGCCCGCGGCGGAAGTCGAAAAGCGGGTCCAGAATGCGCAGTATCTCCTTGCGCACCTCTTCCAGCGACGGTTCCTGCTCCACCGGATTGTCGCAGCAGATGTGGACCGTAAAATAATCGGCGTATTGATACAGGTTGCGGAAGAGCTTGAGGTAGTCCGACGGCCCGTTCTCGGGGAGCGTCGAGGTGTTCCGGCCGATGTTGCACCCGACCACCACCCCCTTGCGCGGGCGGCGCAGATGGCGGATCACCGCTTCGAGACCGCGGTTGGGCAGTCCCGTGCGGTGAATCATCGCGTCGTCCTTGGGCAGCCGGTAGATGCGGGGACGCGGGTTACCCGGCTGGGGGCGCGGCGTGAGGGTTCCCACTTCAACGAATCCGAATCCGGTGGCACCCCACCCGGCGATGGCTTCGCCGCTGCGGTCGACACCCGCCGCCAGCCCCACCGGGTTATCGAAATGCAGCCCGAAGACTTCGCGGCCGAGCGCCGGATGGCGGACGGCGAAACAGCGCGACAGCAGCCAAAGGCCGCCAGGCAACCATCCCACCAGGCGCAGCAGCCACACCACGGTGCGGTGCGCCCGCTCGATGTGGAGTGCGAAAAGAATAGGTCTGATGACGCTGCGATACATAACGGCGCAAAAGTACGAATTTTTCCCTAAAAGTATTCCCGACGGTAGGCGTAAGCATCGCGGATACGCTCGAAATCCCCTGGGCAGGCTTTCAGGCGGCGGGTTTCGGCCTCCACGTCGAACGCGCTGCCGATGGAACCGCAAAGTTCCGGCCAGCCCACGGGCCACGGCACCGACGGGGCGGCCGCAGGCGGGTACCAGCCGCCGAGTGGCAGGCCGAACGTCCGGGCAACAGCCTGCACAGCCATGGCGGTGGCGGTCGCCTTGCCCTGCTCGGAATAGCCCGCAATATGGGAAGTGGCGAGTTCTGCGTGGGCGAGCAGTCCTGCATCAAGGTGCGGTTCGTGTTCCCAAACGTCGAGCGCGCAGGCCAAACCGCTGGCCAGCAAGGCCGTGCCGTCGACCACCTCGCCGCGCGACGAGTTAATGACCACGGCCCCGGGCTTCATGATGCGGAAAAGCGCGGCATCGGCCATGTGGCGGGTCGTGTCGTCCAGCGGCACGTGGAACGTAAGCAGGTCGGCCTGGCGGGCGACTTCTTCGAGCGGCAGAAACCCGCAATGTTCGCGGGCTTCGCGCGGCGGGTCGCAGCACACGACCCGGAATCCCCAGCTCTCGGCATACGCCTTTACGAGCGCCCCCACGTGCCCCACACCGACGACTCCCAAACACTTTTCGGCGGGCTGCCACCTCTGCCTGCGGGCGAAATGCACCAGCACGGCAGCGACCCATTGAAGCACTCCGCGGGCGTTGCATCCGGCAGCCGTCTCCACCCGGACGCCGTTAGCAGCGCACCAGTCCATGTCGATATGGTCGAATCCGATGGTCGCCGTAGCCACGAGCCGCACGCGCGACCCGCCCAGCAACGCTTCGTCGCAGCGGGTCCGGGTCCGGACAATCAACGCGTCGGCATCGGCCACGTCCGCGGCAGTTATTGCGGCTCCGGGCAGACGGCGCACCTCGGCCCACGGCTCCAGCACCCCTTCCAGGAAGGGTATCGCGCTGTCGGCAACGACGGTTATTTTTCGGACAGAATTTTCCATTGCTCCGCCAAAGGTAGAAAAAAAACAAAAAATGCGTACCTTTGACCGCGGAAACAAATACTTGACCTAATATATTAATATGATGGCGGAAACTGCGGATACACAATCTTTCGATCCGGACGGTGTGGGCGTGGACAACGGCACCTATTTCGGGATGCCGTTCGCCCCGGACGATGCGGCGCTGGTGCTCGTCTCGGCACCGTGGGACGTCACAGTCTCCTACGGCGCCGGCACGGCCTACGGCCCCGACGCCATCATCGAAGCCTCGACGCAGCTCGACTTCTACGACCCGCTGTCGCCCGACGCATGGCGCCGCGGCATCGCCACAGCCGACATCGACTACACCCTCCAGGAGGCATCGCAGCGCCTGCGCAACGACGCCGAAAAGGTCATCCGCCACCTGGAAGAGGGCGGTTCGCCCGACGACGACAGCATCGCCCGCAAGGTCCGCCGCGTCAACGAGGGCAGCGCAGCCATGAACGCCAACATCGCCGCACAGGCCCGCCATTGGCTCGGCCAAGGCAAAATCGTAGGGCTCGTCGGCGGCGACCACTCCGCCCCTTACGGGTTGCTCCAAGCGCTGGCCGAACGCCACGAGCGGTTCGGCATCCTCCATATCGACGCCCACTGCGACCTGCGCGAAGCCTACGAGGGATTCGAGTTCTCGCACGCGTCAATTATGTATAACGTACTGCGCGACATTCCGCAGGCCGCCAAAATCGTGCAGGTGGCTGTCCGCGATTTCAGCCGCCGCGAGTTCGAGTTCGCCGCCGCTTCGGAGCGGGTCGAGCAGTTCGGCGACCTCTCGCTCGCCGAGGCGGAGTTCCGCGGCGAAACGTGGGACCAGCAATGCCGCCGCATGGTCGAACGGCTGCCGCAGGAAGTCTACGTCAGCTTCGACATCGACGGCCTTTCGCCGGAAAACTGCCCCCATACGGGTACGCCCGTGCCGGGCGGGCTGAGTTTCAACCGCGCGCTGTGGCTCATCGAAACGCTCGTCCGCTCGGGCCGCCGCATCATCGGGTTCGACGTCGTGGAGGTCTCCCCCTCGCCCGCCGACCGGACCGACGCCATCGTAGGCGCCCGGGTTTTGTGGAAGCTCTGCGGCCTGACCCTCAAATCGAATGACAAGCAATAAAAACAAATAGCTATGCGTCTGTTTTCAATGTATCGCTGGGTGCGCAACAGCCACAAGCTGTCGCTGCGCAGCCGGGGTTTCACGGAAGCCCCCTGGGCTGGCGGCGTCGTGCTGCTGGCCTGCGTCTTCGTGGCCATGCTGCTGGCCAACCTCCCCGTAGTCAAGGACTATTACCACAACTTGCTGGAGACCGACCTCTCGCTGGTGGTCCATTCGCCGGGCGGACTGATCGACTGGGCGTTTCCGCAGGGGATGACCGTCGAAAAATTCATCAACGACTGTCTGATGGTCATCTTCTTCTTCACCGTCGGGCTCGAAATCAAGCGCGAGGTCGTCCACGGCCAGCTCTCGTCGGTGCGCAAGGCCATCCTTCCGGTCGTCGCCGCGGCTGGCGGCATGATGGCTCCGGCGATGATTTTCGCACTTTTCAACCACGGCACGCTCGCGGCCAACGGTTGGGGAATCCCCACCGCCACCGACATCGCGTTCGCCGTGGGCATTCTCTCGATGCTGGGCGACCGGGTGCCCGTCTCGCTCAAGATTTTTCTGACGGCGCTGGCCATCGCCGACGACCTCGGGGCCATCCTGGTCATCGCACTTTTCTACGGCGGCGAACTGCAAACGGAACTGCTGCTCTTGGCGCTGCTAATCATGGCGGGCGTCTACATCGCTTACCGAATGGGCGAAAAACGGATGATTTTCTACCTGCTGCCCGCTATCGCCGTCTGGGGGCTGTTCTACTATTCGGGCATTCATGCGACCCTCTCGGGCGTGGCAATGGCCATGCTGATTCCGATGGAGCCGCGCTACAGCAAGGAATATTTCATCCACAAGATGCGCTGGCTGCGCGACCACCTGCTGGCCGTAGAGGATTCGGCCGAGGAATTCCCCAACGAGGAGCACCGCTTCTACCTGCGTCAGATGACCTGCTTAGGCGCCCAATCCGTGGGGATGAGCTACCGGCTCGAACACGCGCTGGCTCCCTATGTGACGTTCCTCATCATGCCCATCTTCGCACTGGCCAACGCCGGAGTGGAAATCACCTCGCTGGAATACATCAACATCTTCGATTTCTCGCCCGAAATCGGCTCGGTGGGCATGGGCGTCTTCTTCGGCCTGCTGGTCGGCAAACCGTTGGGCATCTTTGTTGCAAGCTGGATCGCCGTGAAATCCAAAATGGCGGTCATGCCCGAGGGCGCTTCGTGGCGGATGCTGCTGGCCGTAGCGTGCCTGGGCGGTATCGGCTTCACCATGTCGCTGTTCGTCGATTCGCTGGCCTACACCGACCCGGGGCTTATCGACCGCGGCAAAATCGCCATTCTGATGGGTTCGACCGCGGCCGCCGTAGCCGGCAGCCTGCTGATTCTGCTCTTTTCCAAAAAACAACCGCGATGATGAAACGGACGATTCTGTTGCTGGCCGTCGGTGCGACGGCCCTCGCCTGCTCCAAGAACGGCAGCGGCGGCGCGAAACTCCGCACCGACACCGACTCGGTCGCCTACGTGCTGGGCTTCAACATCGGACTGAACCTTCAGCGGATGGATTCGACCCTCAACGCCGAAGCCGTCTGCGAGGGAATCCGCGACGTATTCCGAGGCACCACGAAGCTCTCGGCGGCCGATGCGGAGACCTGCTACCTACGTTTTCAGAACCACACCCTGCCCGAGAAAGCCCGCGCCTACGAGGAGCAGTTCCTGCTCGACATCGCCAAATCCAACCGTGCCTACGCCCGCACCGCTTCGGGGGTGACCTACACCGTCGACGAGGTGGGCGACCAGGAACGTCTCCCCAACTCGGACCGCGACACGGTGCTGCTCCGCTATGTAATCCGCACGGCCGACGGGCACGAAGTCTACTCCTCCTATGAGCGGGGCGACACGCTGCGCAGCTCCGTCGGACAATTGCAGCGCGGTGTGCGCGAGAGCCTGAAACTGATAGGCAAGGGCGGCCGCATCAACGCATGGCTACCCGCCGCCACGGCCTACGGCGCTGAAGGCAATGCCGAACTCGGTATCGGCCCCAACGCAACGCTCTACTACGAAATGGAGTTGATCGACGTCATCAAATATTCGGCCCGGAGACGGTAAAGCTAACTAATGAATAACAGGTTTCCGCTCGGCTTGCACTTTACCTGCGCTATGCTCGGTTTAGATAGGCGGCGCCTCGGGAAAATGCAAACTTCGTTTGCTTTTCCGCTCGGCTTGCACTATCTTTGTCACTCGGAGTGAGAAACAAACACTTATACAAAATAAAACCATGAAAAAAATCCTTCTGGCAACGGCCATCGCTGCCATGACGCTGGTTTCCTGCAGCGGCGACCGCAAGACGACGGTCGTCATGGGCGACACGGCGCAATTCGACACCCTTTCCTACGCATTGGGTGCCAACATCGCTGCGGGCATGAACTACCAGCTGAGCAACGTTCCGTTCGATTACAAGGCCATCGACGAAAGTTTCAAGAACGCTGTGCTGGGCAAGACGTCGGTCAAGCACGAAGATGCCCGCAAGACCCTGCAGGACTTCTTCAACTATGAAACCTACGGCAAGCGCATGCAGGCCATCGACCGCAAGCGCAAGGAAGCCGACAGCATCCGCCTTGCCAACGGCGACACGACCCAGGTCGTTTACGGCGCCGACCCCGAAATGTTCGAGACCGAGGAGGAGCGCGACGAAATTTCGTCGGCATTCGGTACCGACATGGGCTACAACGTTCGTCAGAGCGGCCTGCCCCTGCAGGTGGTGTGGATGCTCGAAGGCATGCAGAACGTTCGCGACAAGAACCCCAAGATGACCGAAGACGAAGTAGGCCAGTATCTCCAATACTACTTCATGGTGAAGCGTCCCGCCGAGAACGCCGAGGCATCGCAGGCATGGCTAGAGAAAATCGAGAAAAAATCGGGCGTGAAGAAGACCGAATCGGGCCTGCTCTACAAGGTGGTCAAGGCCGGCGACATGAATATGAAGCCCTCCGACCCGCGCGACGTGGTGAAGGTGCACTATACCGGCCGTCTGCGCACGGGCGACGTTTTCGACACTTCGTTGTTCAAGAACCGTCCCAAGGAGCAGCAGGAGATGATGAAGCAGCAGCTTCCCGACAGCTACGACAAGGACGAGCCCATCGAATTCCCGCTCAACCGGGTTATCCGCGGCTGGACCGAGGGTTTGCAGCTGGTCGGCAAAGGCGGTAAAATCAAGCTCTGGATTCCGGCCGAACTGGCTTACGGTTCGAGCGACAACGGCCGCATCGGCCCCAACGAAGCGTTGGAGTTCGACGTGGAGCTGATCGACGTAACGCCTTACGAGGAGCCCGCTCCCGCTGAGGAAGTTCCTGCCGAAACTCCCGCAGAATAACCATTCCGCCATTCAGTTCAAAAGGCCGTCCCGAAAAAGGACGGCCTTTTTTCAACGCTCTGACCACGCTTATTCACCCGAACAAACAGGGCCGCGCAAGGCGGCCCTGAAGCATATAAGACAAGCCCCTACACGAACGGGAGCGGAGTTACCTGGGCCTTGAGGGCCTTGTCGCGAATGATGACGGCGATTTCGGTGCCGGGCTTGGAGAAGCCGGCAGCGACGTACCCGAGCCCGAAACCGATTTTGAGACACGGCGACATGGTGCCGGAGGTGACGTGGCCGATGGGCGTGCCGTCGGGAGCGGCCAGCGCATAGCCGTGGCGCGGAATGCCGCGGTCGATCATCTTGAACCCGACGAGTTTGCGCGTGACGCCCTCGCTCTTCTGCTTCTCCATCAGCGCCCGGTCGATGAACTCCTTGCCCTCGGCGAACTTGGTAATCCACCCGAGCCCGGCCTCGATGGGCGAAGTCGTGTCGTCGATGTCGTTGCCATAGAGACAGAAACCCTTTTCGAGCCGGAGCGTGTCGCGGGCACCGAGCCCGATATTCTTCAGCCCGTATTCGGTCCCGGCTTCCCAAAGCGCCGTCCAGAGTTTGTCGCCGTCCTCGTTGGCCACATAGATTTCGCAGCCGCCCGACCCGGTGTAGCCCGTAATCGAAAGAATGGCGTCACACCCGGCCACCCGCATCTTGCGGAACGTATAATACTCCATCTCCTCAACGGGTTCGGCGCACATTTTCTGCACGATTTTCATGGCCAGGGGCCCCTGCACGGCGAGCTGACAGATTTCGTCGGAAGCGTTGTAGAGTTCCTTGCCGTGACCGGCTTCCATGCCGAGCTTGGCCCCCTCGGCGCAGATATGCTGCCAGTCCTTGTCGGTATTGGCCGCGTTGACCACCAACAGATAGGTCTCGGCGTCGACACGATAAACCAAAATGTCGTCGACGATGCCGCCGCGGCCGTTGGGCATGCACGAATACTGCACCTTGCCGTCGTAGAGCTTCGACACGTCGTTGGACGTAATACGCTGCAAAAGGTCGAGCGCCTTGGGCCCCTTGACCCAGATTTCGCCCATGTGGCTGACGTCGAAGACCCCGGCGCCCTGCCGCACGGTCAGATGCTCGTCGTTGATGCCCGAGAACTCGATGGGCATGTTGTACCCCGCGAACTCGGCCATGCGGGCCCCGGCGGCGATGTGGTACTTGGTGAAAGCGGTTGTTTTCATGGTATCAGGTAAGGTTTCAGGCTGTTTCCGGATTCGGGCTGAAAGGATGCTACTCGCGCTTTTTCATCCCCAGACGGGGGCAGCGGTGGAATTCTTTGTCGCGGTCGAACAAATAACGGTAGGTCGTATGGACCTTGTGGCGCGACGCGCAGACGTAGGTCTCAATCATGCGGTTCATCACGGGGTTGAAGTCGCCGATCCATGCCAGCTCCAAAGTCTTGTAAGGAATATCCGTCCGGTCGAGGTATTTCCAATATTCGGCCATGATAGCCGATTCGACCCCCTTGCCGTGGAACTCGGGCGCGATGCCGAAGATGATGCCGAAAATCCGGTCGCACTTGCGCCGCACCTTGAGGTCCCACATCAGCCGCAGTTTCTGCCACAGCCCGAACTTGCCGCGGAACTTGCCGATAAGCCGGTTGAGGTCGGGCACGGTGACGAAGAAACCGATTGGTTCCTGGTTGTAGTAGGCGAAGAAGACGATTTCGGGGTCGATGATGGGACGCAGCGCCCGCATCATGTCGAGCGCTTCGCTCTGCGTCATGGGCTTGACGCCCGAGAAAAGCGCCCAGGCACGGTTGTAGACGACGCGGAAATTCTCGGCGGCCTCCTCGACGTTTTTCATGTCGATGTGCTCGACGTGGTAGCCGGGCGTGGAATAGAGCCGCGCGGCGCGGGCGAAAATCTGGCGGTTGGCCTCGGACGCATCCTTACGCCAGATGAAACTGTGCTGGTTGAAATAGTTCTTGAACCCGTAGTTCTCGAACAGCTCCTTATAATATGTAGGATTGTAGGGGTTCTTGTAGAGGGGCTGGAACTCGTAGCCCTCGACCAGGAGCCCCCACCAGTCGCGCCGCTGTCCGAAGTTGATCGGACCGTCCATCGCCTCCATGCCGCGGCCGGCAAGCCACATGCGGGCAGCGTCGAACAGCATGTCGGCGACCTGCTGGCAGTCGATACACTCGAAGAATCCGCACCCGCCCGTGGGCTGCTCCTCCAAAGCGGCCTTCTCGCGGTTGTAGAACGCGGCGATGCGCCCGACGACCTTGCCGCTGCTGTCGCGCACGACCCACCGGACGGCCTCGCCGTCGGCGAAAAGCTCGTTCTTGTCGCGGTCGAAGACCTCCAGAACATCCTGGTCCAGCGGGCAGACCCAGTTGGGATAACCCTCGTAGAGGGTCTTGGGAAAATCGAGCCACTCACGCTCGGCGGCAGGGGTCGCAACCTCCTGCAAACGATATTTTTGCGAATCCATCGTACGATATTTTGGTGAACCGGTAACCACGGCCGGCGCCCGCCCCACGCAACGTTCGCTCGAAAATATTGCGGAAGCGCGCCTGCCTTAAGACAAAGATAACCATTTTTTCTTATATTTGTTCAGCCGACCGAAAAAGAGACGCCCTATGGAAAAGACCCGCGAAGAACAACTGCCCGACGGCACCCGGCCGCAGTACCGCTTCATGAAGTACCGGATACACAAAATCCTGCTGGTATGCTGCAGCTACGACGGCTACATACTCGAAGAAGACGGCCACATCGAATCGCAGATCAACCAGGAGTACCTGGACCTCAACCTGTCGAATCCGCCCTCGTTCACGCGGGTGAGTTCGACGCGCGAAGCCCTCGACGTACTGGCCGACGACGATTCGTACGACTTCATCCTGACGATGTACAACGTCGGCGAACCGGACGTCTTCAGTTTCGCCAAGACCGTCAAGCAGCGCCACCCGCAGATACCCGTGGCACTGCTGACCTCGTTCTCGAAAGACATCTACCGCCGCATCGAGGAGCAGGACCGCTCGGGGCTCGACTACATCTTCTGCTGGCACGGCAACAACGACCTCATCATCGCCATCATCAAGCTGGTCGAAGACAAGATGAACGCCGAGGAAGACATTCTGCAAGGCGGCGTGCAGGCGATTCTGCTGGTCGAGGACTCGATTCGCTTCTACTCGACCTATCTGCCCGAGCTGTACCGTCTGCTGCTGATGCAGAACACCGAATTTCTGAAGGACGCCCTCAACGAGCAGCAGCAGATTCTGCGCAAACGGGCCCGGCCCAAAATCCTGCTGGCGACCAACTACGACCAGGCGACCGAACTTTACGACCGCTACAAGAACAACCTGCTCGGCGTCATTTCGGACGTGGGATTCGTGATGCACGCCGACGACAAGCCAGCCGACGAGCGGCCCGACGCAGGCATGGCGCTCTGCCGCCGCATCCGTCAGGACAACCCGCTGATGCCGGTGCTGCTGCAATCGTCGCAGGTCGAATTCCGGGCGCAGGCCCGTGAGCTGGGCGCCGGGTTCATCGCCAAGAATTCCAAGACGCTGCTGTCGGAACTGCACGACTACATCTCGACGGAATTCGCGTTCGGCGACTTCGTGTTCCGCGATCCGCAGACAGGCACGGTCATCGGCCGGGCCAAGGACCTGGCGCAAATGCAACAGATGATTGCAACGGTGCCCGACGATGCGTTCGAGTACCACACTTCGCAGAACCACCTCTCCAAATGGCTCTACTCGCGGGGGCTCTTCCCGCTGGCGGCCTCCATCCGCCGCTACAACAAGGGCCATTTCGCGTCGGTCGAAGAACACCGCCGGGTGCTGGTGGGGCTCATCCGCGACTACCGCACGCTGCTTGGGCAGGGCGTGGTGGCGCGCTTCGACCCGGAGACCTATTCCGACGCCGTGGCGTTCGCCCGCATCGGCGAGGGCTCGCTGGGCGGCAAGGCCCGCGGGCTGGCGTTCATGAACTCGATGCTCATCAAATACCGCCAGTACGACAAGCACGACGGGGTGCGCATCATGATTCCGCGCTCGGTGGTCATCGCGACCGACTGGTTCGACGAATTCATCCGGCAGAACGGCCTGCAATACGTCATTTCGCGGGAGTGCACCGACGAGGAAATCCTGTCGGAATTCGTCACGGCAACCATCCCGGCCCGGCTCCAGGAAGAACTCAAGGCCTACATCCGCACCGTACGGGCGCCGCTGGCCGTGCGTTCGTCGTCGAAGCTGGAAGACTCGCACTACCAACCTTTCGCGGGCATCTACTCGACCTACATGATTCCCTACACGGAGAACGAGGACCAGATGCTGCGGCTCCTGCTGCGGGCCGTGAAAAGCGTCTATGCCTCGGTCTACTTCGCGGCGTCGAGGGCCTACATACAGAGTTCGCAGAACCTGATTTCGGAGGAGAAGATGGCGGTCATCGTGCAGGAAGTGTGCGGTACGGAGCAGAACGGGCTCTTCTTCCCGACCTTCTCGGGCGTGGCGCGCTCGATCAATTGCTACCCCATCGGCGACGAAAAGCCCGAAGACGGCATCTGCAACGTGGCGATGGGCCTTGGCAAACTCGTGGTCGACGGCGGACGGACGCTGCGCTTCTCGCCCCGTTACCCGCAGAAAGTATTGCAGACCTCGACTCCGGAACTTGCGCTGCGCGACACGCAGACGGAGGTGCTGGCTCTGAGCCTGCGGCCCGAAGAATTCCGGACGTCGATAGACGACGCGGTGAACCTGCGCCGGCTGACGGTCAGCGAAGCGGGCGAATACCGCAACGCCTGCCATGCGACGTCGGTGTGGGACCGCGAGAACGAACGCATCTCGGACAGCCCCTACGACCGCGGGCGCAAGCTGATAACGTTCAACAACATACTGAAGTACAACACTTTCCCGCTGGCGGAAATCGTGCGCGACATCCTGGCGATGGGAGCCGAGGAGATGCGCTGCCCGGTGGAGGTGGAATTTGCGGTCAACATGGACGTGGACGCGGGCCGCGAACGGATATTCAACCTGCTGCAAATCCGCCCGATTATCGACAGCCAGGACAACCGCCCGGTCGACTGGAGCGAAACGGAGACCAGCGATGCGCTGATTTACGGCGAGAGCGCGCTGGGCATCGGCCAGATGGCCGACATCGCGGACATCGTCTATGTGAAGACCGAGAAATTCAGTTCGCTGGCGACGGAGAAAATCGCCGACGAACTGCTGGCGCTCAACGCACGTCTGCGCGACGAAAAACGCCCCTACATCCTGGTAGGCCCGGGCCGCTGGGGTTCGTCGGACCCGTATCTGGGGGTGCCGGTCAAATGGAGCCACATATCGGAAGCGAAAGTAATCGTAGAATGCGGCATCGAAAACTTCGACGTGGAACCCTCGCAAGGAACCCACTTTTTCCAGAACGTCACCTCGCTGGGCGTAGGCTATCTGACAATCAACCCGTTCCGGGGCGACGGCATCTTCCGGCAGGACCAATTGGACGCCCGCGAAGCCCTCTACGAAGGGGAATACCTGCGGCTGGTACGCTTCGACCGCCCGCTGTGGGTCTGCATCGACGGCCGCTCGGACCGGGGAATGGTCGCTATAAAGTGAAAGGTGAATTTTGCGGATAAATAAGAGCCCGGCTGAAAAAATCCACAAAAAGATTACAATCCATAAGAATAATTCCTATATTTGTTCTAAACAAAAACCTTAAAACACCTGCAAGCTATGAATGTAAACAATCTGATGACCGAACTCGAACGGAAGCATCCGGGCGAGAGCGAGTACCTGCAAGCCGTGCGCGAAGTACTCATGACCGTAGAGGAGACCTACAACAAACACCCCGAATTCGAGGCCAACCGCATTGCGGAACGAATCGTGGAACCCGACCGCAGCTTCACGTTCAAAGTGGTATGGGTCGACGACAAGGGCGAAGTGCAGGTCAACACGGGCTACCGCTTCCAGTTCAACAACGCCATCGGCCCCTACAAGGGCGGGCTGCGGTTCCACCCCTCGGTGAATCCCTCGATTCTGAAATTCCTGGGCTTCGAGCAGATTTTCAAGAACGCGCTGACAACCCTGCCGATGGGCGGTGCGAAAGGCGGCTCGGACTTCAACCCCAAGGGCAAGTCGGACCGCGAGGTGATGCGCTTCTGCCAGGCTTTCATGACGGAGCTGTGGCGCCACATCGGCCCGGAGACCGACGTACCTGCAGGCGACATCGGCGTGGGCGGCCGCGAAATCGGCTACCTCTACGGCATGTACCGCAAGTTGGCGCGCGAGAACACGGGCGTGTTGACGGGCAAGGGCATGACCTACGGCGGCTCGCTGATTCGTCCGGAAGCGACGGGCTTCGGCGCGGTTTACTTCCTGCGCCAGATGCTCGAAAAAGCGGGCATGGACATCAAGGGCCAGACCATCGCCATCTCGGGCTTCGGCAACGTAGCGTGGGGCGCGGCGACGAAAGCCACGGAGCTGGGTGCCAAGGTCGTGACGATTTCGGGCCCGGACGGCTACATCTACGACCCCGAAGGACTGAACGCCGAGAAAATCGCCTACATGCTTGAACTGCGCGCGTCGAACAACGACGTAGTGGCTCCCTATGCCGACAAGTTCCCGGGCTCGAAATTCGTGGCGGGCCGCAAGCCGTGGGAAGTGAAGGTCGACATCGCGATGCCCTGCGCGACGCAGAACGAGCTGGGCGGCGAAGACGCCAAACAGCTGCTGGCCAACGGCGTGAAGATCGTGGCCGAAGTGTCGAACATGGGCTGCCGCCCGGAAGCCATCGACGCGTTCATCGCGGCGAAGATACCCTACGGCCCGGGCAAGGCGGTCAATGCGGGCGGCGTAGCGACGTCCGGTCTGGAAATGACGCAGAACTCGCAGAAGCTCAACTGGACGGCCGAAGAAGTCGACGCGAAGCTGCACCAGATTATGAGCTCGATTCACGGAGCCTGCCTGGAATACGGCACGGAGAAAGACGGCTATATCAACTACATGAAAGGCGCCAACATCGCCGGCTTCATGAAAGTGGCCAAGTCGATGGTCGAGCAGGGAATCCTCTAAGAGCAACGGTTCAAGAATACGACGACGGGAAAAGCCGAATGGCTTTTCCCGTTTTTTTAGCGTGCAAAAAACCTCTTACTTTTAGCCTTTCACCTTTAACTTTCTTTTCAAACTGCGGACGGCCTCGCCACCGAGGGCGAGGAACGAAGAAGCACCGACGACAAAAGCCCATTCACGCAAGGAAAGGGGAACGGTGCGGAAAACCTCTCCGCCGAAACGCACGATAAGGAACTGCCCGAAGCCGATAGCAAGGAGAATAAGGAAGAATTCGCGGCATCCTTTCCACGAAGCAAAGACACAGCGCCGCGTCTCGAACCCTTTGGCGTTGAACATGTTCCAAAACTGCATAAAGACGAATGCGGAGAAGAAGACCGTCAGCTGCCGCACGGAAAGCTCGGCGTCGCCGCAGGACCACCATCCCAACAAACCGAGCAGAGCAACAACCATCAGCCCGCCGCAGACGAAGATAGTCCGGGCCATGGCGGGCGTGATGATGAACTCGTCGCGCGGACGCGGACGGTCGGCCATCACTCCGGGGTCGGGCGGGAGCGAAGCCATGGCCATGGCGGCGAGGGTGTCCATGATGATGTTGACCCACAGAATCTGCACGACGGTGAGGGGCATTTCGGTGCCGAAAACCGCCCCGGCGAAGCAGATGACGATGGCCGCGAAGTTGATGGTGAGCTGGAACAGCACGAACCGCTGGATGTTGCGGTAGAGCGAACGGCCCCACATGACGGCCGTGGCGATGGACGAAAACGAATCGTCGAGCAGCGTGATGTCGGACGCATCCTTGGCCACGGAAGTGCCGGAGCCCATGGAGAGCCCGACATGGGCGAAGTTGAGCGCAGGTGCGTCGTTGGTGCCGTCGCCCGTGACGGCGACGACCTCGCCGCACTGCTGCAAGAGCCGCACGAGCCGCTGCTTGTCCAAGGGCCGGGCCCGCGAAAGAATCTTCAAATCCTGCACACGGGCCAGCAGCTCCCCGTCGCTGGCCGCGGCGAACTCTGCCCCGGTCATGCGGTTGCGGTCGCCGTCGGCCGAATCGTCCCAAAGGCCGATTTGGCGGGCGATTTCGCAAGCGGTGGCCGAAGTGTCGCCGGTGACAATCTTAACGGCGATTCCGGCACTCAAGCACTGTTGTACAGCAGCCGGAACGTCGTCCCGCACAGGGTCGGCGATGGCCGCGACACCCGAAAAGGTCAATCCGCCCCGAGCGACAGCCTCCTCGCAGGTATCGGCATCGGTTTCGGACCAAGCAACGGCGAGCGTCCGCATGGCGCGGCTTTGGAAATCGGCCAACTGCTGAGCAACCTGGGCACCCAAGCCGTCATCGCGGCACAAGGCCCGCACGATTTCGGGTGCCCCCTTGACGCACAACAATTTGCGCCCGGAGACCCCGCTGCGGACGATGGTAGCCATATACTTGCGCTCGGTGGAGAAAGTGAGCCTGTCGACAATCTGCGCCCCGGCCCGCAAAGGCTCGTAATCGAACCCTCGACTGCGCAGCCACGCGAGCAGCGCCCCCTCGGTGGGATTGCCGAGAATCCGCCCCTCGGCATCGAGGAACGCGGTGGAATTGGCCGCGACGACCTCGGCGAATTCGGGGTCGGACAAGGCATCGTAACGCACCAACCCGCAAACATGCATGCGGTTCTGCGTGAGGGTCCCGGTCTTGTCGGTACAGATGACCGTCACGGCGCCCATGGTCTCGCACGCGTGCATCTTACGGACCAAGTTATTGGTTTTCAGCATGCGGCGCATGGACATGGCCAACGAAAGCGTAATGCTCATGGGCAGCCCCTCGGGCACGGCCATGACGATGATGGCGACCGAAATCATGAAAAGGTGGAGCACCTGCTGCGAAACGGCGAGCCAATTCTGCTGCAACAGCCCGCCGAAGAAAATGGCCTTGAAGAGCATGATGCAGAAGATGGCGACGGCAAGCGAAATGCCGACGCGCCCGATGAGCCGCGAAAGTCGTGCGAGCTGGCGATTGAGCGGCGTGGGCTCGTCGCAGAGGACCGCGGCCTGCTCGGTGACGCGCCCGGCTTCGGTAGCGTCGCCCACGGCCGTGACGACGAACCGCCCGTATCCGTCGGCGACGGTAGTGCCGCGCAAAACACGGTCGGAGGGATAAGTGGCTTCGGGGTCGAAATGGGCGGGGTCGGCGGTTTTGTCGGTTTCGGGCTCCCCGGTGAGGGAAGATTCGTTGACTTTGAGCGAAACGGCCTCAACTAATTGCCCGTCGGCAGGTACGGTCTCGCCGCTCTCGATAACGACGACATCGCCGACGACCACATCGCGCCGGGGAACGCGCTGCATGGCTCCGTCGCGCAGGACGGTGACGGGAACGTCGTCGCTGACCCTGTTGAGCCTGCGGAACCGCCGCTGGGCGTCCCACTCGAAAAGAAACCCGACGCAAGTGGCGAGGACGATGGCGCAAACGATGCCGACGGATTCGGTGAAATCATGGCGGACAGCCCCGACGACGAACGAAAGCACGGCGGCGGCGAGCAGCACTTTGATAACGGGGTCGCGGAACTTGTCGAGCAGCAGCACCCACGGCGACTGCTCGCGCGGCGGTGTAATGACATTGACACCGTGGAGCCGCCGGCTTTCGGCGACCTCGGAAGCGGACAGACCGACGGAACGGGAAGGAATCATAACGAACTTTTTTTCTCCAGCGGGAACTGCCGCGACGACGCATCGAGCCGCACGGCGATGAAGAGCAGGATGGTAAAGGCGATGAGCGACGACCCGCCGTAACTCATGAAAGGCAAAGGAATACCCATCACGGGCATCATGCCGATGGTCATGCCGACGTTGACCAAGACGTGGAACAAGAGAATGGACGCCACGCAATAGCAATAGATACGCCCGAAAGGCTCCTGCTGGTACTCGCCCATACGCATGAGGCGGAGAATCAACAGACACAGCAGCACGAGGACCGCCGCGGCGCCGACGAAACCCCACTCCTCGCCGACGGTGCAGAAGATGAAGTCGGTATGCCGTTCGGGAACGAAACCGTACTTGATCTGCGTACCCCGCAGGAAACCCTTGCCGAACCAGCCGCCCGACCCGATGGCGATTTTGGACTGGTTGACGTTGTAGTCGATGCCGCGCGGGTCGCTGATGATGCCCAGGAAACTGAGGATGCGGTCGCGCTGGTGCTGCCGGAGCACGGAATCGAAGATGTAATCGGTGGTGGGGAGAAAAATCATGGCGCCGACGAACAGCCCGACGGGCAAAAAGACGCTGCGAATATTGGCCCGGTAAGCGTAGACGGCGATGCCGATAAACGACAAAAGCGTGACGGTGAGCAGCGCGGCGTAGAACGAAACGGCGCCGGGAGCGATGAAGTGGGCGGTCCAGAAAAAGAGCAGACTGCCGAGCGCGAGCGCCGCCAGATAGACCATGCGCGAACGCCACTCGCCGCTCATCATGGCCTCGGAGAGGGTGCAGATGACAATCAGCGCCACCAACAAAACGGCAGGCGAGAGGAGAAACGACGAAATGAACAGCCCGGCGACCAGCAAAATGGGAATGCAAAGCCACTTATTGAGCCCCTCGCGGTAGAGAACGAAAAGAAACGAACAGAGAACGATACCGGACCCGGTGTCGTTCTGCAAGACGATGATGAAAAGCGGCGCGCAGATGACGGCCGCGACCTTGAACAAGTCGCCGGACCGCGAAATGGAGAACGAATAGGAACTCATGACGCGGGCGAGCGCCAGGGCGGTGGCTATCTTGACGAATTCGGCGGGCTGGACACGGAACGACCCGAACTCGAACCACGCCTTGGCACCGTTGACCTCCTTACCGAACAGAAGCGCAGCGAGGAGGAGGGCCAGCCCGGCGAAATAAGCAGGATAGGCGAGCATGTGGATGAACCGCTTGTCAAGGAGCAGGACGACCAGCGCGGCGACCCACGCGATGCCGATCCAGACCAACTGCTTCATGTAGAAATGCGAGAGGGCGAAAGGAGCGAGCGAATCCTCCTTGTAAGTGGCCGCGAGAATCGACAGGGCCCCGGCGGCGACGATGGCCAGGTAGAGGAGGACCGTCCAGACGTCGACCCACCCGAAGATGTTGCGGAAACGCTCACCGATCATAATAAGGATAATAAATGTTCATGTTCTTGATACGCTCGAACAGCTCGGGCCGCCGGATGGTGTCGGTGAGGTAGAACTCCTCCAGCAGCGAAGCGATGGGCAGCGCGGCGGAAGCACCGAAACCGCCGTTCTCGACGTAGACGGAGATGGCGATTCTGGGGTTGTTGCGCGGAGCGAACGAAAGGAACGTAGAATGGTCCTTGCCGTGGGGGTTCTGGGCCGTGCCGGTCTTGCCGCAGACGTCCCAACCCTCCAGATAAGCGTCGGTAGAAGTACCCGCCACGTTGACGCCCCGCCACATGCCCTCGACGATGGGCTCGAAATGCTTGGGGTCGACCATGGTATAATGACGCTGATAGAACCTTGCATCGAGCGAATCGCACCCCTCTATCTGCTTGACGATGTGGGGGATGTAATAATAGCCGCGGTTGGCGACGATGGCGGCGAGGTTGGCGAGCTGCAAGGGCGTACAGCCCAGCTCGCCCTGCCCGATGGAGAGGGAAAGCAGCGTGAGCGAATTCCAGGAACGGCGGTAACGACGGTCGTAGAACTCGCGGTTGGGGACGTAGCCGTGGCCCTCGTCGAGGAAGTCGGAACCGAGCTTGCGCCCGAAACCGAAGCTGTGGACGTACTCTTTCCAGACGTCGAAACCCTCCTTGGGCCCGTCGTAACGGGGATTGTCGAGGATGTCGCGGAAGACGTAGCAAAAATAGGCGTTGCACGAAGTGGCGACGGCGAACCGCAGGTCGAGGGGCGAAGAATGGGCGTGGCAGGCCATCCGCTGCCGGCCGGCCTGATACCCCATGTTGCAGGCGTGGAGGTCGGACGGCCGCAGGACTCCCTCCTGCAACCCGATGAGCCCCTGCACGATTTTGAAAGTGGACCCGGGAGGATACTTGGCCTTGACGGCGCGGTTGAACAACGGCCGCCGCTTGTTGCGCAACATACGCATGTAATTGTTGCCGCGCCCGCGTCCAACGAGCTCGTCGGGGTCGTAAGTAGGCGACGAAACCATCATGAGGATTTCTCCGGTCGAGGGCTCGATGGCGACAGCGGCCCCGACCTTGCCGTGCATCAGCTCCTCACCGAGCAGCTGGAGCCGGGTGTCGATGGTGCTGACGAGGTTGCGCCCGGGCTTGGGCAGCGAATCGTAACGCCCGTCGAGGTAAGAACCCTTGACCTCGCCGTGGGTGTCGACCTCCTGGATCTTGACCCCCTTTTCACCGCGCATGACGGTCTCGTAAGCGGATTCGACGCCTGTGAGCCCGACGTAATCGCCGGCCTGGTAATAAGGGTGGCGCTTGAGATACTCGGAAGTGACCTCGGAGACGAATCCCAACAAATTGCCGCCGACCTTGCGGGGATAACGCCGGACGGTACGGTAGACCATATAGAACCCGCGGAAATTGCACTCGTCGAAACGCAGCTTGTCCTCCTTGGAAATGTAGCTGGAAACGAGTCTCGGCGCGCGGGGCCGCATCCGGGCGTTGGCGATTTCGCGGTTGAGCTTGGCGACGGAGAGACCGAGAATCCGGCACATGCGGGCGGTATCGAACCCGCGCTTGTCGAGCTCGCGGTAGATGACCATCAAATCGTAGCATTCGCGCGACTGGACCAGGAACTCGCCGTTGCGGTCGAGAACCTCGCCGCGCGAGGGATACTGGACGACGTGGCGCAGGACATTGGCCTTGGCCAGCTCCTCGTAACGCGAATCGAAGAGCTGCAGCCACGCGAGCCGCCCGACCAGGAGGGCGAAGATGAAAATCACTACCCCCTGCAACAAACGCATGCGGGCGAAACCGTCGACGGGCCCGTTCATAACCGCGCGACGAATTTGGCGGTGAAGATACGGCCGAGCAGCCAGACGGCGGCGACGGTGACCGACCCGGAAGCGACGATACGCAGCACGGTACGGACAATATGGCTCCACGAAAGCGCCTCCAAAGAGAAGAAGACGACGTGGTGGACGGCGACGAGGACGATAAGGTAGTTGAGGAATACATGATGTCCCAACCGCTCGGGCGACGGGACGCCGCCATCGCGCAAGTCGTCGCGGCTATAAAACGAAGCGAGGATATAAGGCCGCAAAAACGCCATCAGCAAGGTAGCCATCGTGTTGATACCTGCGGCCCCCATGAGAAAATCCATGGTGACGCCCATGGCCAACCCGGCGAGCAGAACGGTGACAGGTGCCGTATCGACGGGCAGAAGGACGATGAACGCGACGTAGATAAGCGGATTGAGGTAGATGCTGACCGAGAGGTTGTCGAAGAGGAAGACCTGCAACAACACGGTGACCAGAAAGAGCGACGAATAAGTGACTATGCGATACATGGCGGAATATGGCTACTGATGGCGGAAACGCTCGTCGTTCTCCTGCCGGGCCTGCAAGTCGAGGACCTCGCAGGCGTCGCGGTTCTCGACGAGGATGATGTCGGTGAGCCGGGCGAAATCGGTGGCGAGCTTCAGACGGACGGTATAGGCGGTCCTGTTCTCGTTCATGGAAGCGCTCTCGACCCACCCGATGAGGACGTTCTCGGGAAAGAACTGCGAAAACCCGGTCGTGATGACCCGCTGCCCAATTTTGGGCTCGGCATACTTGGACAGCTCGCCGAGCAAGACGGAATGGGGGTCGACGCCGTCCCAATACACGGACCCGAAATAATCGGTGCCCTCCAACTTGCCGCTGGCTCGGAACGAGGTGTTAAGCAAGGGGATGGCGACAGAATAGCGGTCGGTACAATCGACGATATACCCCAACATGGAACCGCCGGGAGCGAGCAACGCCATATCGGGAGTGACGCCGTCGCGCAAACCCCGGTTGATGGTGACGAAATTCTGCGCCCGGTTGATGGTATTGGAGACGACGGTAGCGGTCATGACGCGGAACTTGGACCCGCCCAAATCGAGCATGTAACGCTTGAGCCTGTCGATATTGGCGGCCTCGTCGTACTGGGCAAGCCGTTCCTCAAGGAGGGCGACACGGTCGAGGAGGATGCGGTTCTCGGCTTCGAGCCGGAAGTAGCGCCGCACCCCGGCGGAAAACTCGTGGACCGACCCGGCGGCGGCGTTGGAACGCGCGAGCAGGCGGGCCTGCGTGAAGTAGGTGGACCGTGCGTAATACCCGATGGCGAGGGCCTCCAACACGACGAACAACACCACGAGGTAGATACTACGGATGAACTCGATGAGCTTGTGCACGACTTTTACTAATTCAAGATTGCGGACCGTCGGCCCGCAATCCAAAAAACGCTATGTATGACCGGCTTGGGACCGGCGGCTACTTCATGAGGAACGAAAAACGGTTGATATTCTTCAAGGCAATGCCGGTACCGCGCGCGATGGCCCGCAGCGGGTCCTCGGCGAGGTGGAACGGGATGCCGGTCTTCTCGGTAAGGCGTCTGTCGAGCCCCTTGATGAGGGCACCGCCGCCAGCAAGGTAGATACCGTTCTTGACGATGTCGGCGTACAACTCGGGCGGCATGGACTCGAGGACCTTCATCAGCGCGGCGTCGATTTTGGTGAGCGACTTCTCCAAAGCGTAAGCGATTTCGCTGTAAGAAAGGGAGACGGTCTGCGGCAGGGCGGTGAGCATGTTGGGACCCGTGACGACGAAATCTTCGGGCTCGTTGTCAAGGTCGGAGACGGCGGCACCGACGGAACACTTGATGGCCTCGGCCGTACGCTCGCCGATGCGGATGTTATGCTGCTGGCGGACGTAACTCTGAATGTCGTTGGTGAAGACGTCGCCGGCGACATTGACCGACTCGGAGCAAACGATGCCGCCGAGGGAGATGCAGGCGATTTCGGAAGTACCGCCGCCGATGTCGATGACCATGTTGCCCTCGGGAGCCTCGACGTCGAGCCCGGCACCCAAGGCGGCGGCCATGGGCTCGTAAATCATATAGACCTCGCGCCCCCCGGCGTGCTCGGCGGAATCGCGGACGGCGCGAATCTCGACGTTGGTAGACCCGGACGGGATGCAGATGACCATGCGCAGCGACGGCGCGAAGAGACTGCCCGAAGTTTTGACCTTCTTGAGCATCCCGCGCAGCATGAGCTCGGTAGCGTTGAAGTCGGCGATGACGCCGTCTTTCAAGGGGCGGATGGTCTTGATATTGGGGTTGGTCTTCTCGTGCATGTTGCGCGCCTGGCTGCCGATGGCGACCAGCTTGCCGGTATGGACGTCGAGCGCGACGATGGACGGTTCGTCGACAACGACCTTGCCGTTATAGAGGATGAGCGTATTGGCCGTACCGAGGTCGATGGCCAACTCCTGTGTCAAAGAAAATAATCCCATACTGAATGCGAAGAATTTAACAACGGCGCGGACCCGGCGAAAACCCCAAGGGAGAACGGCGGGAAGCTACCCGGACAAAGGTAGGAAAAAGCTGTGAAATAATTTGTATATTTTTTGAGATTTTTTTATTTACTTTGTGTGGCCAAACAACGACTGCATGGAATACAAAATAGGAAAAGAAGCCCGCTGCGCCGTAATCGGCTACGGAAGCTGGGCGACGGCGATCGTGGGTCTGCTGGCGGCCAACGAAACGCGCGTAGGCTGGCATGTACGCAACCCCGAAGTGCTGGAAGCCCTGCGCACCGAAGGCCGCAACCCGCGCTATCTGAGCGACGCGGAATTCGACCGGGAACGCATAGCCCCCACGGACGACCTGAACGAAGCGGTCCGCGAAGCGGACATCGTGGTGCTGGCGGCCCCGTCGGCCTATCTGAAAGACTTCCTGGCGCCGCTGACCGAACCGCTGACGGACAAATTCATCGTGTCGGCCATCAAGGGAATCATACCGGGCGACTACACGACGGTGGTAGAATATATCCACGACCACTACGGAGTGCCGTACAAGCAGCTGGGCCTGCTGACGGGCCCGTCGCATGCGGAAGAAGTGTCGCGCGGAAAACTCACCTACCTGACGGCGGTATGCACCGACCTGGAAAACGCACGGGAGATAGGCAAGAAATTCGCAGCCCCGCACATCCAGCTGAGCTACGCCACGGACCTCTACGGCATCGAATACGCGGCGATACTGAAAAACATCTATGCGCTGGCGGTAGGCATAGCCGTGGGGCTGGGCTACGGCGACAACTTCCTGGCGGTGCTGATAGCCAACAGCGCGGGCGAAATGAAACGTTTCTTAGACGAAAGCTACCCGGACGCCCGCGACACGCTGGTATCGGCCTATGTAGGCGACCTGCTGGTGACGTGCTACTCGGTACACAGCCGCAACCGCCGTCTGGGACTGCTCATCGGCCACGGCTGCACGGTGAAAAGCGCGCTGAACGAAATGACGATGGTGGCGGAAGGCTACTTCGCGGCCGACTGCATCCGCCACATCAACACCCGCCACCGCATCGAAATGCCGATAGCGGAGACGGTCTACAAAATCCTCTACGAAAAAGCCCCGGCGCGCCGGAGCATGAAAGAACTGACGACAAAACTAATCTGATACGACATGAAAACACTCGAACTGGACATCCGCAAAAGCGGCATAACGCCGACCGACGAGATGAAGAAGGCGGCCGAAGCGGCCAATACCCTGCTGCACTCGGGCAAGGGAGCGGGCAGCGACTTTCTGGGCTGGGTACACCTGCCGTCGTCGATAACGGACGCCGACTTGGCGGCCATCGAAAAAACGGCGGCCAACCTGCGCGCGAAAGCCGACTTGATAATCTGCATCGGCATCGGCGGCTCGTACTTGGGAGCCAAGGCGGTGCTGGAAGCGATGAACGACCCGTTCAAGCAACTGCGCAGGGAGCAGAAAGACCCAACGGTGGTATTTGCAGGCCAGAACATCTCGGAAGACTACATTCACGCCCTGCTGGAGGCCTCGAAAGAGCACTCGGTAGCGGCAATCGTCATCTCGAAATCGGGCACGACGACCGAACCGGCCATTGCGTTCCGGCTGATAAAGGCGGAAATCGAAAAACGCTACGGCAAGAAAGAAGCGGCGGAACGAATCGTAGCGGTGACCGACGCGGCGCGCGGCGCGCTGAAGACGCTGGCGACGAACGAAGGCTACCCGACGTTCGTGATTCCGGACAACGTGGGCGGCCGCTTCTCGGTACTGACCCCGGTAGGTCTGCTGCCGCTGGCTGCGGCGGGCATAGACATCCGTGCGCTGGTGCGCGGAGCGCAGGAAATGGAAAAGGCGACGGACGAAAAGATACCGTATGCCGAAAACCCTGCGGCGATCTATGCGACGGTACGCAACGCTCTCTACCGGAACGGCAAGAAAACGGAAATCCTGGGCTCCTACGAACCGCAGCTGCAATACGTCAACGAATGGTGGAAACAACTCTACGGCGAGAGCGAGGGCAAGGAAGGCAAAGGCATCTTCCCGGCGAGCGTGACGCTGACGGCCGACCTGCACTCGATGGGCCAATACATCCAGGAGGGCGAGCGGACGCTGTTCGAGACGATTATTTCGGTGAAAACGCCTGCGCACGAAGTGAAAGTGGAAACGGACGCAGAAAACCTGGACGGTCTGAACTACCTGGCGGGCAAACGAATCTCGGAAGTGAACCGGATGGCAGAAATCGGCGTACAGCTGGCCCATGTGGACGGCGGAGTGCCCAACATCCGCATCGAAATCCCGCGCATCGACGCGCAGACGATAGGCGGCCTGCTCTACTTCTTCGAGAAAGCCTGCGGCATCAGCGGCTATCTGCTGGGAGTGAACCCGTTCGACCAGCCGGGCGTGGAAGCGTACAAGAAAAACATGTTTGCACTGCTGGAAAAACCGGGCTACGAAGAAGCATCGAAAGCCATTAAGGCAAGACTATAAAACATCGCATTGCGAATCGAAAGCGGACCTCTCACCGAGGTCCGCTTTTTTGTAGGCAGGACGCGGACTCTCCTTGCGACCTCCTCCTTGCGGCATAGAATGTTGCCAAGCATCGGTTCATCTGCGGCTTCTCAGAATGACAGAGAGGAACTCCTCGGAATGGCCAATCACCTTTAGCCTTTCACTTTTCACCTTATAAATAAAGTGGCACAAAAAATGCACCCGGAAACAATCCCTTAGACAAGCAAACCGAACCATGAAACTGCGTCCGCTATTCATCCTGATTCTGTTCGTCGTATCGACGGCCATCCTGGGCTGGATATACTACAAGGCCACCCACCCGCGGCAGGAAAAACCCACCGAAACCTGGCACGAAATCATAGCCGACCTGGACGCCTGCTGCCGCCGCAAACACGTGAAGTCGATGCAGTACGACCACTTCGCGACGATAGCCGAACAGGAAAGCCGCCAGCAAATCGCGCGGCTGTTCCGGGCGATGGCCCTTTCGGAACGGCTCCAGGAACACAACTGCGCAGATGCAATCCAACAATTGGGCGGCGAATACCTGCCGCCGGAGAAAATCGTGGTATTCCGCGGCGACACGGACGGCAATCTCGAACGGAGCATCGCCTATGAACTGCGCACGACGGAAGAATGCAAATGCGGCGAAATCGACCGGGCCATAGCCTGCGACAACCGCTTCGCGGCGCGCCTGCTGACATGGTCCTCGTCGGTAGACATGCGGAACGCGGCGTTCATGCACCTGTGCCGGATACCGGAAGAAACGGCGACCAACTGGGAATATCTGGTCTGCCCGCGCTGCGGAAACCTCTTCATATCGGTCTACTGCGAACCCTACTGCCCGTTCTGTCTGACGTCGGGCCGCCAGTTCGTCCGCTTCGAGTAAAAAGAAAGCCCGGTCCATTCTATGAACGACCGGGCTTTTCATATATGGTGCGGCTACTCCTCGTCGGCCTCCTTCATGGCGTGGTAGACGTTGGTAACGTCGTCGTCCTCCTCAAGCCGCTCGACGAGCTTCTCGACAGCTTCGCGCCCCTCGGCATCCAGCTCCTTGGTATCGGTAGGCAGGTAAGCCGATTCACCCGAAACAATCTCGAAACCCTTGTCGTCGAGCCACTTCTGAATGGCGCCGAACGACTCGTAGGGAGCGTAGACCGTGATTCCGTCCTCCTCGGGGTAGAACTCGTCGACGCCGAGGTCGATCATTTCGAGCTCCAATTCTTCGGGGTCGGTTCCGGCAGGAACGCTGAATTTGAAGATGCACTTGTGGTCGAACATGAACGCAACGGAACCGCTGTTGCCCAACGTTCCGCCGCACTTGTTGAAGTGCATCCGCACATTGGCGACGGTCCGGTTGGTGTTGTCGGTAGCGGTTTCGACAAGGAACGCGACACCGTGAGGACCGTAACCTTCGTAAACGACCTCCTTGTAATCGGCGGCATCCTTCTCGGTAGCACGCTTGATGGCACGCTCGACGTTCTCCTTAGGCATGTTCTCGGCCTTGGCGTTCTGCATCAGAATGCGCAGACGCGTATTGCCCGACGGATCGGGGCCGCCGGCCTTGACGGCGATTTCGATCTCCTTGCCCAACTTGGTAAACGTGCGGGCCATGTGCCCCCAACGCTTCATTTTGCGCGCCTTGCGATACTCGAAAGCTCTTCCCATAATATATTCAGATTTACGATTTCTCGGACTTGGTGGCGCAAAGTTATAAAAACGCGGCCAAAAACGGAAAAATAGAAGCCGAAAAATCAGCGGAGCCAGCAACGAACAAGCTCTGCCCGGCTGAACCGTCGGCGGCAAAGCGCTGCGGGGTTTCGCAAACAAGACATCCGGAGGAAGACCCTGCGGCACAAAAAAAACAATCTGCTGTAAACCAGCAGATTGAAAAGGTACCCGGAGCCGGGGTCGAACCGGCACGACATTGCTGTCATTGGTGTTTGAGACCAACGCGTCTACCGATTCCGCCATCCGGGCAAACCGTCTCCAACGAAGAATCGGGCGCACAAAGATAGGAATTAATTCACAATTCGCAATTCCTAACACACAATTATTTCAATCGAAGCCGAAAAAACACGGTTTCTCGCCTGGGCTATGCCGAGGAGAAAAATTCTGCATAAAAATAAACTTTTTCATACAAAGCAGATTCTTAACTGCGCTACGCTTGTTGACCTCCTCCTTGCATGGCATAGCCTGCAAGCAGTCTCTGCACATGCTGCGAGCGTCGGTTCGCTGCGCTCAGAATGACAGAAAGAGGAGAGGGCTAATCCGCAGGGTGGAAAAACTCCTGGATTTTACGGGCCTTGGCGTCGCCGACGAGGGCGGCGAGCTCGCCGAAATTGGCAGCCTTGACCTTAGCGACGGTCCGGAAATGCTGCAAGAGCAGGCGGACGGTCTTTTCGCCGACGCCGGGAATCTGCTCCAGCTCGCTATGGATAAACGCCTTGCTCCGCTTCTGCCGATGGAACGAAACAGCAAAACGGTGCACCTCCTCTTGGATATGCGACAACAGGTGGAAAACGGGCGAAGTAGGCCGCAGCCCGACCAACAAAGGCGGATAACCGCAATACAATTCGGCGGTGCGGTGGCGGCTGTCCTTGGCCAACCCGGCGATGGGAATATCGAGCTGCAGATACTCCAGCACTTCGTGGATAACCGCCATCTGCCCCTTGCCGCCGTCGGCGATAATCAAATCGGGCAGCTCGGCCCCCTCGGCCACGAGCCGGCTATAACGCCGAAAAACAACCTCGCGCATGGAAGCGTAATCGTCGGCCCCCTCGACGGTCTTAACGTTGAAATGGCGGTACTCCTTGCGGGAGGGCTTGCCGTTGCGGAAGACGACGCACGACGCGACGGGGTGGGACCCCTGCAAATTGGAATTGTCGAAACACTCGATATGGCGCGGCTGCCGGTCGAGGTGCAGTTCTTTCTGCATGGCGTTCATCAAACGGTCGGCGTGGCGCTCGGGATTCTTGATTTCAAGGTTCTTGAGCTGCTCGGCGCGGTAGATGCGGGCGCTTTTCTGCGAAAACTCCAACAAATCGAGCTTCTCGCCACGCTTGGGAACGGTGAAGGTGACGCCGTCGAACAGCAAGGTAGTGGAGGGCAGGAACGGAACGATTACTTCGCGCGCCAACTCCCCGCCCGCGATATGCTCGACGACATGCTGGATAGCCAAGGTGAGCATGTCGCGCTCGTCAGCCCCGACGCCCGTGGAAAGACGCACGGTAGAAACGCCGACGACCGACCCGTGGCGGATACGGACGAAATTGCAATAAGCCACATCGTCGTCGGGCAAGAGCGAAAAGACGTCGACGTCGACGATGCGGGCGCTGACGATGACCGACCGACCGGCGTAATGGTCCAGAGCGTCGAGCCGCTGTTTGTAGCGCTGCGCCTGCTCGAACCTCAGCGCCGCGGAAGCCCGGGCCATCTCCTCCTCCAGGTAGCTCCGCACGGGCCGCAAGTCGCCTTTGAGAATGGAGACGACCAGCCCGACCTGCGTGTCGTAGTCTTCCTCGGACTGCAGCCCGACGCAAGGCCCCTTGCAATTGCCGATATGATACTGAAGACAGACCGAATACTTGTCTCGCGCGATAAGTTCGGGAGCGAGGTTGAGCTTGCAGGTACGCAACGGCACGACCTCGCGGATGAACTCCAGCACGCTGTGCTGCATCATGCCCGACCCGTAAGGACCGAAATACTGCGACCCGTCGCGCAAGAGCTGCCGCGTAGACTGCACACGGGGAAAATGCTCGCGCCGCACGACGATCCACGGGTAGGTCTTGTCGTCCTTGAGGAGGATGTTGTAACGCGGCTGGAGGGTCTTGATAAGCGAGTTTTCGAGCAGCAAAGCGTCGGTCTCGCTGCCGACGACTATATGGCGGATTTCGGCAATCTGCCTGACCAGCACACGCACCTTGGCGCTATGCTCCTTGCTCTGAACGAAATACGAAGAAACGCGCTTGCGCAGGCTTTTGGCCTTGCCGACGTAGATAATCGTGCCGGAGCGGTCCACGAACTGGTAGACGCCCGGCGACAAGGGCAGCAAAGCCACCTGCTCGCGAAGAAAGGAATTGTCGGATTCGGCCATACGTGTGCAAATGTAGGAATTTTTTCGCAAAGCCCCGGCCCCGAATACGCGCAGCGACAAAGCCCGGGCGATTTTTGCTTTATTGGGCCGAACGCCGTATATTTGCGCACAAAACACTCATATTCACACCCATGAAAAGAACGATACTCCTATTGGCCGCGGGACTGCTGACCCTGTCGTGCGTCGACAAAGCCTACGACCTCGGGCGCCTGGAGGGAGGACAAATCGCCGTCGGCGACGACGAATCGGAATTCGCGGCACCGCTGGTGACCGTGACGGTCCTGCTCGACGACATCCACGACAGCCAAGGTTCGCTGCAAGAAATGCTGGACGAAGCCGACATCTGGCTGCCGTCGGAGCTGCCCGGAGGGGTGGACTACGTAGACTTCCAGCGCCTCTATGCGGACGACGCCTATCTGGCGGAAGTGACCGGAGCTCTGGTCGATGAAATGGGCCGCGATGCGGCCAAGGTGGACAAAGTGGCCGACCTGGTATGGCGGTGCTACAAGGATGACTTCCTCAAACCGCTGGGGCTGGAGGGAATACCCGTCGACAAAGCCCAGTTTACAACATTGTTCGTCGACCGGTTCACAGCCAGCGAAGCGCTTCGGGAGCAAACCGAAGCGGCAGCCCGCAAATTCTTGATTTTGCTGCAAGTATCCGACCTGGACTACCAGCTGGGAGCCATCGACTTGGGCGAAGCACTGGACATGCTGACCGCGAACCTCGACCCGGAAGGGACGCCCGACCCGCGCAACACGCTCTCCATCAAAGGCAAGGTAGAGAGTACGCTGCCGCTGAGCATGCGGCTGTCGCCCGTATTCACGCCGACGGGGCTGGAAATCGCCCCGTTCGCCATAGCCCCGGGCACAACGACCGAACTGACCCCGACGCGGATTTACACCGAAGACCTGCGGGCGCTGGCAGGAGCCAACGACCTGGCCATCCATGTACCGGTCGAGTTGCAGCGCTACTACCCGGGACGGGCACTCGACGCGCGCCCGATCTCCATCCGGCTGAGCCTCCACAAAACCGGAGCTCTGAACCTCTAACCCGCGGCACAGACCATGAAAAGGATTCCTATATATATAATAGCGCTCTTGGCGGCCGCAACAGCAGCGGCACAGAACCCCACGACCTACTTCATGGAGGGGAGCACCCTCCGCATGCAATACAACCCGGCGTTCGCCCCGCACCGCGGCTACTTCAACGTACCGGGCGCGGGTGGCGTACAAGTGGGCGTGAACAGCAGCCTTACCCTCGACAACCTGCTTTACCCGCGCGACGGACGGCTTGTGACGCTGTTCGACGCGTCGGTACCGACGTCGGAAGCCCTGCGCAACATTCGCGACAAGAACACGCTGACGGCCGGCACGCGGGTGAACCTGCTGGGATTCGGCAGCTATACCCGCAACCGCAAACATTTCTGGTCGTTCGACCTCAACCTGCACGCCAGCGCGACGCTCAACATACCGGGCAAACTGGTCGAATTCGTCAAACGCGGCACCGACGGCTCGATCCGCGACCTGGGGATAAGCGTCGAAACCTATGCGGACGCGGGATTCTCCTACTCGTTCCCGCTGCTCGACGACAAGCTCTACATAGGCGCCAAAGCCAAGGTGCTGGTGGGATTGGGCCGCGCGAAACTGACGTTCGACCGAATGGACGTAACGCTCCACGACGACCGTTGGGCGGTAGACACCTATGCCACGCTGGACGCGAACATACCGGAAGCGGAAATCAACTACCGCTATGACGAAGAAGGCCGCCCCTATTTCGAGTTGAGCGACATCCGCATGAAAGGCTTCAAGCCCACAGGCTACGGATTCGCAGTCGACCTGGGCGCGACATACAATGTACTGCCCGACTTGCAGGTGTCGCTCTCGGTGACGGACCTGGGATTCATCGACTGGGACAAAGAAAACAACATCCGGGGCCACTCGGAAGAACATGTAGAATACACAGGAATCACGGTGGAAAACGACATGACGTTCGCTTCGCCCGACTTCTCGTTCGACGACCTGCTGCGCTTCCGCCCGGACGACAGCCAAATGAAAACCCGCATGCTGCAAGCGACGCTCAACGCAGGGGCGGAATATTACTTGTGGGACCACCGGGTAGGATTCGGCCTGCTCTACCAAGCCCGCTTCCACCACTTTACAACGCTGCACAGCGTGACGGGTTCGGTGAACTTCAGCCCGGTACGATGGTTCACGCTGGCGGCGAGCTACACGCGCACGACCCGCTGCGGAGGAAGTTTCGGCCTTGCGCTGAACCTCTGCCCGAGCTGGATCAACTTCTTCATAGCGACCGACCTGGCGACGGCGAAATTCACGCCGCAATACATCCCCGTCCGCCAGCGCACGATGAATGTCACGTTCGGGCTGGGGTTCCCGCTCGGACCCAAAGGCCAGCGCACGCAAAAATAGACCTCCTGCCGGCCGAAACAGCCGAACTACGAGGATTTCAACCCGTTTACGCCCGGATTCAAACGGCCCCGACCGCCCGAATCCGGGCATTTTGTGCACCCCCGATACCGGATAAGGTTCGCAGCGATGCGGAAAAATGCGAACGCGAACTCCGGAAAAGGCATCGGAATTAACGATTTCAGACGCACCCATACCAGATTCGGGCAAAGCTATTGCAAATTCGGAATCTTTGCGTATCTTTGTGGTGTTGGAGAAATCCGACGAATAACCTCGCAAAGTTTGAAGGTTAGTAAAAATAATTAAGTACCCATTGCGGCGGTCCGAACTCTGTGTGAAGTTGCGTCACTGAACTTGAATTCTTCAACGGACCGCCGCAATTTTTGACCCGAAACCCCGTATTGCCGGCAAGGCAGTACGGGGTTCCTATATAAATTAAGGAGAAGTAAATCAACCGCTGACGGGAACCCCGTGGCGCTGCAGCGCCTGCTCCATCAGATGACGGCCGGCCTCGACGATTTCAGCGGCGCGGTAGAACTCGAAGATGCCGAACAAATCGCAAGGCAGCTCAACCAGCAAATCGGGCGGATAAATCCGGCACATGAGCTGCGTGATGCGCTGAATCATGATTTCGGAAGAGACGGAAATCAAGTTGTAATAATTGAGCGACGAGCACAGCCCGGAGCACGAACCGCAGACATCGACAGCGACGAGCCAATCGCCGGGCTGCCGCTGCACGCGGTTGAGCGGCAAGGGGTTGACCGTACCGCCGTCGATAAGAACCATGCCATTGTAACGCACGGGCTGGAAGACCGAGGGAATGGAAATGGAAGCCCGGACGGCGCCGAACAAATCGCCGTGGTCGAAGACGACTTCGCGCCCGGTGACGAGGTCGGCGGAGACGGCGGCAAAAGGAACGGCGAGACGTTCGATGCGCACGTCGGGAACGAGCGACTTCAAAGCCTTCATAACGCGGTTGCCCTTGACCAGCCCCTCGGAGCTGAACGCCAAGTCGACCATGCCGAGGACCTTGTAACGGTCGAGCGAACAAATCCAGTCGCGGAACTCCGCCAGACGCCCGGCGGCGAACATTCCCCCTACGAGCGCTCCCATGGAAGTGCCGGCGACGGACGAAATCTCGAACCCGGCCTCCTCCAGCGCCTCGATGGCCCCAATATGGGCGATGCCGCGCGCGCCGCCGCCGCTGAGCACCAAAGCAACCTTACGTTTCTGCATAAGACAAATCCTCCGAACAATCCAAAAAAAATACACGCATCGTGCCGAACCGCGGGGCACGAACTACTCGCCGCAAAACACCCGGTCCATCGCTACGTCGTGCGGCTCGGCGGGCAGTTCGCCAACCAACTGATGCGGATAACACACGCCGAACCTAAGGGCCCGCACACCGGGCTGGGTGAGATAACGGTCGTAGAACCCCTTGCCGCGTCCCAACCGGACACCAGACGGGGTGAAGGCTACGCCGGGAACGATGATGAGGTCTATGTCGCCGGGCGGGCAAACCGAAGCCCCGGGTCCGGGCTCGGCGATACCGAAAGCCCCGCAGCACAAAGATTCGGGCACATAATCGTAGAACTGCATGGTCTCGCCCTCGACCCGGGGCACGACGATGCGCTTCTGCCTGCACCAAGCGGCGAGCGCCGCCGAAGTGTCGGGCTCGTCGCCAAGGGCGCAGAACAGCCCCACGCACCGGGCCGCAGCGAACTCGGGCAAAGCAGCTATGCCCGCAAAAATCCTTTCCGATGCCACCCGGCGCTCCTCCCCGGTCAAAGCCCGGTTGAGCCGCTTCATTTCGGCACGCAGCTCCTTCTTATTCATAAAACCCTCCGACTTAAGACAATTTCCTTCGTGCCGCCATTGTTATTCCGCAAACAATACGTATATTTGTGGCAGTTTGTCCGCCACGGACCATCGCTGCGGAAACCCACGGCAACACGAACATTACAAATATAACAAAATTATTCCTATGAACTGTTTTCTTTGCAACTCCTCGGTGGGCAAGAAACTGGTGATGAGCGTCTCGGGCTGCGTGCTGGTGCTCTTCATCCTGTTCCACATGTCCATGAACCTGACGGCGCTCTTCTCGCCGGAAGCCTACAACGTAATCTGCTCGTTACTGGGCGCGAACTGGTATGCGCTGGTAGCGACGGCGGGCCTGGCGGCCATCGTAGCGCTGCATTTCATCTATGCAATCGTGCTGACGCTGAACAACTATCGCGCGCGCGGCTCGCAGCGCTACGAAGTGACGGTCAAGGAACCGGGCGTATCGTGGGCCTCGAAGAACATGCTCGTACTGGGCTTCATCGTACTGGGCGGCCTGGCCCTCCACCTCTACAACTTCTGGGCGAAGATGCAGCTGGTGGAACTCATGGGCGACCACGTGAACTCGCTGGGCTACGCCCCCACCGACGGAGCGGCGCTGATAGCCTACACGTTCTCGCAATGGTACTACGTAGCGCTCTACCTGGCGTGGTTCTTCGCGCTGTGGTTCCATCTCACGCACGGCGTATGGTCGATGTTCCAGACCGTGGGCTGGGCCAACGACACGTGGTACCCGCGTCTGAAGTGCGCGGCCAACATCGCGGCCACGATCATCTTCCTGGGCTTCGCGGCCGTGGTGGTCGTATACTATCTGAAGAGCGTATGCCCCTGCTGTGCAGGCGCCTGCTGAATCCACCCTATCACGAAACAATAAATCGCACGAAGATATGGCACTCAAATTAGATGCTAAAATTCCTGCCGGCGAACTTGCGCAGAAGTGGAACAACCACAAGGCGGCCATCAAGGTAGTGAGCCCGGCCAACAAACGAAAACTCGACATCATCATTGTCGGAACCGGACTGGGCGGCGCTTCGGCCGCTGCCTCGCTGGGCGAACTGGGCTACAACGTGAAGATATTCTGCATCCAGGATTCGCCCCGCCGTGCCCACTCCATTGCGGCGCAGGGCGGTATCAACGCAGCGAAGAACTACCAGAACGACAACGACTCGGTATACCGTCTGTTCTACGACACGATCAAGGGCGGCGACTACCGTGCCCGCGAAGCCAACGTCTACCGACTGGCCGAGGTGTCGAACCTCATCATCGACCAGTGCGTGGCGCAGGGCGTACCGTTCGCCCGCGAATACGGCGGTCTGCTGGCCAACCGTTCGTTCGGCGGCGCACAGGTATCGCGCACGTTCTATGCCCGCGGCCAGACGGGCCAGCAGCTCCTGCTGGGCGCCTATGCGGCCCTCAACAAGGAAATCGCCGCCGGCTCGGTGAAGAGCTATCCGCGTCACGAGATGCTCGACATCGTCATCGAGGACGGCGAAGCCAAGGGCATCATCGCCCGCAATTTGGTGACGGGCGAAATCGAACGCCACGGAGCCCACGCAGTGGTAATCGCAACGGGCGGCTACGGCAACGTATTCTTCCTGTCGACCAACGCGATGGCCTCGAACGGCTCGGCGGCATTCCAGTGCTACCGCAAAGGCGCAGGCTTTGCGAACCCCTGCTTCACGCAGATTCACCCGACGTGCATCCCGGTACACGGCGACCAGCAGTCGAAACTGACCCTGATGTCGGAGTCGCTGCGCAACGACGGCCGCATCTGGGTACCCAAGAAGATAGAAGACGTCCAGGCAATCCGCTCGGGCGCCAAGAAACCGTCGGACATTGCCGAAGAAGACCGCGACTACTACCTGGAGCGCCGCTACCCGGCGTTCGGCAACCTGGTACCGCGCGACGTAGCGTCGCGGGCGGCCAAGGAGCGCTGCGACGCCGGCTACGGTGTGAACGAAACGGGCCTGGCCGTATTCCTCGACTTCAAGACGGCAATCGAACGTCTCGGCAAGGAAATCATCAAGCAGCGCTACGGCAATCTGTTCGACATGTATGAGGAAATCACCGACGTGAGCCCCTACGAGGAACCGATGCAGATATTCCCGGCCGTACACTACACGATGGGCGGCATCTGGGTCGACTACAACCTCATGACCACCGTTCCGGGTCTGTACGCCATCGGCGAAGCCAACTTCTCGGACCACGGAGCCAACCGTCTCGGCGCCTCGGCGCTGATGCAGGGTCTGGCCGACGGTTACTTCGTACTGCCCTACACCATCGGAGACTACCTGTCGCACAAGATTCAGGCCCCGAAGGTGGCGACCGACACCCCGGCGTTCGCGGAAGCGGAGAAAGCCGTGCGTGAGAAAATCGGCAAGCTGCTGGCCATCAAGGGCAAGCAGTCGGTCGACGACATCCACAAGAAACTGGGCCACATCATGTGGGAAAACGTGGGCATGGCCCGCACGAAGGAATCGCTCGAAAAAGCGATTGTGGAAATCCAGGCCCTGCGCAAGGAATTCTGGGCCGACGTGAAAGTGGTGGGCGCCGAAAACGAATTCAACGTAGAGCTGGAAAAGGCGCTGCGCCTGGCCGACTTCCTCGAACTGGGCGAACTGATGGCCCGCGACGCACTGAACCGCGAGGAATCGTGCGGCGGACACTTCCGCTCGGAACACCAGACCGAGGAGGGCGAAGCCAAGCGCGACGACGAAAACTTCGTCTATGCGGCCGTATGGGAATACAAAGGCATGGACCAGGCACCGGAGCTGACCAAGGAACCGCTGAACTTCGAGTTCGTACACCCGGCCCAGCGCAACTACAAGGACTAAACTTTCTGACGTACAATTAAAGACAATTCGGAATCATGAATTTCACGTTGAAAATATGGCGTCAGAAAGACGCCAAGTCGAAAGGCGCATTCGAGACCTACAAGGTAGAGAACATCTCGGCCGACACGTCGTTCCTCGAAATGCTCGACATTCTGAACAACAACCTTATCCACGAAGGCAAGGAACCTGTGGCCTTCGACCACGACTGCCGCGAAGGCATCTGCGGCATGTGCTCGCTGCACATCGACGGGCAGGCCCACGGCCCGAGCCAGGCGGCGACGACGTGCCAGATTTACATGCGCAAGTTCAAGGACGGCGCGACGATCACCATCGAGCCGTGGCGCTCGGCAGCATTCCCCGTCATCAAGGACCTGGTGGTGAACCGCTCGGCCTACGACGAGATTCTCCAGGCCGGAGGCTTCATCTCGGTGCGGACCAACTCGGTGCCCGACGCCAACGCCATTCCGATTCCCAAGGCCGACGCCGACGAATCCATGGACGCCGCGGCCTGCATCGGCTGCGGAGCCTGCGCGGCGACGTGCAAGAACGGTTCGGCGATGCTCTTCGTGGCGGCCCGCGTATCGTCGCTGGCCAAGTTGCCGCAAGGCCGCGTGGAAGGCGCACGCCGCGCCAAGGCGATGGTCGCCAAGATGGACGAGCTGGGATTCGGCAACTGCACCAACACCGGTGCTTGCCAGGCCGAATGCCCGAAGTCGATTTCGATAGCCCACATCGCCCGGCTCAACCGCGAATTCCTCTCGGCCAAGTTCGAGGACTAAGATTCGCTCAATATTTCCTGCAAGCAAGCGGAATCCCGGTTTTTCGGGATTCCGCTTGTTATTTGCAGACAGATGCAACCGCAGAACCCTTGGCGCACACAAAAAACAAAAACAGCTTCTTCGCTGAAACAGCCATCGCCGGGAGGAGTTCCCATAAAAAAAAGCGAAGATTACAGAAAATAAAAGTACTTTGTATTGCATAATACCAAAAAGTGCATTATATTTGCATCGTGAAAACCACCCGCCCCGGCGGAAAAACCAGAAACGCACCCGCAGACATGAAAGAAACGATCCAAGCAAACATCGGCTCGGTAGCCTTCACGCTTGACCGCGACGCCTACGACACACTCAAGGAATACTTAGACGCCGTGCGCGACCGCCTGCCGGAACACGACACGGAGACGCTGGACGACATCGAACGCCACTTTGCGGAAATCTTCGGCGAACGCATCGCCTCCCCGATGCAGGTAATCTCGCTGGAAACCGTGAACGAAGCGATAAAACGGATGGGGCGGCCTGCGGACTTCGGCGACGGCCCCGCAGACGCACGCACCCGAAATCCGGCGCCCCATGAAATCCTGCGGCCGCTGCGCCGCACGGTGGCGGACCGCTCGATAGCGGGTGTCTGCGGCGGACTGGCCCGGTTCTTCGGGACGGACCCTACGCTGGTCCGCATTATCACGCTGCTGCTGTTTCTGTTCGGCGGGCTCTCGCTCTGGGTTTATATCCTCCTGTGGATAATCGTCCCGGAAGAAAGCCCCCGCATCACGACCAACAAAAAACACTGAAATACGATGGAAACAAACCAACGACTTTACCGTACCCGCAACGGCGTCCTGGCAGGCGTATGCGGCGGACTGGCCGACTATTTCGGGCTCAACCGCGGACTCATCCGCCTCGCAACGGCGATTCTGATACTCTTCGGCGGGCTCTCGCTCTGGGTCTACATCATCCTGTGGATCATCATTCCGAAAGCACCCGCACAACTTAACCCCTGAAACCCTCATGGCTGAAGACAACGTAAAGGCACAGATGCGCAAAGGCATCCTGGAATACTGCATCCTGGCCATCCTCTCGCGGGAAGATTCCTACGCCCCGAAAATCATTGCCGAATTGAAAGCGGCGAAGATGATCGTGGTCGAGGGAACGCTCTACCCGATTCTGACCCGGCAGAAGAACGCCGGACTGCTGACCTACCGCTGGGAAGAGTCGCCGCAGGGCCCTCCCCGCAAGTACTACACCCTGACCGAAAAAGGCCGCGAATACCTCGCGGCCCTGGACGAAGCGTGGGACGAGCTGGTGAAGCAAATCGGCACCATCCGCCACGGCAAAAAAGACGAATAACCCCCTAACAACAAACACTTACGACCATGAAAAAACTCTTTCTGCTTATTGCCGGGCTCGGTTTCCTGGCCGCCATCACAGGCTGCATACTGGGTCTGACCGCCAAATCGCTCATCGCCGCCGAAAGAATCAAGGGCAGCGGAAACCTCGTTACCCGCACGGTGACGGTGCCTGCGTTCGACGCGGTACAGGTATCGCGGGGCATTCATGCAATAATAAAGAACACGGACAGCAACGAAGTCGAGGTCAAGGCCGACGACAATCTGCTGGACAAAGTGACCGTCCAGGTAGAGGAAGGCACGTTGAAAATCAGCATCGACAAATCGGTCAAGGAACTTGCGAACCACCACGTCACGGTGACCGTGCCCCACAACGCACGCATCGGCAAAATCGACGCCAACAGCGCGGCATGCGTAGTCTGCGAAGCACCGCTCACAACCAAGAACGTAGAGCTCGACGCGTCGAGCGCAGCAAAAATCGAAGCAACGGTCCATGCGGACAAATGCGAAGCCGAGGCATCGAGCGCCGCGAAAATCGCCGCGACGATAACTACCACGGAATGCGCATTCGACGTGTCGAGCGCCGCGAAGATAACGGGCCACGTGACGACCGAACGCTGCAAAATAGAGTTGTCGAGCGCCTCGTCGCTGACGCTCGACGGAACCGCCGCCGACTGCAAGGCCGAAACGAACTCGGCCGCCCGGCTGTCAGCAGATAAATTTGCGGTGAAAAACTACGACGTCGACGCGTCGAGCGGCTCGTCGGCCCGTATCCGCTGCACCGAAACCCTCAACGCCAGCGCATCGAGCGGTGCATCGGTCCGCTACGCAGGCGACTGCCGGGCGCGAATCAAGACGTCGAGCGGCGGCAGCATCCGCGAAAACTAACCCCCACAACCTTATGAACGAAGTCAGAAAATGCAGTCTCTCCGGCGTGGCCTTCACGATGGACGCCGACGCCTTCGCCCTGCTGGCGGAATACATAGAGACCCTGAAAAAAAGCTACGAGGATTCGGCCGACGGCGACGAAATCGTGGCCGACATCGAAGCCCGCATTGCGGAACTGATCCTCTCGGCCCAGGACAACACGCGTGTGGTGGAGCGCCCGCTGGTGGAGAACATCATCCGCCAGATGGGTTCGGCCGAAGACATATCGGAGACCGACCCTGCGGCCGCGCGCCGCGGAGGCCCCCGCATCCCGCGCCGGCTCTACCGCGACCGGGAGAACGCCAAGCTGGGCGGCGTATGCGCAGGGATAGGCAAATATTTCGACGTCGACCCGGTGTGGGTGCGGCTGGCGCTGTTCCTGCCGCTGCTGCTGCTCTGCCTGCAATGGATACCCTTTTTCGGGTGGTGGGTAGGCCCGATGATGGGCAACCTGTTCGGCATCTTCATCATCTGCTACCTGATTATGTGGTTCGCGGTGCCGACAGCCCGCACAGCGCGTCAGAAACTCGAAATGAACGGCGAACGCATCACGGAGCAGGCGATTCGCCGGACGACCGAGCAGACGGCGGCCCAGGACCCCGACAGCCGGACCAAACCGGTGGTGGCCGAAGCGGTGTCGGCAATCGGGAAAATCGTGCTGATGCTCTGCAAGCTGTTTGCGGGACTGCTGGTCTTCGGGCTGATTCTCGGCGCCTGCGCCCTTATCATCGCGCTGTTCGCCATCCTCGTGGGCGGCCACGACATGCCGCTGTCGCCCCACTTCCTGAACGACATGAACCTGGGCATTCCGATTCTCGGCATACTTCTTGTATTGATACCCGTTATCTTGCTGATTTACGTGCTGATGTGCCTGATCGCATCGCGCAAGCCGGGCAGCAAGACCCTGCTGGCGATTTTCCTGACGTGGATTGCAGGCCTTGCGATGCTGATAGGGCTGGCCTACAAGGAAAAGGCGGTGGACCGGGTGCGGAACTACCAGCCGCTGGGACAAATACTCAACAAGGAAGTAGTCATCGAGAGCGACACAACGACGCTGCGGCAAATACTGCGGGACTTCGACGACGAGAAAATCGTGGAGGACGACCTGCGCTCGGTGCATATCAGCGTCCCGTCGAAAGGCATCGAAATAACCTACGACAAGCAGACGTCGCAGCTCGACATCGAAGCCGACGGCAAACGCATAAGGATGCAGGCCGACGAATCGGACGGCGCCTACATCCGAGTAAACGAAGAAGAGACGCAGCAGCTGTAAGAAAGTACCAAGGTTTTCAAAATAAAAAGTTTTCCGGGACACGGGGCGGGCATGGAGTTCGCTCCGTGTTTTTTGAAAAAATTGAAATAATTCGTACCTTTGGCTACAACTTGGATGCGCGGCCCCGGCGCCCTGCGGACGAACTCCGCTTCGGCCGGATGCGCGCATTCCCGGGAGCGGTTTTGTTAGTTAACGGAAAATTATGGCAGAAATCAAATGTATCGGCGTGCTGACCTCGGGCGGCGACGCCCCCGGCATGAACGCGGCCATCCGCGCCGTGACCCGCAGCGCAATCTACAACGGGCTGACGGTCAAGGGCATCATGCGCGGCTACAAAGGGCTGGTGTACAACGAAATCGTCGAATTCAAGTCGCAGAGCGTGAGCAACATCATCCAGCTGGGCGGCACGATACTGAAGACGGCCCGCTGCAAGGAGTTCGCGACGCCCGAAGGGCGCAGGCAAGCCTACGACAACATGATGGCGGCGGGCATCGACGCGCTGGTGGTCATAGGCGGCGACGGCTCGCTGACGGGCGCCGGAATCTTCGCGAAAGAATACAACGTGCCGGTCGTGGGACTGCCGGGCACGATAGACAACGACCTGGGAGGTACGGACTCGACCATCGGCTATGACACGGCGCTGAACACCATCATGGAAGCGGTGGACAAACTGCGCGACACAGCGTCGAGCCACGAACGTCTTTTCTTCGTGGAGGTCATGGGCCACACGGCGGGCTACCTGGCGCTCAACAGCGCGCTGGCGACGGGCTCGGAAGCGGCCATCATCCCGGAGATGGAGACCGAAGTCGACCAGCTGGCCGAACTTATCAACCACGGATTCCGCAAGAGCAAGAACTCGGCGATAGTCATCGTAGCGGAGAACCCCCAGACAGGCGGAGCCACGGCGCTGGCCGAGCGCGTGAAAAAGGAATTCCCGCAATACGACGCCCGGGTGACCATCCTGGGCCACATCCAGCGCGGCGGCTCGCCGACGGCGTTCGACCGCATCCTGGCTTCGCGCATGGGCGAAGCAGCCATCGAAGCGCTCCAGGAGGGACAGCGCAACGTGATGATAGGCACCGAAAACGGCAAAATCGTCTACGTTCCTTTCCCGAAAGCCGTGAAACACAACAAAGGCATCGACCGACAGAACCTCGACCTGGTGAAGATACTCTCGATATAAATCGCTCCCCAAGAGAAAACCCGAACCCAATGCTGAAGATAAAACGCGTGACCGGCATCGGCAACGCACTGACCGACATGCTGGTGAACCTGAAGACCGATTCCGTGCTGGAACGGTTCGACCTGCCGAAAGGATCGATGAACCTGGTGGACAACCGCCTGCAAACCGAAATCTCGAAGTCGGTGGCCGGACTGCCCTACTCGCTCTCGCTGGGCGGCTCGGCGGGCAACACCATCCGGGCAATGGCGCAGCTGGGCTGCAAGGTGGGATTCATCGGCAAGGTGGGTCCCGATACGACGGGCGACTTCTTCGTCCAGGCGCTGGAGAATCTGAAAGTCGCCCCGACGGTTTTCCGCGGCAAGGAGCGTTCGGGCAAATGCGTGTCGCTCATATCGCCCGACGGCGAGCGGACGATGGTGACCCACCTGGGTGCGGCGCTGGAGCTGAGCGCCGAAGAAATCGAACCGGCCGTATTCGAGGGCTACGATTGTCTCTACATGGAGGGTTACTTGGTACAGAACCACGCCCTTATCCGCAAGGCGGCCGAAACGGCCAAAGCCTGCGGGCTGAAAGTGGCGCTGGACCTGGCGAGCTTCAACATCGTAGCCGAGAATCTGGAGTTCCTGCGCAAGCTCGTGACCGACTGCGTGGACATCGTTTTTGCGAACGAAGACGAAGCCAAAGCCTTCACCTGCGAAGCCGAACCGCTGAACGCCCTGCAAATGATTTCGGGCATGTGCGAACTGGCTGTGGTGAAAATCGGAATCCGCGGCGCCCTTATCAAACAAGGCGACGAGGTGGTGCACGTGGGCATCATGGCGGCGGCCAAGCGGGTGGACACGACAGGTGCGGGCGACTTCTACGCCGCAGGATTCCTTGCAGGGCTGTGCGACGGGCTGTCACTGCGCCAGTGCGGCACGATAGGCGCCATCACGGCAGGCAAGGTAATCGAAGTGGTCGGAACGACTTTCGGCGACGACGCCTGGAAAGACATCTATCGCTTGGTCAACAAGGTCAAGACGGAAAAGTATCTGTTCTAATTAATAACCCGTCAGCAACATATCCGCATAATTGTGAATTAGCTCCCAGGGGCTTGACTTGCCTACAACTCGGATAGGCTGCGTCTCGGCAAGACCAGAATCGCAAAATTCATTATTAATTATTCACCGAACAAGCCTCTCGAAATCTGCCAGCGCATCCTCAGCAGCCAGCGCGACTGCACGGGGCGCATGGTAAGACAAAGCAGCAGCGTGGCGCCCCACTTGAAGATTTCGAGCAGGCGGGTCCGATGCGTGCGGCGGTGGATGACCGCCCGCAGGCGCTGGCTCCGGCCCACGTTGAAACACAGGCGGCGGAAATAATCGACGGTCAGCTTTTCGGGCGGAATGATATGCCACATCACGGCGCCGGGCACGTACCAAATCGTCTCGCCGCCGCACAGCAGCCGCTCGAAGAAATCGTTCTCCTCGCCGCCGATCAGCTCGCGGCCCACACGCCCCAACGCCACATCGAACCCGCCGTAACGCATCGCCAAGCTGCGGCGGAACGCCATGTTGCCGCCCCCCGGCACCCGGCCGAGCGGAAACGGACGCACCGCAGGACCGAAATCCATCGGATTGGCGACGGGCATTTCAGCGTACTTGGACATCCAGCGCGGCCGCCCCTTGGGATACTCGGCGACGATACGTCCCCCGGCTACCGAAGCCCCGGGATACGCATCGAAGAAATCCAGGTAGGCGGCGATGAAGTGTTCGCCGATGCGCTCGTCGTCGTCGATCCAGGCCAACAAATCGGCCCGGGATTCCGACAGACCGCGGTTGCGGGCATGGGAAACGCCGGGCTCGGGCTCGAAGACCATGCGCAGATTGATCCCCGCATGCTCCGCGGCGAACGCCGCGAAACGTTCCTCGGTATCGTCAGTCGAAGCGTTGTTCACAACAACGCACTCCCACGACGCCGGGTCGGCGCTCTGCCGCACGACGGAGCGCAGAGCGACCAGCAATTGTTCGGCACGGTTGTGCGTAGGGATGACAAGCGAAAGACGAATCATACCGCGAAAGTAAGAAAAATATCGGCAAAACCTCGCCTGCGACCCGATTCTTGACTTCCGATTCGCGATTTTTCATTACCTTTGCATTCCAAGCAAACATATCCCTATGGCAGACACCACCATTCTGACCCGGCTGGACGGGCTGAAACTCAAATACGAAGAGATCGGCCAGAAACTCACCGACCCCGAAGTGATCGCCGACGTCAAGCAATTCGTCCAACTCAACAAGGAATACAAGGAGTTGGAGCCCATCATCGAGACCTCGGACCGCTTCCGCACGGCCATCGCCAACCTGTCGGAAGCCAAGGACGTCATGGCCAACGACAAGGACGAGGAGATGCGCGAAATGGCCCGCGAGGAGATCGCCGAGCTCGAACCCGCCATCGAACGCATGGAGGAGGAAATCAAGCTGCTGCTCATACCGAAAGACCCGCAGGATTCCAAAAACGCCATCGTCGAAATCCGCGGCGGCACGGGCGGCGACGAAGCGGCCATCTTTGCGGGCGACCTGCTGCGCATGTACACCAAATACGTGGAATCGAAAGGCTGGCGCTACGAAATCACGTCGTTCTCGGACGGCGCCGCGGGCGGCTACAAGGAAGTGGTGCTGAAAGTGACGGGGCAGAACGTCTACGGGACGCTCAAATACGAATCGGGCGTGCACCGCGTACAGCGCGTGCCGCAGACCGAGACCCAAGGCCGCGTCCACACCTCGGCCGCGTCGGTGGCCGTGCTGCCCGAAGCCGAGGAGTTCGACGTCGAAATCTCGATGAACGACATCCGCAAGGACATCTTCTGCGCCTCGGGACCGGGCGGGCAGTCGGTCAACACGACCTATTCGGCCATCCGCCTGACCCACATCCCGACGGGAATCGTGGTGCAGTGCCAGGACCAGAAGTCGCAGCTCAAGAACTTCGACAAGGCGTTCGAGGAGCTGCGCACGCGCGTCTTCAACCTCGAATACTCCAAGTATCTGGACGAAATCGCCTCGAAACGCAAGACGATGGTCTCGACGGGCGACCGCTCGGCCAAAATCCGCACCTACAACTATCCGCAGGGGCGCATCACGGACCACCGCATCAACTACACGATTTACAACCTGGCGGCTTTCATGGACGGCGACATCCAGGACTGCATCGACCATCTGATCGTGGCTGAGAACGCCGAACGGCTCAAGGAAAGCGAGCTGTAAGGACAATCGTTTCCGGCTCCGGAACGTTCGGACAGAAAACGCCCGCCATGATTCGCCGTCTCGCCCTCTTTGCCGCCCTGCTCGCTGCGACGCCTCTTGCCGCGCAAAAGCCGCTCTACATAGTCAACGGCACGCCGTGCGACGAAATCGTGGGGATAGAGACCGACAACATCGAACGCATCGAGGAGCTGCCGGCCGACGAGGAGAGCATAGCCCGCTACGGCGACAAAGCCACGAACGGTGTTATCCTCATCACGCTGAAGTACGATTCGCCCGCAGTATTCGAGGGCGGAGAGCCGTTCGCCGACCACATCGCCCGGCAGGTGAAGTGGGGCGAAAACGAACCCGCCGCCCGGGTGGCACTGCGCTACACGGTCACGCCCGAGGGCGAAACGGTGGCCGGAGCCATCCTCGAATCGACCGACAGCCGGCTCAGACGCCGCGTGCTGAAAGCCTTGGCCGAAGCTCCGCGCTGGAAGCCCGCCACGAAGAACGGCCGCCCGGTCGAAAGCGAAGGCGTTCTGCGCATCCAGCTGCCCGAAGGCAAGCCGCTGCCGGGAGAACCTTATATAAGAATATGGTAGCCTCCGGCGAGGAGCGCCTCACAAGAAACGACATCATACCATGAAAACCAATTCCTTTGCAGCCTGGGTGCTGGCCGTGCGGCCTTACAGCCTTGGCGCCGCGATTATCCCGGTAGCCGTGGGCTCGGCCCTGGCATGGAGCGACGGCGGGTTCAACCTCGACGTTACGCTGCTCTGCGCATGTTTCGCCATCCTGGCCCAATGTACGGCCAACTTGGTCAACGACCTTTGGGACTTCCTGCGCGGCGCCGACCAGCCCGACCGGCTGGGTCCCGACCGTGCATTCGCCAAAGGCTACATAACGCTCCCGGCGATGAAAGCGGGCATCGGGCTGTTCACCCTCGCCACCGCGCTGGCGGGCTGCGGGCTGCTGTTCTACGGCGGCTGGCAGCTGATTCCGGTGGGCGCGGTCTGCCTGCTTTTCGCCTACATCTACACGGCGGGGCCGTGGCCGCTGGCCTATCACGGGCTGGGCGACGCGGCGGTCGTGACGTTCTTCGGACTGGTGCCTGCCTGCTTCACCTATTATATACAGACGGGCGGCTGGAACTGGCAAGTGACCGCGGCGGCGCTGGCCTGCGGGCTGGTCATCGACACAATGCTGTGGATCAACAACTTCCGCGACCGCGAAGAAGACGCCCGCTGCGGCAAGAAGACGCTGGTGGTCTATTGGGGCGAGCGGGTCGGCCGCTGGGGCTATCTGGTGCTGGGCGCCGTGGCCATAGCGCTGTGCGTGAGCCTGTGGATTTTCGGCGGAAGAATGTGGGCGGGACTGCTGCCACTGCTCTATCTGCCGCTGCTGCTGGCCACGTGGCGCAAAATCATCCGCATCGACCACGGCGACGAACTCAACGCCTGCTTGGGCGAAACGGCACGCAACATGCAGCTCTTCGGGCTCCTGCTGACCATAGGCATCCTTTTGGGCTGACGCATGGCCGAACCCCGGCATATCACCCTGCGCGAACTCCAGCGCGCGGTCAAACGAACCCTCGAAGAAGGGTTCGAGCTGCCGGTGTGGGTGAGCGCCGAAATCGCCGAAATCAAAGTCAACTACTCGGGCCACTGCTACCTTGAGCTGGTCGAAAAAGGAGACGCGAACGGAGTGCCGACGGCCCAGGCCCGGGCGATGATCTGGAGCAGCAGCTACCCCCGGATTGCGGCTCGCTTCGAGCACGAAACGGGACGGCCCCTCGCCGCAGGACTGCAAATTCTGGCCAAAGCGCTGGTATCGTACCACGAAATATACGGCTTTTCGCTGCAAATCAGCGACATCGACCCCACCTACACGCTGGGCGACATGGAACGCCAACGCCAACAGACCATTGCGCAATTGCAGGAAGAGGGGGTCTGGGAAATGAACCGCCAGCTGGAAGCCCCAACCGGAATCCAGCGCATAGCGGTGGTGTCGAGCGCCCATGCCGCAGGCTGCCGCGACTTCTGCAAAGAGCTGGAAAAGAGCCCCTACCGGTTCGACCTGACGCTGTTCGACGCGTTCGTACAAGGCGCCGAAGCGGAGAACTCGATTATCGGCGCGCTGGGCCGGATTGCTGCACGCGCGGACGAATTCGACGCGGTGGCGCTGATTCGCGGCGGCGGCTCGGCAAGCGACCTCAACTGTTTCAACGCCTATCGGCTGTGCGCCCACGTCGCGCAGTTTCCGCTCCCTGTACTGACAGGCATAGGCCACGACAAAGACACGAGCGTCGCCGACATGGTGGCCTATGCGGCCCTCAAGACCCCGACAGCAGTCGCGGGATGGCTGGTCGAACGGCTTGCGAACGCAGAGGGAGGATTCGACTACCTGGCCGTGCGGCTGCGGGAAGCGACCTGCAGCCGGACCCACACGGCCAAACTGCAACTGGAACGACTGACGGCCGAACTCCGCCGCACGAGCGGCGAACGTCTGACCCGCGAACGCCTGCGGACCGAAGGGCTGACCGGACGCCCGGCCGAAGCGGCCCGCGAATGGATAGCGCGCCAAAAACAACGGTTGAACAACGCGGCGGAAATCGCAGCGGCCCACGCCCCGGAACGGCTGCTGAAACTGGGTTTTGCCCTGCTCCACGGCACCGGAGGTGCGATAACCTCGGCCGCACAAGCGCAGCCGGGCGACGAAGTGGAAATCCGCCTCGCCGACGGAACCATCACCGCAACGATCAACAAAACGACGATATGGCAAAGAAAGAAATCGGCTACGAAGAAGCGATGACCCGCGTCGAAGAGATTCTGGGCCGCATCCAGCGCGAGGAAGTGACCGTCGACGAGCTGGCGGCCGAAGTCGGGCGCGCCACGGAACTCATAGCCGCCTGCAAGGCCCGGTTGCTGAAAGCCGAAGCCGAAGTGAACAAAATGCTGGGAGAATGATGAAACGGCTTATCCGCTGGGCCCTCAACCGCATACCCCGCCCCATGCTCCAACGCATGGCCGGATGGGCGGTGCCGCTGGCCGGGCTGCTGTACAAAGGCCGCGGCGCGGAATGCCCGGTATGCGGCGCCCGCTACCGCAGGTTCATGCCCTACGGCTATGTACATTCGCGTAGCAATGCGCTGTGTCCCAACTGCCTTTCACTCGAACGCCACCGCCTGCTGTGGCTCTACCTCTCGCGCGAGACGGAGTTGCTGCAAAACCTGCCCCGCACGCTCCACATAGCCCCCGAAGTCTGCATTCTGCGCCACCTGAAGCCCCGTTTCGCCGACTGCCCGGAGCGTTATCTGACGGCCGACCTGGAGAGTCCGCTGGCCGACCTGCACTTCGACGTGCAACGGATTCCGCTGGCCGACAGGTCGGTCGACGCAGTGCTGTGCAACCATCTGCTGGAACACGTGGCCGACGACCGCCAAGCCCTGCGCGAACTCCACCGCGTGCTGCGTCCCGGGGGCTGGGGCATCGTTCTGTCGCCCGTAGACCCGACTCGCGCCACCACCTACGAAGACGACACGATTACCGACCCGGCCGAACGCACCCGCATCTTCGGCCAATACGACCATCGGCGCATCTACGGCCGGGACTATGCCGACCGCCTGCGCGAAACAGGATTCGAGGTCGCCGACATCGACTACGCCGCAACTTTCAGCGATGCGGAACGACGCCTGTACGCCCTGCCGGAAGACCACATCTACGCGGTTTACAAGAAGTAACCGACAGATTTTCTCGGGCCGATGCCCTCCTCGGAATAACGGGATAATACTTTGCACGACCGCCCCGACAAGGCCCACGAATGGTTCTTGCGAAATCCCGCACTCGTGGAAATGGCGGGGTTTCATTCGTCGAGGGAGTGAGCGCCCGGAGCGGGTGTTCGGAACAGCGTAAGTCTTCCGTGCCTGCTCAGCGAACGACCGAAGACGGATGCCGCCATTTTCACTGTGCAAAGGCTCTTTGGTACTTTCTTGCACAAGAAAGTACAAGAAAAGGAAAATGGAGCTGCGAGTTGCTCGCAAAAGTTTCGGCGAGAAACAGATTCTTAACGGAGTGAAGAATGAAAATTAAAAAGGATGCCGCACATGCGGCATCCTTTTTACTTGCGACGGACCACGGACTATTTCTCCGCAGCCGACGTCATGCGCTTCTCCTTGATACGGGCCTTCTTACCGGTCAGATTGCGGAGGTAGTAGATGCGGGCGCGGCGAACCACACCAATCTTGTTGACCTCGATCTTCTCGATATGGGGCGAGTAGAGCGGGAAGATACGTTCGACGCCCACACCGTTGGAAACCTTGCGGATGGTGAACATCTTGGTCTTGCCCTGACCCTTGATTTGGATAACCACACCCCGGAAGCTCTGGAGGCGCTCCTTGCTGCCCTCGACGATTTTGTAGGTAACGGTGATCGTGTCACCGGCCTTGAACGACGGCACGTCGGCGTCCGTCTTGGGCCACATCTGCTCGTTGACGAGCCGGATGATTGCGTCTTTGTTCATTGCTGCAACAAATTTTGAAGTTTCGCACCCAACATTCCCGCTGCGTTGCGGCTACCATGCCCGCCCTGTGGCCGGCAATCCCGCGTACCTGCCGCCAGCACCGCTCCGCCCAATGGAAGAGGTTGATATACGTCCCCGAAGGGACGACAAAGATAGAAAGTTTTTTCGTTCCGAACAAATACGGCACGAAATATTCGTATCTTCGGCGTCGGCGAAGCAGGGCACGGCATTCGGCAAACCCGGTTTTCGGCCGCGCTCTCCGGCAAAAAAAGCGAACAGGGTTGTTTTTGCGTTCGGCTTGCGCTATCTTTGTAATCGACATATTCTGAAAAAAATGGACGAACGACTGATATTGGTGACCAACGACGACGGCTACGCCTCGAAAGGACTGGCCGCAGCCATCGAGGTGGCGCGCGGATTCGGCCGGGTGGTGGCCGTGGCCCCGGAGACCACACAAAGCGGCATGAGCCAGGCCATCACGATGTACAACCCGCTCTATCTGCGCAAGGTGCGCGAAGAAGAGGGGCTCGAAGTCTATGCCTTTTCGGGCACTCCGGTCGACTGCGTGAAGATGGCTTTCGACTACCTGCTGCGCGAAGAACGGGTCGGGCTGGTCATCTCGGGCATCAACCACGGCTCGAACTCGGCGGTCAACGTACTCTATTCGGGGACGATGGGCGCCGCCATCGAGGGCAGTTTCTACGGCTGTCCGGCCGTTGGGCTCTCGCTCGACGACCATTCGGCCGACGCGGATTTCGAGGCCGCGGTGCTCTACGGCAAGCGCATCGTGGGCGAGGTCCTGGCCCAGGAGGTCGACCTGCCGCTGTGCTTGAACGTAAACGTCCCGGTGGGAAAACCCGATCAGCTGCACGGTATCAAGCTCTGCCGCCAGAACCGGGGATTCTGGCGCGAGGAATTCTACCGCCACGAAGACCCGCGGGGCCGCGAATACTTCTGGCTCACGGGCGAATTCGTCAACATGGAACCGGGTGCCGACGACACCGACGAATGGGCCCTCGCGCACGGCTGGGTCTCGGTCGTACCCGTGCAGACCGACATGACGGACTACCGCCAACTGAAAAAACTGGGCGGCATCTTCGGCGAATAGAGAAAAACAACGTACATTTGTAAAAACCGCTTCCATGCTCCTCAAGTTCCTGCTTGTCCTTTCGATTCTCATCCAGTCGGCTGCCACGGTCTATGCCCTGCGGCTGGTCCGCACCACGAAATACAATTCGGTGTGGATACTTTTCATCGTGGGATTCTCGCTGCTGTCGGTCGAACGGGTCGTACAGCTGCTGATGGCCTGCGAGGTCGAAGTCATGCCCCGCTGGTGGTTCGGCTACTTGGGCATCGTGGTCTCGGCGTGCCTGTCTATCGGGGTGATGTACGCCCACAAGCTGTTCAAATACATCGAGCGTCTCAACCGCCAGCGGCAGACGATGAACCGGCGCATTCTGACCGCCGTACTGCGCACCGAGGAGAAAGCCCGGTCGCGCTTCTCCAAGGAGCTGCACGACGGGCTGGGGCCGCTGCTCTCGTCGGCCAAGATGTCGCTGTCGGCCCTCGCGCACGAAGAACGCTCGCCGGAACAGCGCGAAATCATCGACAACACGACCTACGTGATCGAAGAAGCGATACGCTCGCTGCGCGAAATCTCGAACAACCTGTCGCCCCACGTACTCAACGACTTCGGGCTGGCGCGGGGCGTGCAGCACTTCATCGACCGCAGCGCCGCGATGCACAACGTCAAAATCCGCTTCACGACCAACCTGCGGACCGAACGCTACGACACGGACATCGAAGTGATACTCTACCGGGTCATCTGCGAGCTCATCAACAATTCGCTCAAGCACGCCGCCTGCACGACCGTCAACCTCTCGCTCTCGCAGACGGGCGGCCTGCTGACGCTCGATTACAGCGACAACGGCCGCGGCTTCAACCCCCAGGCGATGATGGACTGCGGCATGGGGCTCTCGAACATCGCCTCGCGCATCAACTCGCTGGGCGGAACTTTCGACATGGCGTCGGCCAAAGGCAAGGGCATGCACGCTACGGTCCGGGTGGAAACGGCCCGGCAGGAACCGCCGCGCCGAACGCACAAACACCGCGAACGATGAACAGTCCCCGCATCATACTGGTCGACGACCACTCGCTTTTCCGCAAGGGTCTGCGCGGCCTGCTGGAGCACAACGGCTGCCGGGTGACGGGCGAAGCGGGGAGCGGCGAAGAGCTGCTGGCGATGCTGCCGGACTGCGAAGCCGACGTGGTGTTCATGGACTTCTCGATGCCGGGGCTCGACGGAGCGCAGACGACCGAACGGGCCCTGGCCCTGCGGCCCGACCTGCGAATCATCACGCTGTCGATGTTCGGCGAAGAAAGCTACTATTCGCGGATGGTCGAAGCCGGAGCCCGCGGGTTTCTGCTGAAGGATTCGCAGATAGGCGAAGTGCTGGAAGCCGTGGAGACCGTCGCGGCGGGCGGGAGCTACTTCAGTCCGCAGCTGCTGGCGTCGCTGACCCACCGGATGCGCACGCGCGAAGACGCCCAGGACGAGCAGCTCTCCGAACGCGAGCGCGAAATACTGGTACAAATCTGCCGGGGGCTGTCGAACCAGGAAATCGCCGACTGCCTGTTCATCTCGAAACGCACGGTCGACAAGCACCGCGCCAACATCCTGGAAAAAACGGGCTGCAAGAACACCGCGTCGCTGGTGGTCTATGCCATCCGCAACGGAGTGGTGGAAGTGTAAAACCGAGGTGAAAGGTTAAAAGTGAAAGGCGATATGTCGCAGGCACCTTAAGAATCATTTTGATTCATTCGGTCCGTGCAACAATAAAAAACGGGAAGAACTCGGCGAGTTCTTCCCGTTTTTTCAATAAGCCAAGCAACAGCTACTTGATACGCTCGTAATACTCGCGGGTGCGGGTATCGACGCGAATCTTGTCGCCGGTATTGATGAAAAGGGGCACGCGGACCGTGGCGCCCGTGTTGACCGTGGCGGGCTTGAGCGAATTGGTCGAAGCGGTATCGCCCTTGATACCCGGCTCGGTATACGTAACCTCCATGTCGACGATGGGAGGAAGTTCGGCCGAGAGAACGGTCTCTTTCTCGGTGTGGAACATCACCTCGACAATCTGGCCGTCGGCCATGAGGTCGTAGTTGTTGATCAGGCTCTTTTCGATGTTGATTTCCTCGAAAGTCTCGGTGTGCATGAAATGCGCGCCCAGGTCGTCCTCGTAGGTGAACTGATAGGGGCGGCGCTCCACACGCACCTGCTCGATTTTCTGGCCCACGGACGAAAAGGTGTTTTCGAGTACACGGCCGTTTTCGAGGTTCTTGAGTTTGGAGCGGACGAAAGCGGGGCCCTTGCCCGGCTTGCAATGCTGGAAATCGACTACAAGAAAGGTCTTGCCGTCCATTTCGATGCACATGCCGATCTTGATGTCGGCGGCTGTAATGGTCATAACGGTATCGTTTTGAAATTTTTGTCCGAGCGCAAAAATAGGAAAAATTCCGCAAAGCTGCAAAAAGCGGATTTCGGGCGGCAGCGCCTCACAGCTCGATAGCCTTGCAACGAAGCCCGGCCTGCCGGATTTTTTCGAGGGTGCGGGGCAGGGCGTAGCGCATGTTGCGGAACGCCTTTTCGCTGTCGTGGAAGACGACGATGGCCCCGGGCGCCAGATGCTTGGTGACGTTCTTCAGACACGTGCGGGGCGAAAGCTGGCGGTTGTAGTCGCGCGAAATGATGTCCCACATAATCAGTTTGTAGCGTTGCCCAAGCAGCCGGGCCTGCGCCGGGGTGATGCGCGCATAGGGCGGGCGGAACAGGTCGCTGCGAACCAGGTCGTTGGCGAAATCGACGTCCTCTGTATAACGTTCGAGACTCATGCCCCACCCTTTCTGATGGGAATAGGTGTGGTTGCCCACCCGGTGCCCGGCGTCAAGGATGCGTTGGAAAAGGTCGGGGTACATTTCGACGTTCTTGCCCAGCACGAAAAAGGTGGCTTTGGCATCGTACTTGTCGAGCGTGGCCAGAATCCACTCGGTGATACCGGGCGTAGGCCCGTCGTCGAAAGTGAGGAAGACGCCCTCGGGGTCGTCGATTTCCCAAATCAGGTCGGGCATCAGCCGGCGGATTATTTTCGGAGGTTTCAGACGCATGGCAAATGCAAAGATAGCGCAAGTCGAATGCAATGCCAAATTTATTTGGCGCATTGCTGAGACGAAGCCTATCTTCTGTAAAGATACGAAAAGTCGAGCGCAGAAGCAAGCGGCAGTTAAAAACAGGGAAAATCCGAATAAGAAAGAAAATTTTTCGTAACTTCGCCGAAGATAGGGCAGGCCGCATGCAGCGCCCGAATAAAACCGGCATTGCCGAGACAAGGGCCGCCCCTCCCGGCCGCGACAAGCCACGGAAGCGACGGCCTGCCGCGAACACCTCAAATTCCCGACGCCATGAAAACACTCCGTCACCTATCGTTGCTTCTGCTCGCCGCCGTGGCGGCGACGGCCTGCGACGCATTCCGCACGCTGGGCAGCTCGTCGTCCCAGACGGCCCAGGGCGCGCCCTACGAACTGCTCGTCGTGTGCGAACAAAAAGAATGGAACGGTCCGGCGGGCGACACGCTGCGCTCCGTACTGACGGCGCCGGTGCCCTATCTGAACCAGACCGAGCCCAAGTTCGACGTGCTGCGCGTGAGGGCGCAGGACTTCACGGGCATGCTGGCCAAGCACCGCAACATCCTCAAAGTCAACATCGACCCCTCGATCACGAAGGCGGCCACGGGCGTAGAATACGACGTGACGGCGACGCCGCAAATCGTACTGACGCTCCAAGGCCCCGACGAAAAATCCATCGTGGACTACGTCTCGACCTACCGCAGCGAACTGGTAGCCGCGCTGGAAGCGGCCGAACGGAACCGGGCGGTCGCCTATGCCGAGAAATTCGGTGCTCCGGCCGTCGAACAAGCCATCGAACGCACGTTCGGCGTGAAGATGAACGTGCCGAAAGGCTACATCCTGGCCGCCGAAAAGCCCGACTTCATCTGGGCGCGCTACGAATATCCCACCGCCAGCCAGGGCTTCTTCGTCTACTCCTACCCCTACGAAGGCTCCGCGGCGATGACGGCCGAAGCGCTCGTCAAGGCCCGCAACCGCTTCGCGGCCCGGATACCGGGACCCTCGGAGGGTTCCTACATGACCACCTCCGAAGTCTTCCCGCCCGAATTCCGGATGTTCCACTTGGAGGGGCGCCTCTGGTGCGAGATGCGCGGATTCTGGGACGTGGCGGGCGACTTCATGGGCGGTCCGTTCGTAAGCTACACGACCGTCGACACCCGCACGAACCGGGTCTTCACCTTGGACGGCTACGTATACTCACCGAAACTGCACAAGCGCAACTTCCTGCGCGGCGTGGAACACCTGCTCTACGGGGTGGAAATCCCGGGAAAACAATAGCCCGGGCGGCGACGCGGCCCAACGCCCGACGCAGCCGCCCGGGCCTGAAGAAACCGACATGTTACAGATTCTGAGCACGATCTTTCTGGTCGTCTACACGCTGACGATCATCGGCGTGGTGCTGGTCATCATCACCGACAACCGCAACCCGCTGAAGACCCTGCCGTGGATACTGGTGCTGGTACTGGCGCCGGGTGCCGGGCTGGCGATCTACTTCTTCTTCGGGCAGAACCTTTCCAAGCGCCGGATCATCTCGCGCCGCACCCGCAAACGAATCACCACCCGGCTGGAAGAGAACGACGCGGCAGGCGGAACGGGCATTCCGCCGCAGCGGCTTCCGCTGGCGCGTCTCCTCAGCCAAACGGCCCTCGCTGTACCGCTCTACGGAAGCCGGCTGACCCCCTATGTCGACGGAAAGACGAAGATGGACGCGCTGCTCGAAGCAATCGCCGGGGCGCGCCACCACATCCATATCCAATACTACATTTTCAGCGACGACGAGACGGGCCGCCGCCTGCGCGATGCGCTCACGGCCAAGGCCCGCGAAGGGGTCGAAGTGCGGATACTTTACGACGACGTGGGCTGCACCGGGGTGAAGAAAGCCTTTTTCGAGGGAATGCGGGCCGATGGCATCGAAGCGTATTCGTTCCTGCACGTGAAATTCCCGCGGTTCACGAGCAAGGTCAACTACCGCAACCACCGCAAAATCGGGGTCATCGACGGCCGTATAGGATTCATCGGCGGGATGAACGTCGCCGACCGCTATGTGCTGGGCATCGAACGCGGCAACGGCAAGCGCGAGCGCTGGCGCGACACCCATTTCCGAATCGAGGGAAGCGGCGTAGCGGGATTGCAGGCGTCGTTTCTGAGCGACTGGTCCGCGACAACCAAACAGGCCGTCGGAGGCCCGGCCTATTTCCCGGCGCCGGAACGGCTGACCGACAACGTGATGCAGATAGTGCCGAGCGGCCCGCTGGGCAAATGGCGCACCCTGCTGCAAGCGGTCGAATACGCCGTGTCGCGGGCGGCGCAGCGCGTATGGATCGAAACGCCCTATTACCTGCCGTCCGAAACGCTCAACGCGGCGCTGCAAGAAGCGGCCCTGGCAGGCATCGACGTGCGGCTGATGCTGCCCGAACGCTCCGATTCGCGGGTGGTCGACCTGGCGAGCCACTCCTACCTGGACGACATGATACAAGCTGGGGTGAAGATAGCGTTCTACGCCCCGGGATTCCTCCACTCCAAACTCCTGCTTATCGACGACGATTTGGCGGTCGTCGGCTCGGCGAACATGGACTTCCGGAGCTTCGAGCACAATTTCGAGGTGAACGCGTTCGTCTACGACCGCGCATTCAACGCCCGACTGGCGGCCATCTACGAAACAGACCTCGGCGACTGCCGCCGCGTGACCCCGGGCGACTGGTTCCGCCGCCCCCGCACCCGCCGCTGGGCCGAATCGTTCATGCGGATTTTCTCGCCGCTGCTTTAAGATAGGGTGAAAGGTGAAAAGTGAGAGGTGAAAAGTGAGAGGCAAGAACGAAGTTTCATTGGCTGCCCCTTTTCACCTTTCACTTTCTGCTTTTCACTTAATTAATCCGGTAGGCCCGCTGGACGCCTTTGATACGCATGATAGAATGGATAAGCGTATCGACCACCCCCGAACCGGGAACTTCGACGGAGACGGTACCGGAGACGCAGCCGCCCGAAGCGGCGTCGAAATTGATGGAGCGGATGTTGAGCTTCAGCTCGCGGCTGATGGTCTCGGTAATGTGGTTGGCCATACCGGTGGTGTCGGCCGCGACGATACGGATAGTGACGCGGAAAGCCCCCAAGGCCGACTGCCGCCACCGTGCCTCGATGACCCGGTAAGGGTAACTCTCGCGCATGCGCCGCGCATTGGGACAATCGGTGCGATGAATGGTGATGCCGGAATTGATCGTGACGAACCCGAAGACGTCGTCGCCCTTGATGGGGTTGCAGCAGCGGGCCAGCTTGTACTGGATTTTGGAAATGTCGTCGTCGATAATTAGCGCGTCCTGCGGTGCGGCGCTTTCGCGCGAAGCGTAGGTCTTCTGCCGTTCGGCTTCGGCCGCGGCGGCGCGGCGCTCCTCGGCGGCCTCGCCCGAGAGGTGGCGCGCAAGAATCTCCTTGATGGACCCGAAATCGACCTTCTGCGTAGCGATAAGCGCGTAGACCTCGGTACCGAGCCGAAGTTTGAAATACTTGCCCAAGTAAGCCACCGCTTCGTCGATGGTGAGGGCCATTTTCCAGTTCTTGAGCTTGCGCTCCAGTTCCTCGCGCCCCATGCGGGTGTGCTTGGCCTGCTCCTCGCGCAGGAACGACTTGATTTTGTTCCGTGCCTTGGAAGTGACGACCACCGAGAGCCAGTCGGCCTTGGGCGTCTGGTTCTTGGAAGTCTGGATTTCGACAATGTCGCCGTTGTGCAGCACGTCGCGGATGGACGACGGACGGCCGTTGACCTTGCCGCCGACGCAGGTGGCGCCGAGCGAGGTGTGGATGTCGAACGCAAAATCGAGCAGCGCAGCCCCCTCGGGCAGCTTGCGCAGGTCGCCGTTGGGCGTGAAGACGAAAATCTCGCCCGAAGCGGGCTTGGCGTCGAAACGCTGGGCCAGCGAATGGGTGGTGTCCTCCATCAGCTCGCGCAGGCGGCCGAGCCACATTTCGCTGGTCTGCGCCCCCTGGTTCACGCCCTTGTAGCGCCAGTGAGCCGCAATGCCGCGTTCGGCCACAGCGTCCATGCGCTCAGTGCGTATCTGCACCTCGACCCAACGCCCCTCGGCCGAGACGGTGGTGTGGAGCGATTCGTAGCCGTTGGACTTGGGGATGGAAATCCAGTCGCGCATGCGCTTGGGGTTGGGCGTATAGAAATCGGTGACGACCGAATAAGCCGTCCAGCACAGCTGTTTCTCCTCTTCGCGCGGGCAGTCGATAATGATGCGCAGGGCGAAGATGTCGTAGACCCCCTCGAACGGTACGTGCTGCTTCTGCATCTTGGTCCAGATGGAGAAAATCGACTTGGTGCGGCTCTTGATATGGTACTTGATTCCGAGTTTCTTCAGCCGCTCCTCGACCGGTACAAGGAACCGCGCAATGAAAGCCCGGCGCTCGTCGGCGCTCTCTTCGAGCTTGGCGACGATATGTTCGTAATCCCTGGGCTCCAGATATTTGAGGGCGATGTCCTCCAACTCGCTCTTGATGCTGTACAAACCGAGCTTGTGGGCAATCTGCGCATAGAGGTTCATGGCCTCCCAGCTCTTCTTGCGCCGCTTCTCGCGGGGGAAGATGTCGAGCGAGCGCATCACCTCCAAACGGTCGGCGAGCTTGATGAGGATGACGCGCGGGTCCTCGGAATAGCTGACAATCAGGTCGCGGAAATTGTCGGCCTGTTCTTTGGCAACCTTGAGCCGCAGGGCCGAGATGTTGGCGAGCCCGACGGTGATGCCGACGACCTCTTCGCCGAAACGGGCCCGGATTTCGTCGGTGAGGGCGAGGAATTCCGCAGCGGAAAGCCGCTTGTGGGCCAACCGCACGACGTCGTGGAGAATGGAAGCGACAGCGGAATTGCGCCCCAACCCGACCTCGGAGATGACGATGGAAGCGACGGCCACGGCGTGGTCGAGCATAGGGCTCCCGTCGTAACGCAGCTCACCGCCGAGCCTCTCGGCAGCCCATGCCAACGCTTCGTCGACGGCCTGCTGCGTCCGTGCCGAAAAACCGCTCCGCACCGACGCGCGGAAATCATCGTAACGTGAAATATCCATTTTGCCTGACCTTATTGACCCAACGCCGCCCCGCGGGAACGGCACCTTTGCAAAGGTAGAAAAAAATTTCCTACATTTGGCACCGGAATCCGACCCGACGAACCGATGAAAAAACACACCCGCTACATTCCGACCGTAGGCGAAGAAGTCGCCAACGCGGTGAGCCACGGCGCGATGTCGCTGCTGGCACTGGCGGCCCTGCCCTTTGCGGCGGTATGGGCCTACATACACGCAGGAGAGAGCATAGCCGCGGCCGCCGCGGTGAGCGTCTTCGTCATGTCGATCTTTCTGATGTTCCTGGCCTCGACGCTCTACCACTCGATGAATCCGCAGTCGAAACACAAGGAGATATTCCACATACTGGACCACATATTCATCTATGTAGCCATAGCGGGCAGCTACACCCCCATCGCCGTGACAGTCATCGGCGGCTGGCAAGGTATCTTCATCACGGCGCTGCAATGGGCGATGGTGCTGTTCGGGATATTCTACAAATCGCTGTCGCGCCGCTCGATACCCGCCGTGAGCCTGACGATCTATCTGGTCATGGGCTGGACCATCGTCTTCTTCATGCCGCTGTTCGTCCGCCAGGCATCGACGCCGCTGCTGGTGCTGATTGCCGCGGGCGGAGTGTTCTACACCTTAGGCGCGTGGTTCTACGCCCGCAAGGGATTCCGCTACCACCACATGGTATGGCACCTGCTGATAAATCTTGCAGTGGCGTGCCACTTCACAGGAATCGTCTTTTTCCTATATTGATGCCGGAAGATTCTTCTCGGCACTCAGAATGACAGGCGCCGGCACGCGTTTTTTTTCGCCGTGCTCGGAGCAGCATGCCAACGCACCAAAAAGGTCCGGCTTCCGCATCGGGAAGCCGGACCTTTCAGTGAACTATAATAGTCTATTCTTCGACAGGGATGTCGGTATTGACGTTCTTGCACCCGACAAGCGCATAATAGAGCAGGTAAGCCAACCCGGCGATGATGACCCAATAGCTGGTCATGTACCCGGCCTTGTCGGCCACGAACTGCTGGAAGAGCGGCAGCACGCCACCGCCGACGACCATCATCATGAAGATACCCGACGCTTGGGCTGTGTACTTGCCGAGCCCCTCGACGGCGAGGTTGAAGATACCGCCCCACATGACCGACGTGCAAAGACCGCAGAGCACAAGAAACAGGGCGCTAACCGGAACATGGGCCAGGCTGAACCCGTGACCGACGCTGTAACCGGGCATCATGACGGTGACTTCCTTGGGGATGAAGATGGCCAGGAGCACGAAGACGATGGCCGTAGCCGACACGGTCAGAAGCTGCACACGGCTGGAAACCTTGCCGCTGATAAGACTGCTGAGCGAACGCCCGACGAGCATCAGAAGCCAATAAACCGCCGCGATGGCGCCGCCGACGGCCGCCCCGTTGGTCAGAAGCCCGGCGCCGCGCGCCGAACTGTCGGCGAGGTAGAAATTGAGCGTACCGGGGATGCCGACCTCGACACCGACATAGATGAAGATACCGATGACGCCCAGCACCGTATGGCGGAAGTTCCAGGGGCTGTGGGCCGCCTTCTCCTGTTTTTCAGCCGACTTGCGGAGGTGCGGCTCGGGGATGGCGACGAAGGTGATGATGAGCGATGCGACAGCGAAGACACCCATGGCGAGGAACAGCAGCGGCGTGACGTCGCCCATGGTGGTCTGAGCCGTGACGGTGCCGATAAGCGCGCCGACGAACAGCGGCGTGAGGGTGCCCGACAGCGAATTGAACGTACTGCCGAACTGAAGCAGCTGGTTGCCGCGGACACCGCCGCCGCCCAGCGTATTGAGCATGGGGTTGACGACCGTGTTGAGCATGCAGACGGAGAATCCGCAGATGAAGGCGCCCAGGAGGTAGATGATGAAATTGAGGTGGATGGTGAACTTGTCCATCGTGAAGAGGACCGTGCCGGCGCCCCAGCGGCTCGACAGGTACTGCGTGAAAAGGCCGGCGATACCGACAATCATGGCGATGAGCGAAGTCTTCTTGTAACCGATCCGCACGATCATGTTGCCGGCCGGAATACCCATGAAGAGGTAGGCCAGGAAGTTCATCATGTTACCCATCATGCCGAGGGTGTTCGACCCCTCGTAGGCGTTGCGCCAAATGGTGCCGATAGGCGCTGCAAGGTTGGTCACGAACGAAATCATCGCAAAGAGGAAGAACATGGTGACCACAGGAACGATGGGCAGCTTGTAACGGTTGTTTTGTTCCATAAGTTTATCTGTAGTTTGTGAGTTTGGAATTTTCGCTACTGGTCGCGCTCGCCGACGTAGGCGCAGAGGTCGATCATGGCCGTCTTGTACTCGGACGGCCCGAATTCGGAGAGGAGTTCGATGGCCTGCGAAAGGTAACTGCGCATGATGCTGATGGCCGAAGTGATGCCGTCCTCGTTTTCGACGATGCGCTGGAGATACTCCATGGCGGCGGGGTCCTCGTGACAGCGGACGAGCCGTGCGATGACCTCGGCCTGCCGCTCCTCGCCCATACGCTCCAGCACGCAGAGGAGCGGCAGCGTAATCTTGCCCTCGCGCAGGTCGTTGTAGGCAGGCTTGCCCGTGCGGGCGGTGGAGGTATAGTCGAGAATGTCGTCCTGAATCTGGAACGCCATGCCGAGCGACTCGCCGAAGTGCCGCATCCGTGCGACCTTGTCGCGCGTGGCGCCGACGGCCAGAGCCCCGGACGAAGCGCTGACACCGATAAGGCTGGCGGTCTTCTTGTGGACGATGTCGAGGTAGCTTTTGCGCGTCATGACGTGCTTCTCGGCGCAGTCGCCCTGCAGCACCTCGCCCTCGCACAAGGCCGACATGGCCCCGCAAATGTGGGTGACCAAATCGTACTGCCCGCTCTGAAGCCCGAGGTTCATGTTGCGTGCGAGGATGTAATCGCCCAGGATGACCGCCTTGTGCGACTGCCAGCGGGCGTTGACCGACGGCTTGCCGCGCCGGGTGTCGGACTCGTCGATGACGTCGTCATGGATGAGCGAGGCGACGTGGATCATTTCGACCAGCATGGCGGCCAGGCAAGGCCGCCGCCCGAGGGAAGCCCCGGGCATGGGCGCGTTCATGGCGGCGGAAAGCATGACCAGCAGCGGCCGGATGCCCTTGCCGCGCGACGAAAGCGCATACTGCAGCATTTCGGAGAGCAGCTCGCCCTCGGCGGTGAACTGCCGTTCGACGAATTCGTCGAACGCTCTGAGCTCCGCTTCGACGGGTTTACGGATTATATCGAGTGTTGTCATCTGACGAAAAAACGCGACGAACCGGCGTAAAACGCCGTGCCGGCGAAAGGCCCGGCCATGGTGCGGCCGGTCCGCGCGGGATAAAATTACTGCAAATATAATGAAAATTCGCAATTCGGGCGCGATGATCGGCTATTTTTTCGTACCTTTGGCTTCACCGAAGATACTCCCGCTCGGCAACCCCAAATAAATTTGTGTTTGCCCTCGCTTATTCGTACCTTTGGCTGTTCAAAAAGAATCATCGGAATGAATCTACCGAAAGGCTTCGCCGCACGGCTGTTGCCCGCAGCAGCGGCCCTGCTGTTCTTTTTCGTGGTCGCGGCCGCCTATTTCGCCCCCCAGTTCCGGGGCGAAGCGCTGCCGCAGCACGATGTGGTCCAATACGAGGGAATGGCCCGCGACATCACGCAGATGAGGCTCGAAACAGGCGAAGACCCCCAATGGACGGGGGGCATGTTCGGCGGAATGCCGGCCTACCTGATAAACGTGGCCTATCCGGCCCAGTTGGTGAAACGAAGCGTGGGGCAGATCGTCAAAATCCTCGACACCCCGGCCGCGTTCCTCTTTTTTGCCATGACGGCCATGTGGCTGATGCTCCTGATGATGGGCGTCGACCCGTGGGCGGGCATCGTCCCGGCGCTGGCCTACGGACTTTCGACCTACTTCCTGCTCATCATCGGAGCCGGACACCTCACCAAAATGTGGGCGCTGGTCTATGCTCCGCTGATGATGGGCGGCGCCTGGATGACCCTGCGGGGGAACAACAAGTGGTACGGTGCGGCCGTCACGGCGGTGGCGGCGTCGCTCGAAATCGGAGCCGGACACCCGCAGATTACCTACTACTTCATGCTGGCAATGGCCGCGCTGTGGCTCAGCGACGGAATCGTGGCCCTGCGCGAAAAACGGCTGCGCGACTTCGGGGTGCGGACCGCCGTGCTGGCAGGTGCTGGCATTCTGGCCGTGGCGTCGAACTTCGGGCCGCTCTGGTACACGGCCCAGCACTCCAAAGAAACGATTCGCGGCGGCTCTGAACTGGCCGTGGAGACCGACAGCAAGCGCGGCGGTCTCGATTTGGACTACGCTACGGCGTGGAGCTACGGACGGGCCGAGACGCTGAACCTGCTGGTGCCCGACTTCATGGGGCGCGATTCGGGCGCTGCCTTTGCGCCCGACGGCGAAGTGGCCGCCGTGACGAACCGCCTGGGACTGCACGGAGCGGCCGAACAGCTGCCTGCCTATTGGGGCACACAGCCCTACACGGGCGGCCCGACCTACTTGGGCGCGGCGGCGGTCTTCCTGGCGGCATTGGGGCTGGCGCTGGCCCGGGGCCGCAACAAATGGTGGATAGCAGGCATTTCGGTGCTGATGATTCTGCTGGCGTGGGGCCGTAACCTGATGGGATTCACCGAGCTGGCGTTCCGCGTACTGCCCGGCTACAACAAGTTCCGCACGGTCTCGATGACGCTTGTGGTGGTGCAGTGGGCCGTGCCAATGCTGGGAGCGCTGGCGCTCGTACAGCTGTGGCGCGGCGACGTTCCGCAGAAACGGCTCCTGCGGGGGCTGGCCTGGGCGGCCGGAACGACGGGCGGGCTATGCTTGTTGCTGGCCGTGGCCGGAGGGACGTTGTTCGACTTCGGGTACGACGACAGCGCGGCGATGATGACCGAACAATACCACCGGATTTTCCGGGCCAACGACCTGCAAACCTACATCGACCGCGGAATGGACGCGGAATGGGGCGAAATGACGGCAGCGGCGATGGCCGCGGAACGCGCTTCGATGATGCGGACCGATGCGTGGCGCTCGCTGCTGATGATTGCGCTGGCGGCGGGAGCCGTGGCCCTTTTCGTGTGGCGGAAAATCAACAAATACGCGCTGACGGCTCTGCTGGCGGGAATCATGCTTCTGGACCTGGTGCCCGTCGACCTGCGGTTCCTCTCGCCGGACAGCTTCGTGACGGCACGCCGCAACCGGGTCGTACCGACGGCGGCCGACAAGGCGATAATGGCCGACACCGACCTGGGATACCGCGTCATCAATCTGACGGTGAGCACCTTCAACGACGCGACCACCTCCTATTTCCACCGTTCGGTGGGCGGCTACCACGGCGCCAAGCTGGCCCGCTACCAAGACCTCATCGACCGTTATCTTTCGGCGGCCGACGAAAACGTCCTGGACATGCTCAACACGCGCTATGCCATCGTACCGGGGCGCGACGGAGCCCCCGAGGCGGTGCGGCGCGGCACGGAATACGGCGCGGCGTGGATGGTCGATTCGGTCGTCTGCGTGCCGACGGCCCAAGCCGAAATCGACGCGCTCGGGACCCTCGACCTGCGCACGACGGCGGTCGTATCGCCTCTCTCGACGGCAACCTCGTGCTGTTATCTCGCCCCACTCGGCAAACTCGCCAGCGGTGAAATCGCCCTCACGGAATACCGCCCCAACCGTCTGACATACGAATATTCGGCAGAGGGCGAAGCCGCAGCGGTCTTCTCGGAAATCTACTACGACAAGGGCTGGACGGCCTTCATCGACGGCGAGCAGGCCCCCTATTTCCGGGCCGACTACGTCCTGCGCGCCATGCGTCTGCCCGCCGGAAAACACACCGTCGAATGGATTTTCCGGGCCCCGGGCTGGGATTGGGTCGAGGGAATCACGTTTGCGGCTTCGCTCGCCATTCTGGCCGGCGCGGCCGCGGCAATCATACATTGGCTCCGCAGCCGAAAAAGAGAACGGAATGGATGACAGCAAACGACTGAAGCGCAAGGTCCGCAACTCCTACTTCATCTCGACGGTGAGCATCACACTGGTGCTCTTTCTGTTGGGCTCGGTGGGCTATCTGATGTTGGCCGCAATGAAGGTCGCGCAGACGCTCCAATCGAGCATTCAGGTGTCGGTGGAACTGAAAAACGGGCTGAGCGACAAGCAGCGGCAGGAAATCGAGCGGCAGCTCTCCGATGAGGAACTGGTCGAAACGATTGTCTACGTCCCCAAGGAACAGAAGCTCGAAGACCAGGAATTCCGCCGCCTTTTCGGCAGCCGCTTCGAGGAGATACTCGACGAAAACCCGTTGCTGAACTCCTACGAACTCACCCTCACCGCCCGCTCGGCCGACCGCGAGCTGATCGAAGCCTTCATCCGGGGAGCCGAACACCTGAAAGGGGTGGCGCATGTGGGCTACCCGGCGCTGATGGCCCAGCGGCTGCATTCGACCGTGGGCAAAATCCGCTTCGTACTGCTGCTGTTCGGCGGGGCGCTGCTCGTCATTTCGCTGATTCTGCTGAGCAATACCATCCGGCTGGCCATCTTCTCGAAACGCTATCTGATCAACACCATGAAGTTGGTAGGGGCGACGAAGTGGTTCATCATGAAACCGTTCCTTGCCAGCAGTATCACACAGGGCATTTGGGCCGGAACGATGGCTTCGCTGCTCCTGGCCGCCGCGGCCTACGGACTGAACGAAGCGGTGCCTGAATTGCAGGCCCTCGCCGACGCAAACCGCACGGGCCTGCTGATTTTCGGTGCCATGCTCGGCGGCGGAATCGTCATCTCGGGACTGTTCACCTGGGCCGCCCTCAACAAATTCGTCAACATGAAATCGAACAAAATCTATCTCTACTGATATGAAACAACCGAACGACACCCCCGAGAATCCCCGGATGCCGCTGACACGCCGCAACTACATCCTGCTGGCCGCGGGCTTCGGAATCATCCTCTTAGGCTTCGTCCTGATGGCCGGCGGCGGCAGCGATTCGCCCGACGAATTCAACTACGCCATGTTCTCGTGGCGCCGCATCACGCTGGCCCCCATCCTCGTCATCGGCGGCTTCGCGGTGGAGGCATACGCCATTCTGAAACGCTGGAAATAGAGCGATGGATACGTTGCAGGCCATTCTGCTGGGCATCGTGCAGGGCATCACCGAATTCCTGCCCGTGTCGAGCAGCGGACATCTACAAATCGCCAAGGAGCTCCTGGGCGTGGAAATCGAAGAGAACCTCACGTTCGACGTGACGCTGCACGCCGCGACGGTGCTGAGCACCCTCGTTGTGCTGTGGAGCGAAGTGCGGCGGTTGGTGCAGGGTCTCTTCTCGCGCCGGTTCAACGCCGAACAAGCCTACGTACTGAAAATCGTGCTTTCGATGATTCCCATCGGAATCGTGGGCTTCGCGCTCAAGGACCGCATCGACGCCATGCTGGGAGCGCCGTGGATTCTGGCCGTCGTGGGGGCGATGCTGCTGCTGACAGCGGCCCTGCTTGCCTTCGCCTACTACGCCAAACCGCGGCAGAAAGAAGATATATCCTACCGCGACGCCTTTATAATAGGTATCGCCCAAGCCTGCGCCGCCATGCCGGGGCTCTCGCGCTCGGGTTCGACCATCGCCACGGGGCTGCTCTTAGGCAACAAGAAAGCGGCCGTCGCGCAATTCTCGTTTCTGATGGTGCTGGCGCCGATTCTGGGCGAAACCCTGTTGGAAATCGCGTCAGGAAAACTCACGGCAGGCGTGGCCGCCGGGCCGTTGCTGGCCGGATTCGCGGCGGCGTTCGTGACGGGCTGCCTGGCCTGCCGCTTCATGATCGAAACCGTCAAGCGGGGCCGGCTGATTTGGTTCGCCCTCTACTGCGCCGTGGCGGGTGGCATCTGCATCATCAGCTACTGCATATGACCCAAGGACAATTCGACCTCCGGGGCCTCAACTTCGAGGAGGGCTACATCGCCGTGCTGGACAAGCCGCTGGAATGGACCTCGACCGACGTGGTCCGCAAAATCAAGTTCGCCCTGCAAAAGGCTGGTTACAAGCGCATCAAGGTGGGCCACGCCGGGACCCTCGACCCGCTGGCTACGGGTATTCTGCTGGTCTGCATCGGCCGCGCGACCAAGATGGTGGAAGCGCTGCAAGCCGAAGAAAAGGAATATGTGGCCGATGTGATGCTGGGCGCCACAACGCCGAGCTACGACCTGGAACACCCCGTGGACCGGACCTACCCCTACGAGCACATTACGCGCGAGGGGGTGCTCGAAGCGCTCCGCACGCTGGAGGGCGAGCGCCTGCAAACCCCGCCGCTCTTCTCGGCCAAGAAAATCGACGGGATGCGCGCCTACGAACTGGCCCGGGCGGGCGAGACGACCGAGACGGTCGAACTGCGCCAGGCCCGGATAAACATCTACGAAATCGAACTGCTGGAATACGCCCTGCCGCGCATCCGCATCCGGGTACGATGCAGCAAGGGCACCTACATCCGTTCGCTGGCCCGCGAAATCGGCGAAGCGCTCGGCAGCGGCGCCCACCTGACCTCGCTACGCCGCACCCGCAGCGGCGGATTCACGGCCGAGCAGGCGTGGCAGCTGGAGCAGTTTCTGGAAAAACTGCGGCAGACCGAAACAAAATAACGATTTTTGCGTATTATATTGTACGTGTTTTTTCGCGCGCTTTTCGGCAAGCCGAGCGCAGGCCGAACTTGTTCGGGCTTTGCCGAGGAGAGAAAACCTGCATGAAATAACGAAAACCCATCTTCAACATGAAATTATCGCAATACGGCTACGACTTCGCCCCGGAGATGCTGGCCCGCCACCCGGCCGACAACCGCGACGAATCGCGGCTGATGGTCATCGACCGCGCCAAAGGCACGATCGAGCACCGCATGTTCAAGGACATCCTCGACTACTTCGACGAAAAGGACCTGTTCGTATTCAACGACACGAAAGTGTTTCCGGCGCGGCTCTACGGCAACAAGGAGAAGACGGGGGCCGAAATCGAAATCTTCCTGCTGCGCGAGCTGAACCGCGAGCTGCGGCTGTGGGACGTGCTGGTCGACCCGGCCCGCAAAATCCGCATCGGCAACAAGCTCTATTTCGGGGACGACGACTTGCTGGTGGCCGAGGTCATCGACAACACCACCTCGCGCGGGCGGACCCTGCGCTTCCTCTTCGACGGAAGCTACGAGGAGTTCAAGGAAGCCCTGTTCGCCCTGGGCGAGACGCCGCTGCCCAAGTGGGTGCGCGAAAAGGTCGAGCCCGAGGACGCCGAACGCTACCAGACCATCTTTGCCGCCAAGGAAGGCGCCGTGGCGGCTCCGACGGCAGGCATGCACTTCTCGAAACACCTGATGAAGCGCATGGAAATCAAAGGGGTGGACCGGACGTTCATCACGCTGCACGTAGGGCTGGGTAACTTCCGCACGGTCGACGTGGAAGACCTCTCGAAGCACAAGATGGATTCCGAGCAGTTCATCGTGACGGACGAAACGGCCGCGACGGTCAACGAGGCCAAACGCGACGGCCGCAAGATCGTGGCCATCGGCACAACCGTCATGCGGACGCTCGAAACGGCCGTCTCGACCGCAGGCATGATCAAGCCCATGGAGGGCTGGACCAACAAGTTCATCTTCGCGCCCTACGAGTTCTCGGTGGCCGACGCAATGGTGACGAACCTCCACCTGCCCTACTCGACGCAGCTGATGATGGTGGCGGCGTTCGGCGGCTACGAAACCGTCATGAACGCCTACAAAACCGCCAAGGCCGAGGGCTACCGCTTCGGAACCTACGGCGACGCGATGCTGATTCTCTGACGCCCGCGCCCCGCCGGCCCGGAAACGTCCGGGAGTTTCAGATTTTTTACGTACCTTTGTAGCAACATAAATCCGGCCCGGAGCGGCCGCCGTCCGACGGAACGCCCCCGACGCATTCCCGACCGCGGCAACCGCCCCGTCCGACTAAAACCACGGATCATGGCAAGCAAGATTCTGTACGTCTGTCAGCAGATAGCGCCCTATCTTCCCGAAACGGAGGCCTCCAAGTTGTGCCGTTCGCTGGTGCAGGCCATGCAGGAGCGCGGCAACGAGATCCGCACGTTCATGCCCCGCTACGGCTGCATCAACGAGCGCCGCCACCAGCTGCACGAGGTAATCCGGCTTTCGGGCATGAACCTCATCATCGACGACAACGACCACCAGCTCATCATCAAGGTCGCGTCGATACCGGCCGCCCGCGTACAGATCTACTTCATCGACAACGACGATTATTTCTCGCGCAAGGCGATTCTGCACGACGCCGAGGGCCGCGAATTCGCCGACAACGACGAGCGGGCCATCTTCTTTGCGCGCGGCGTCCTGGAGACGGTCAAGAAGCTGCGCTGGGCCCCGACGGTGGTCCACTGCCACGGTTGGTTCGCCGGTGTCGTGCCGGTCTATCTGAAAAAGGTCTTCGCCGACGACCCGATTTTCCGCGACGTGAAGGTGGTGGTCTCGCTCTACGACGACGGCTTCCCCGGCGAACTGGACAAGGAGTTCGGCCTCAAGATAGCCGGAGAGGGGGTGCAGGACGCGAATCTTTCGCTTCTGGGACGTCCGTCATACGAAAATCTCTGCCGTTTCGTTATGGAATATGCCGACGGTATCATCGTCGCGTCGCCCGACGTCGACGCCAAGGTGCTGAAGCTCGCCCGCCGAAGCGGCAAGCCGATGCTCGAATACCGTTCGCCCGAAGAAGACGGATTTTTCGATAATTACAACCGATTCTATGAAGATATTCAATAGATTCCTCCGGACCGACGCGGCCCGGGCGCTCGTGCTCCTGGTCATGGCGGCTGCGGCGGCAGCAGCCTGCACGACGGTGGACGATTCGCTGGGCTCGAACCTCGTGCCGGAGAATCAGCAGATGCTGGCAGGTTATACGACCCTGCCCCGCAAAGGCGAAAAACCGGCACGCTACGTCGAGACACGTCTGTTCCAGAGCGATTCGCTCGTGTCGTCGAACCTCAGCTACGGATACATGGGGTCGGAGTTGAACGATACGCTGGGCCTGCGCACGGCGGGATTCCTCACGCAGTTCCTCTACAATATGAAAGTGGACCGGCCGGGATTTTTCGGGTACAGGCCTTTCGTCGATTCGGCCGTGCTGAAGCTCTCGATTTCGCAGTACGGCGCCGATACGCTCACTCCCCAGCAGTTCGGCATCTATGAAATCGTCAGCAACGACTATCTCAAGGAGGGCGAGGCCGACACGGTGTTCTATCTGAACTTCAACCCCGACAAATACGTCGGCAAAAAGCCGCTTTTCAGATTCACGTTCCCCGACGGCAAGCGCACGAAACCGTCGTCAGCCAACATCCCGCTGGAAATCACCGACGAGGGCGAGCACTTCATCAAACGGCTGATGCTGGAGGAGGGTCCCTACAAGGGCAAATATTCGATTTACACCACGCAGGACAGCCTGGTACAATGGCTCGAGGAGTTCAAGGGGCTTTACATCCGGCCCGAGAGCGACCAGGCCGTGAGCGGCAAGGGCACTATCTATGCCACCGACCTCCTGGCGTCGTCGCTGGTGATTTACGGCCGTAACCGGGTCGAAGCGGACCCCTCGCTCGTCCAGGACACCATCCGGATGAACTATGCCTTTTACCACACAGGGTCCGAAACCCACGGCAACGTCTCGGTCAACACCCTCAGACGCGACTATGGCAAGGGGACGATGATCAACCCGGCCAACGTCAAGGAACCGACACCGGGAAGCAAAGACACGCGCGAGCCCGACAGCCGCCTGATTGTCGAGGGTTTGGGCGGCATAGCCACCGAAATCACTTTCACACAGCAGTTTTTCGACGAGCTGGAAGCCTTGATAGCCGGAGCCGAAGACAAGCAGGAATACTCGACGCTGGCGTTCAGCAAGGTCCGCATGTTGGTCTACTTCAGCGGCAGCGACTACGACCCTTCGCAAATCGACCCGGCGAATCCCGGGCGTCTGATTGCCGAAATGGACGCGGCGCCCAAACGCATCGGGCTCTACACGGATTACAAGAAGCTGACCCCGATTGCAGACTACAACTACACGGCCGAGAAGAACAACAGCAGTTACACCCTTGCCTACGACGGCTATCTCAAACGCAGCCGCGGCTGCTACGCGATGGACATAACGGGTTACGCGCAGACGCTGTGGAACAGCTATCTGGCCGAGCGCCGGGCCGCCGAAGCGGAAAACCGCCCGGTCGAACTCGACAACGTGAAGAACCGTACCATCTACGCGGGTCTCGAAGCATACAGTCTTTACAGTTCGGCCTACGGCGTATTGCAGGGCATGACCACCGACGAGGAGGCCCCCGTGCAGAACACCGCGCCCATCCGTTTTGAAATAGCATACAACCTCATCAAATAGCAGGACACGTCTCTGCGATGCGAACCTAAGTCTATCCGCTTAGGTTTTCGCATTTGAACGAAGCCATACACACCATGCAGGAAAATTTAGTCATCGTCGAGTCCCCCGCCAAGGCCAAAACCATCGAGAAGTTCCTCGGCAAGGATTTCATCGTCAAGTCGAGTTTCGGCCACATCCGCGACCTCTCGAAAAAGGACCTCGGCATCCGCATCGACGAAGGATTCGCGCCCGTCTACGAAATCCCGGGCGACAAGAAGAAAGTGGTCGACGAGCTGGCCCGGCTGGCCAAGAACAAAACCGTTTGGCTCGCTTCCGATGAAGACCGCGAAGGAGAAGCCATCGCATGGCACCTGACCGAAGTGTTGGGGCTCCCCGTCGACCGCACCAAGCGCATCGTCTTCCACGAAATCACCAAGCGGGCCATCCTCGAAGCCATCGAGAAGCCGCGCACGGTCAACATGGACTTGGTCAACGCCCAGCAGGCGCGCCGCGTCCTCGACCGGTTGGTGGGTTTCGAGCTCTCGCCCGTGCTGTGGAAAAAGGTGAGGCCGTCGCTCTCGGCCGGACGCGTGCAGTCGGTCGCCGTGCGGCTCATCGTCGAGCGCGAGCGCGAAATCATTGCGTTCCGGTCGAAGCCTTATTTCCGCGTCGTGGCCCAGTTCTACGCCGCCGGCGACCCCGACAAGACGCTTTTCAAGGCCGAGCTTTCCTCGCGCTTCGACACGCAGGCGCAGGCCGAAGAATTCCTGCGCGGCACCGTCGGCAAGGCGTTCACGGTCGCCAAGGCCGAAGAAAAGCCCGCCCAGCGCTATCCCGCACCGCCGTTCACCACTTCGACGCTCCAGCAGGAGGCCGGGCGCAAATTGGGCATGTCCGTTTCGCAAACCATGTCCGTGGCCCAGCACCTCTACGAGCAGGGTCTGATTACCTACATGCGTACCGACTCGGTCAACCTTTCGCAGCAGGCGCTGGCCCAGTGCAAGGAGGAAATCATCAGGCTCTACGGCGAAAAATACTCCCGTTGGTTCAATTACAAGACCAAAACCAAGGGGGCCCAGGAAGCCCACGAAGCCATCCGCCCCTCCTACATCGACCGCCAGCAAATCGAGGGCACGACGGCCGAAAAACGGCTCTACGAGCTTATCTGGAAGCGCACCGTCGCCTCGCAGATGGTCTGCGCCGAAATCGACCGCACGACGGTGGCCATCGACATCGAGGGGTCGCCGCTCCAGTTCATCGCCACAGGCGAGGTGGTGCGGTTCGACGGTTTTCTGCGGCTCTACTCCGAATCGACCGACGACGACCAGACCGCCGAAAGCGGCGAGGGGCTGCTGCCCAAGATGGCGCAGGGCGACCTGCTCAGCGTCGCCGGTATTACCGCCACCGAACGCTTCACGCAGGCTCCGGCCCGCTACAACGAAGCCTCGCTCGTCAAGCGGCTCGAAGAGTTGGGCATCGGCCGTCCGTCGACCTACGCCCCGACGATTTCCACGATCATCAACCGCGGCTACGTGGTCAAGCAGAACAAGGACGGGCAGAAACGCAGTTACGTGCAACTGACGCTCGCCAACGCCAAGGTAACGGCCAAGACCCTCACCGAAAACTTCGGCAAGGAGAAAAACCGCCTGTCGCCCACCGACATAGGCATGGTCGTGAACGATTATCTCGAAGCGCAGTTCGGTTCCATCGTCGATTACAACTTCACGGCCAGCGTCGAGAAGGAGTTCGACCGCGTGGCCGAGGGCGACATCACATGGAACCGCATGATCGGCGACTTCTACCAGCCGTTCCACAAGATGGTCGACAGGGCCATCGAGCAGCAGACCGACAAGAAAAGCCAGGGCCGCATCCTCGGCACCGACCCCGCGACAGGCCATACGGTCAAGGCGCGCATCGGCCGCTACGGCCCGATGGTCGAAATCGAGGGCGGCGAGGGGCAGAAAAGCCGCTTCGCATCGCTCAAGAAAGGGCAGCTCATCGAATCCATCACTTTGGACGAAGCGTTGGCCCTCTTTGCGCTGCCCCGCATGCTGGGCGAGCTCGACGGCGAGGAGCTGACCGTCGGCATCGGCAAATACGGCGCCTACGTCCGCTACGGCAGGTCGTTCGCTTCGCTGGCCAAGACCGACGACCCCTACACGGTGAGCTACGACCGGGCCGTAGAGGTAGTCCGCGCCCACAAGGAAGCCGCCGCCACAGCCAACAAACCGCTCCGCGAATTCGCCGAAGACCCCGACATGCTGGTCAAGAACGGCCGCTACGGCGCCTATATCGCCTACCAAGGCAAGAACTACCGTCTGCCCAAAGGGGCCAAGGCGGCCGAGCTGACCTTGGAGGAGTGCCGGAAAATCGTGGCCGGAGCGAAAAAATAGACGCCGGCATATACTATCCGGGCGCCGCAGCCGTTTCTTATGCGTGCAGCGGTCCGCAGAGCGGCATCCCGGTCCACCGGGAGCAGCCGGCCCGACCGCAGCTGCTGCCCCCGGCGTTCGGCGAAACGAACGCTACTTCAAACCCAACGACAGATGAAAAACTTTTTGCTTACCCTGCTGGCCGTCGGCGCTCTGTGCAGCGCCGTCGCCCAGACGACACCCGAAGAGACCCAGCCCGAGGGCTACCGCTTCACCGACACCAAGGTGCTGCAAATGACACCCGTCAAGGACCAGCACCGCAGCGGCACATGCTGGTGCTTCTCGACCCTTTCGTTTCTGGAGGGTGAAATCCTGCGCGCAGGCGGCGCTCCGGTCCACCTCTCGGAGATGTGGATCGTCCGCCACACCTTCATGGAAAAGGCCGAAAAATACGTCCGGATGCACGGCGAACTGAACTTCGCCGAGGGCGGTGCGGCGCACGACGTCACCGAGACCATCAAGAAATACGGCATCGTGCCGTTCGAGGTCTACCCGGGGCTCAACTACGGCACCGACAAGCCCGACTTCCACGAGCTGACGGCCGTATTCAAGGCCTACCTCGACACGATCATTTCGGTCGGCGACCGTTCGGGCAAACCGCTGTCGACGGCGTGGCGCCGCGGCTTCAGCGCCCTGCTCGACGCCTATTTCGGCGAGATGCCCGAGACTTTCACCTACGAGGGCAAGGAATACACCCCGGCCTCCTATGCGGCCTCGCTGCCCATCGACATGGAGGATTATATCGACCTGACGTCGTTCACCCATCATCCGTTCTACACGCAGTTCATCCTCGAAGTGCCCGACAACTGGATGTGGGGCACGGTCTACAACCTGCCGCTCGACGAAATGATGGCCGTCATCGACCACGCGCTGGCCGAGAACCACCCCATCGCATGGGGCACCGACGTGAGTGAAAAGGGATTCAGCCGTTCGCTGGCCTTAGGCATCGTCCCCGAAGCCGACCTCGACAGCATGAGCGGCACCGAAGCCGAACGCTGGGGCAAGTTGACCGAACGCGAAAAGGAAGCGGCCCTCTACACGTTCGACAAGCCGGGCAAAGAGCGTGTCATCACGCAGGAGATGCGCCAGACAGCTTTCGACAACTACGAAACGACCGACGACCACGGCATGGTGATCGTCGGTACGGCGCATGACCAGGCAGGCAACGCCTATTACAAGGTGCTCAATTCGTGGGACGTGCGACCGCCCTACGCCGGGTATTATTACTTCTCGCGGCCGTTCGTGGCCTACAAGACCACCGACATCATGGTCAACAAAAAGGCTCTGCCCAAGGAAATCGCCAAGAAGCTGGGGCTGAAATAAGTTCACCCGTTTCGCATTTTCACTCACAGAAAGCGACCGGAACCGTATACGGTTCCGGTCGCTTTCTGTTTATTCCTCGAACTCAACACCGAGCCGCATCGGCATCCGGAGCGGAAGCCGCAGGCAAACGGGGCGGAGGGCTTTCCATGACTACGACAAAAAGACGATGACGCGGCCCGCGAAGAACAGAAAGCGCAATAGCAGCACTTCGCCGCTGCGAATCCGGCCGACAAGCCTGCCAGCCGAGAAATCGGTCTGCTCCACACGCAGGTCGCAGAGCAAATCGAGCTCTTTGCGCCCGGCATATTTATAAAGGGTCTCCTTGGCGCTCCACACCACGGCAGGCCACCGCGGGTCGTCAGAGAGCGCCTGCTCCGCGGGGGTCATATAGCGGGATGCAATGCGGCCGAAATTCCGGTCCAGCGATTCGATGTCCACCGCACACGGAGCGTCGGACAGCCCCACGGCGACACTGCCCCGGCAATGCGAAACCGCCGCATGCACCGCCGCACCCTCGACAACGGGAGCCCCCGTCTCGTTGTAAGCGATTGCGATTTCAGCCGGACGGCACCCGAATTCGCGGCACACTTCCCGCCGCACGATCGCCCGCCACGAAAGCCACTCCGCCTGCCGCGCTGGCGGAAAAGCCGCCGCCGACGCAAGTTCGTCCGGCGTCGCCCATGGGGCGGCATCGGAAGCGGACATGGGCCGTTCGACAAAGAGGCGGAACATCGACCGAATGAAAAATGAAAAATTAAGAATTATAAATCGGGCCGCACTCCGACCGACCGCACAGAACATTATCACCCATTGGGTTCATGCCCGGACCTTCGTCCGGAGCGGCAAGGCGGAAACAATTTTTCAACTCGCGCAACTATTTCAAATCGACGCGGATTTTGTCGATGCGGTGGGCGTCCATCTCCTTGACCGTGAAACGGATGTCGTGCGAAGTGAAGACATCGCCCTTGCGCGGGAAGTCGCGCTTGAGTTCGAGCATCAGCCCCGCCAGCGTCTCGGCGTCGCCCCGCACGTCGGAGAAAGTCTCCTCGTCGAGCGAGAGAATGCGCTCGAAATCGCCGATATGGGTCTTGCCGTCGAACAGGTAGCTCTTGGCATTGAGCCGCGTGTACAAACTCTCGTCGTTGTCGCTCTCGTCGGAAATCTCGCCGACGATCTCTTCGATGATGTCTTCCAGCGACACCAGGCCGAGCGTCGAACCGTATTCGTCGACGACGATGGCCATGTGGACCTTGTTGGTCTGGAAATCGCCCAGCAGGTCGTTGATTTTCTTGTGCTCGGGCACGAAATAGGGCTTGCGTATGAGCTGCTGCCACCCGAATTCGTTGCCGTGGTTGATATAGGGCAGCAGGTCCTTGACGTAGAGCGTGCCGCGAATGTTGTCGATGTCCTCCTCGAAAACGGGGATACGCGAAAAGCCCGACGCGATGATGGTGCGCTTGACCTTTTCGTAGTCGTCGGTGAGTTCCAGCGCCGTGATGTCGACGCGCGGCTTCATGATCTCCTGCACTTCGGTATTGACGAAGTTGACGATTCCCGACAGCATGACATGTTCTTCGGGGTTGGAAGCCTGCGTCATGTCGACGGCATCGGCCAGTTCGTCGAGCGAAATTTCGCTTTTGTGGGCCGCCTTTTCGCTGATGCGGCTGCTGGTCCGCACAAGGATGAACGACAGCGGATAGAGCACCCACCGCAGGACGATAAGCGGCTGGGCGACGAACTGCGCAAAGCGCATGGGCGTGGTCTGCGCCAGCACCTTGGGCAGCACCTCGCCGAAAAGCAGCAGCAGGAACGTAACGACGACGGTCTTGAAAAGGAACTCCAGGTGGGAGAACGTGAAGACCGCATCGACGATGCTTGCCGTAAGAATCGTAATGCAGATATTGACCAGGTTGTTGGCTACCAGAATCGTTGCCAGCAACATGTCGACATCGCCCAACAGTCTCAGCACAGCGGCGGCCGAAGCGCTCGAACGCTGCTTAAGCCGCTGCACGTCGTTGTGCGAGAGCGAGAAAAACGAGGTTTCGGCACCCGACACCAAGGCCGAAATGCACAGCAGCACCAGCGTCACCGCGCAGAGCACAGCGATATGGGCCGAAAAACCGTTGAAATGAATCCAGGGGGTCTCTTCCAAACCGGGAGCGTGTTAGTTAGTCGAAAAGCGAACCGCTGTCCGGCTCCTCCTTGGGCGCCTGGTTCTCGGCCGTCTTGTCGCGCAGCACCTCTTTGCGGCCGCCGGAAACGCGCTCCACGAACTTCGAGTTGCGCGACTGGTAGGCGGGTTTGGAAAGCAGCGCGTCGATATTGCTGTAACGGGTCGACTTGGCGCCCAGCACCACCTGTTCGCCGGGCCGCGGCTGTGCCGGCTTGGCCGGAGCCAGCGGCTTGATGGGCTCCAGCACCGGAGCCCCCGGCTCCGCAGCCCCGACAGGCTGGACGGTCCGCGCAGGCGGAATGATCTGCTTCATCGCCTCGGGCACCTCCTCGCTCCGGAATCCAGTGGCGACTACCACCAGTTCAATGGCATTGCCCAACTGCGGCTTTTCGCTCGTGCCCCAGATAATATTGGCGTCGTGGACCACACCGTTTTCGTCCTGCACGCTGGCATGGGCCTGGATGTATTCGAGGATGCGCGTGACTTCCTCGTACATCAGTTCGTCGGCGTTCGACACGGAAATGTTGAGCAAGATATTCTTGGCCCCGGAAATAAGGTTGTGGTCCAGCAGCGGCGAGCGCAGCGACGCTTCGGCCACCGATTCGGCGCGTCCGTTGCCCTCGGCCGTAGCGACGGCCATGTGGGCGCGGCCCGAATTGCGCATGACCTTGGAGACATCGGCGAAGTCGACGTTGACCAGATCGCTCTCCACGGTGATGATTTCGGCGATGCCCTTGGCGGCCGACGCCAATATGTCGTCGGCCTTGCCGAACGCCTGCTTGAGCGACAGACGCCCGTAAATTTCGAGAATGTTCTCGTTGTTGATAATCAGCAGCGAATCGACGTTCTGCCGCAATTCCTCAATACCGCGGAACGCCTGCTCATAGCGGATTTTGCCCTCGACGGCCAGCGGCGAAGTGACGATAGCCACGGTCAGCAGCCCCATTTCGCGGGCCAGCTTGGCGATGACGGGCGAAGCGCCCGTACCCGTGCCGCCGCCCATTCCGGCCGTGATGAAGAGCATCCGCGTGCCCGCTTCCTCGAAGTGCTGCCGGATTTCGGGCAGGGTCTCCACGGCGGCACGGCGTCCGTTCTCGGGGTCGTTGCCCGCCCCGAGCCCTTCGGCGCCGAGACGGATTTTGGTCTCCACCGGGCTCTTGTCGAGCGCCTGCTGGTCCGTGTTGCAGACCATGAACGACACGCCGCGGATGCCGAGACTCCACATGTGGTTGACGGCATTGCCGCCCGCACCGCCGATTCCCACTACCGTGATAATCGACCGCGTGCCGCGCGGCGCTCTGATTTCCGACATCAATTCGTCTGTCATAAGTCGTTGAAAGGCAGATTATGCAATCGCTGTTCGATTCTCTGTTGCGTAATTCGTGAGCGCTCCCCCGGCGTCAGATTTCCTCGTCTTCGGCGGCCGTGAAACTTTGGTTCACCTTGTCGAATGCTTTCTGGAATATGGAGCTCCAGTCGCGTTTGCGCCGCGAATCTATCACCACGGGGCGTTCCTCCTCGGGTTCCGGCTGCGCGGCCAGCGGTTGGCGGGGTTCGATTCTCGGGGGTTCCTGCTGGGGCGCGGGCTGCCGGGCCGGAATGCGGGCGACAGGCTGAGCCGTCGGTGCCGGAGCTTCGGGCTGGGGCTGCACAGGGCGCGGCTGAGCCGCCCGGGGCTGTGCGGGCCGGGGCGCAGGAGCTGGTTGGGGAGCAGGCTGTGCGGCAGGCGGCACGAAACCGCGGCGCGGCTCCGAAGCGGCCGGACGAGGTTGGGCCGGAGCCGGACGCGCAGGCGCCGCAGGCTGGGCCGCCGGTGCCGACGCGGCGGGAGCGGATGCTGCCGGAGCCACGAACTCGACCACGGCGCAGGCACCTTGTGCCGCACCCTTGAGCAGAATGCCGACCGCCGTCGCATAAGCCGGATTGGCCGCCAACTCGCCCGATTCTTCGGCAATGCCCACATCGGGCACCGCCACACGCACGTCCGTTTCGGTCACGCGGCGGAACAGCTCGTCGAGGTCTTTCAGTTGGGCCGAACCGCCCGTAAGCACGATGCCGTAGGCGAGTTTCGACGCGTAGCCCGAATCCTTGATTTCCTGTTGCACGAACTCTGCGATGTCGGTCGCGCGCGCTTCGATGACCGTTGCGAGGTTGCGCAGCAAAATATCTTTGGCTTCGCGGGCCGTGCGGCCGTTGACACGTATGAGCTTGTCCTCGGGCGCCAGCTCGGCGACCGCCGAACCATAGCGGCGCTTGAGGCTTTCGACATGTTTTTCGGGAACCCCCATCGTGCGGATGTCGCGGTTGATGGCCGAAGCGCCCATCGGGATGGAGACCGTATAGCGCACTACGTTGCGATAGTAGACCGTGACGTCGGTGACCCCTGCCCCCAAATCGACTACGGCGACACCCTCCTCCTTTTCTTCGGGCAGCAGCACCGCCTCGGGAGTGGCCAGCGCGTCGGAGAAAACGCCCAGCATCTTGATACTGAGCCGCTTCAGCGCCATATCGAGCCGCTGGATGGGGGTTTTGTGGCACAGGATGAAATTGAACGTCGAGGAGAGTTTCTTGCCGAACGAGCCGACGGGGTTCTTCACCTCCTGGCTGTCGTCGACCATGTAGTTCTGCGGGATACGCTCCATGATGGTCTCGTCGTCGGGCGCCTGCACATTGCGCATGCGGTCGAACAGCGCGTCGACATCGCGCTGGCTGACCCCCGTTTCGGGATCGAAGACATAGACATGGTCCGTATGGCGCGCGCACCGCACGAAATCGCCCGAAATGCCGGCGTAAGCCTCCGTGATGCGGATGCCCAGTTGGGCTTCGACCTCCGAGACGGCTTCCCGGATGGCCCGGCTCACCAGCTCGATGTTGTCGATCCGCCCGGCGTTGACCCCCTCGACGGGCTTCGAGACCACGGCCGCGACGTGCATCCGGCCGTCGTCACGCGTCTCCCCGACGGCGACCACGACGGACGACGAACCCAAATCGACCGCAACGGTATAGTTTTTTGTTTCCACGGCTGAATCTTTTATTTCCTGCAAACCACCTGCTCGTTATATCTGATGTCTATGGTCCGGTAGCGGTCCCATCCGATGCGCGAAAGGCCCCCTTCGTAGAAGCGCATCAGCTTGCCGAACTTGCGGTCGGCCTGCTCCAGACGCCCGAAACGGACGACATGGCGGCCGCTGCGCGGCACCAGATCGACCTCCAAGGCTCCGCCGGGGGTCGTGCGGGCAATTATCTGCACGATTTCCGACCTCCAGAACGCATCGCTGCGGACACTTTCCACAAAGGTAAGGAGTTTCGCGAAATCTTCGTAGTTTTCGACCAATTTTTTTTGCCGTTCGCGCTCCTCCTCCTGCCGGCGGCCCAGCCGGTCGATGCGTTCCTGCACCTGGGCGGCTTCGTAGCGGAACTTGCGGCGCAGGACGGTCTTCTCCTCCCTGAGTTCGGCGACCCGGCGCTCGAAGTCGGTCGCCCGCTCGAAAAAGCCCTGCCGGATTCGGCGGCGGCGCACCTCCTTCATGCGGCGTTCGATTTCGATTTCCTGCCGGAAAAAGGGGTATTTTTCTTTTTCGAGGGCGGCAATCCGCGCTTCCGACTTGGCCAGTTCGGCTTGCATGTAGGCGTGCACGCTGCCCACATAGTCCTTGGGGAACGGCAGGCGGTAGTCGCCCGTGACAACCGGAACATAGAGCGACGAGGCCTTGGGCGCCGCGAACACGTAGCCGTCGGCCGTCACATAGCTGTTCGTCCCGTCGGTCAGCAGCCGCAGCAGCGGTTCGCGCTGGCTGATCGAAACACGCAGCGTGCCCGAATAGTCCACCGATGCAATCGCTTCTTTCACAAAACCGTTGCGGGCTATCAGCCGTTCGATGCCCCGCAGGTCCACCGCATCAACTGCCGTGCCGATCGTGGGAATTCCGCTGCGGCCTATCCATTCGCGCGCGCGCATCGTCGAGACCAGACAGCCCCGCGAGGTGCTGTCGACCACTTCGATTTCGACCCGCGAGACCGTCCGTTTCGCACGGCCGCGCACGGCCACAGCCCCCGCAAAGCACAGGTAGCCCGCCACCGCGCTCCACAGCAGCGCCAGCAAAACATATCGCAGCGAACGGTTCATAGGCATTCGGTATCAGCTTTTCGGACGGAGTTTTTCGGCGATGGCTTCGCAGCAGGCGTCGATGTTGCCTGCGCCGAAGCTCACCACAACGTCGGTATCCATGGCGGCCACTTCGTCGGCCAGTTGTTCGCGCCCGACGATGCGGCAGGGAACGGTCACCCGCTCGGCGATGATTTCGGAGGTCACGCCCGGAATCGGTTCCTCGCGGGCCGGGTAAATCGGCAGCACCACTGCCTCGTCGGCATGCGAAAGCGCTTCGGCGAATCCGGCGTAGAAGTCCCGCGTGCGGGTGTAGAGGTGGGGTTGGAACAGCGCCGTGATGCGCCGCCCCGGAAACATCTTGCGCACCGAAGTAAGCGTCGCGGCCAGTTCGCGCGGATGGTGGGCGTAGTCGTCCATGTAGACTTGCCGGGGCGTGTTCACGTAGAACTCGAAACGCCGCTTGACGCCCGAGAACGACGCCAGCGCCGCCCGGAGCCGTTCGGCATCGAACGCCGCCCCCTCGGCCTGCGCGGCGCACCACACGGCCGCCACGGCCGCCACGGCATTCTCGATATTGACCCACCCGGGAATCCCCAGCGTGCAGTCTTCGACCGCCCCGCCAGGCGTCACAAGGTCGAACAGATAGTGCCCGCCCTCCTGTAGCCGCACGTTGCGGGCATAGAAGTCGCACGGCGTATCGTAGGCATAGCGGTAGACCCGGATTGCCGGATTGTCAAGCACGATGTCGACTCCCTGCTTGATAACAAGGAAGCCGCCCGGGCGGATTTGCCGCACGAACTGCGAAAAAGCCTCCTTCACCGCTTCGTGCGTACCGTAGATATCCAGATGGTCGGCATCGGCCGAGGTGACCACCGCCACATCGGGGAAAAGCCGCAGGAACGAACGGTCGAATTCGTCGGCTTCGACCGCCAGCCGGGGTCCGTCGCCCAGCACCAGGTTGCCGCCGAAGTTCTTCGATATGCCGCCCAAGAAAGCCGAACCGCCGCCCGTCAGCGCCCGGTTGAGCCACGCCACGAGCGTCGACGTGGTCGTCTTGCCGTGCGTGCCCGCCACGGCCATCACGTACTTGCCCTCGGCCAGATGACCCAGCATCTGCGAGCGCTTCTCGACCGTGAACCCGTTTTCGCAGAAATAGCGGTACTCGCCGTGGTCCTGCGGCACAGCAGGCGTATAGACCACCATCGTGTCGCACGGGTCGAGGAATGCCGCCGGAATGGCCTGCACATCGTCGTCGTAATGCACTTCGGCTCCCTCGGCCTCCAGCTCCGCGGTCAGCCGCGACGGCGTGCGGTCGTAGCCCGCCACCCGCTTGCCCTCGTGGAGGAAGTAGCGCGCCAGGGCGCTCATGCCGATGCCCCCGATTCCCAGGAAATAGACTTTCGAGAACTCCATACTATGCCAGCAATTGAATGATTTCGTCCACGATTTCTTCGGCGGCCCGCGGCCGGGCCAGTTTTTCGAGGTTTTCGCTCATGCGGCGCAGCGCCTGCCCGTCGGCAAGCAGTTCCAGCGCCCGCGGCATCGCCTCGGTGCGGCATGCGGCATCGGTCACGATAGCCGCCGCCCCGTGCTGTTCCAGCGCCCGGGCGTTCTTGGTCTGGTGGTCCTCCGCCACGTTGGGCGAGGGTACGAACAGCACAGGCTTGGCCACCAGGCACAGCTCCGACACCGTCCCCGCGCCGCTGCGCGACACCACCAGGTCGGCCGCCGCATAGGCGCGGTCCATCCGCTCGATGAACGCCCCCTGCCAGATGCCCGGCGTCGGATGGGCCGCCAGGAATTCGCGCATTTCGCGTTCGTAATATTTGCCCGTCTGCCAGATGACCTGCACGGGAGCTTCAGCTCCACCGAGCGAGCAAATCCAGTGTTTCATCATTTCGTTGAGCGACCGGGTGCCGAGCGACCCCCCGACCACCAGCACCACTTGCTTGTCGGGCGTGAAGCCGTAGTGCCGCAGCGCTTCGGCCCGGTCGGCCCCCTCCTTGGAGAAGCGCCCCCGCAGCGGGTTGCCCGTGAGCCGGATTTTGCCGGCCGGGAAAAACCGTTCCATCCCCTCGTAGGCCGTGCAGATGCGCCGGGCGCCTTTCGCAAGAATCTTGTTGGTCACTCCGGCATAGGAATTCTGCTCTTGAATCAGGGTCGGCACTCCCATGCGCTGGGCCGCCCACAGCACCGGAGCGCTGGCATAGCCCCCGAAGCCCACAACGGCATCGGCGCCGAATTCACGAATGGTCTTGCGGGCCAGCCGGATGCTGCGCCACACCTTCAGCGGCACCAGCAGGTTGCGCCATTCCAGACGCCGCTGCAATCCGGCGATGGGCAGTCCCACGATGCGATAGCCCAGGGCAGGGACCTTTTCCATCTCCATCTTGCCCTCGGCGCCCACGAACAGCAGTTCCACACCGTCGCCCAAACGGCGCTGCAAGGCTTCGGCAACCGCCACGGCCGGATAGATATGGCCGCCCGTGCCGCCGCCCGAAAGAATGATATGTTTCTTCGTCTTCATCGTATCGGTCAATTTCGATCCGCCTGTTCTGTCGTTCCGAGCGAAGCGAGGAATCTTCCGCCCGCTTCGTCGCCGCCCCGAACGGCGAACCGGATAATTTTCAAGTCTTAATTTTCATCGTCCCCAGCTCTCGCGATCGAGCGAACGGTAGTTGATCGCTTCGGCCACGTCGGCCGCTTCGATCCGTTCGCGTCCCGCCAGGTCGGCAATCGTGCGCGCCACTTTCAGAATCCGGTCGTAGGCCCGGGCCGAGAGCGACAGCCGCTGCATGGCCTGTTCCAGCAGCGCCGACGACGCGGTGTCCAGCCGGCAGTATTCGCGCAGCATCGCCGCGTTCATCATGGCGTTGGTATGCACCCCCGCACAATCGCGGAAGCGTTCGCGCTGCACCTCCCGCGCCCGGCACACCCGTTCGCGAATGGCAGCGCTCGGTTCGCCCGGCGCGGCGTCGGCCAGTTCGGACGCTTCGACGGGCGTCACCTCGACGTGCATGTCGATGCGGTCCATCAGCGGGCCCGACACCCGCCCCATGTATCGCTGCACCGCGCCCGAAGAGCAGCTGCACTCTTTCGAGGGGTGGTTGTAGTAGCCGCACGGACACGGGTTCATGGCAGCGACCAGCGTGAAGTTGGCCGGGTAGAGCACCCGATAACGCGCCCGGGCCACCGTAATCCGCTTCTCCTCCAGCGGTTGGCGCAGCACTTCCAGCGCACTGCGGCCGAACTCGGGCAGTTCGTCCAAAAACAGCACCCCGTTGTGGGCCAGCGACACCTCGCCCGGGTGGGGCGATTGCCCGCCGCCGATAAGCGCCACCTGCGACACGGTGTGGTGTGGCGAGCGGAACGGACGCCGCGACAGCAGCCCCTCGCTGCCGGCCAGCCCGGCCACGGAGTGGATTTTGGTCGTCTCCAGCGCCTCCTCCGACGAAAGCGGCGGCAGAATCGTAGGCATCCGGCGCGCCAGCATCGTCTTGCCCGAACCCGGCGAACCGATCATCAGTACGTTGTGGCCCCCGGCGGCAGCGATTTCCAACGCGCGCTTGACATGGGCCTGCCCCTTGACGTCGGCGAAATCCTCGTCGTAGCGGCCCGCTTCCGCAACCGCTGTTTTGTCCGCAGCCGCCACAGCCGGAGCAATCTCCGCTTCGCCATTGAGAAAGGCGGCCACCTCTTTCAGGCTGCCCGCCCCGAACACTTCGACGCCCTCGACGACCGCCGCTTCGGCCGCATTGGCCGCGGGTACTACCAGCCGTTTCACACCGTCGTGCCGAGCCTGGATGGCTACGGGCAGGATGCCCCGCACGGGTTTGACCGACCCGTCGAGCGACAGCTCGCCCGCAAACAGCGTATCGGCCAGCGATCCGGTCTCTATCCGCCCCATGGCCGCCAGAATCCCCACGGCAATCGGCAGGTCGAACGCGGCGCCCTCCTTGCGCAGGTCGGCCGGGGCCAGGTTGACCACCACTTTCTTGCCCGACATGTGTTCGCCGGAGTTCTCGAACGCCGCACGGATGCGCTGCTCGCTCTCCTTCACGGCGTTGTCGGGAAGCCCCACCAGGTAGAGCCCCAGCCCGCCGCCCGCGATGTTGACCTCGACGGTCACCGTCACGGCGTCGATACCGACGACTGCCCCTGCGAATGTCTTGACGAACACGGTGCGTAGTGCGGATTAAAAAGGAGCCTCATCGCCCAGCGACGGAGGCGTTATGTCGAATTCGCCGCCGCCCGCAGCGGCTCCCAGACCGCCCATGCCGCCCGGTGCCGGACCGCCGTTCGAGCCGCTGGCATAGTCGTCGTAGGCCTGCTGGCTTTCGTAGGCCTGCGAGGGCGGCAGCATCGAATCGTCCAGGTCGGCGAACCGCGCCTGCTCCTTGAGGAAGCGCAGATTGACATCGCACACGGCGCCGTTACGGTGCTTGGCGATGATGATTTCCGCCATTCCGGCCGTCGGCATGCCGTTCTCGTCCTGGTTGATGCCGTAGTACTCCGGGCGGTGGATGAACGCCACGATGTCGGCGTCCTGCTCGATGGCGCCCGATTCGCGCAGGTCCGAGAGTTGCGGACGCTTCGAGCCGCCGCGCATCTCGGTGGCGCGGCTCAACTGCGACAGGGCGATAATCGGCACGTTCAGTTCCTTGGCGATGGCCTTGAGCGTGCGCGAAATGAACGCCACCTCCTGCTCGCGGTTGCCCTTGGAGTCCTGGTTGCCCGTCATGAGCTGGAGGTAGTCGATGATGATGATTTTGATGTCGTTGTGAATCTTGAGCCGCCGGGCCTTGGAGCGGAACTCGAAGACCGAAAGGGCCGGGGTGTCGTCGATGAACAAAGGCGCGGCGCCCAGCGGCTTGGTGGCCGATTCGAGGTGGCGCCACTGCTCGGGCGACAGGCGGCCCGACTTGACGTCGTTGCCGCTCAGCCCCGTCTCGGCGATGATAAGACGCATCATCAGCTGCACCGACGACATTTCGAGCGAGAAGAACGCCACGCCCGCTTCGTGGTCGACGGCCATGTTGCGGGCCATCGAAAGCACGAACGCCGTCTTACCCATCGACGGACGGGCCGCGATGATAATCAGGTCCGAGAGCTGCCAGCCCAGCGTCACCCGGTCGATGGCCATGAAACCCGACGGCACGCCGTTGAAAGCGCTGGTGTTCTTCGAGGCCTCCTCGATCTGCATCAGCGCCCGGGCCAGAATATCCTTGGACGACTGCACCGAACGCTTGACATGCCCCTCCGAAACCTTGAAGATTTCGCCCTCGGCAAACCCGATCAGCTCCGTCACGTCGGTCGATTCGTCGTAGGAGCGTTTCTGGATTTCGGTCGCCGAGCGTATCAGCTCGCGCTGCACGTACTTCTGGGCAATGATTTTGGCGTGGAACTCCACGTTGGCCGCCGACCCGACTTTCTGCGTCAGCTGAGCCAGATACGAAGCCCCGCCGACTTTCTTCAGCTCTTTCTTCACCTTGAGCCGTTCGGTCACGGTGTAGAGGTCGATGGGCTTCAGCTCCATCGACAGTTCTTCGATCGCCTTGTATATGAGCCGGTGTTCCTCGGTGTAGAACGATTCGGGGGTCACGAATTCCTGCACCGCGATGATGCTGTCCTTTTCGAGCATCAGCGCGCCCAGTACCGCTTCCTCCAGTTCGACCGCCTGCGGGGGTACGCTGCCGAGCGTGTCGGTCAGCGCTTCGTAGGCTTCGCCGTTGCGCCGGGAAGGGATAAAATCCTTAGCCATTTCGTAGGGTTTCTTTCAGCCTTCAAAAGTAGCGATTCGGGCGGACATATCAAAAAACAGCGCAAAAAAAAATGGAACGATGCGGCCGTGTCGCTGTTTTTTCGTATCTTGACAGCAAACCACACCGCCATGAAGAAATCCATCCGAACCCTGCTTGCCGCAATGACGGCCACTGCGCTGCTTACGGGATGCGCAGCGCAAAAAAACTCTTCTGCTCGGCAGTCCTCCTCCATTGTGGCAATCGCAGCCCTCGATGCAGGTTATTATGTCATTGACATCGACGAAGTGTACGCTCCTAACGGTCAACGCACAGACGTAACCAGCAGTTATTTCTCCGTAGAAGGCAATCAAGGATTGCTCAATTTATCATCAGTACTTTTCCGAAACGAACCGTTTCGACGATTGAGCGATTTACGAGCATCTTATGACGTACAGGTTGAAGCAAATTCAGTTACTGAAAAGGGAGACCGAATATTTCAATTGAAAATTGCGAATAAAAAGAACCTAAAAGCAATTTACGAAATGTACATCACGCTCTATGCGGGCAGCGACCAATGCGCCGTCCGGATGGGACACGCCCGGGGGCAGAACCACCTCTGCACTTTCCGCGGACGCATCCGCCCGGCTTAGCGCCCCGCTCGACACAACAAAAAACCGGCCCTTTGCAAGGCCGGTTTTTCATTTTGCGGGAGGAGAGGTCACTCTTTCAGCCCCAACTCGCGGCGAGAAACAGCAAGGACGGCGATACTGATGCGGCAGTCGGGAACCGCCTGCACGATAGCTTGGGCGCAGGAGGCCAAGGTGCTGCCCGTTGTCATCACGTCGTCGACCAGCAGGATATGCCTGCCCGCCAGCCGTTCGGGATGCCGCACCGCAAAGGCTCCCTCCACGTTTCCAGCCCGTTCGCGGTGCGGTTTGAGCGCCTGCGATGCCGTATAGCGGCTGCGGCGCACGCTGCGGCGGTCGACCGCCACCTCCAACGCCGCGGCGATTCCCTCGGCAAGGTATTCCGACTGGTTGTATCCGCGCCAAATCCGCTTGACGGGATGAAGCGGCAGCGGAACCACCGCATCCACACCGCCGTACAGCCCGCTTTCGGCCAAGCATTCGCCGTACCACTCGCCCATGGTCCGGGCCGCGAGCCACGCTCCGCGGTATTTGAATCCGTGAATCATCCGCCGCCACCCGCTGTCCCGGACGTAATACAGAAAAGCCGACGCCCGCACGACGGGCACCAGCCCCCAGAATTTGCGCAGCACCGGATTGTCGGCTTCGCCGCAGTAGCCCGTCAGCGGCGCCGTCAGGCGGCACAGCGTGCAGAGCCCCCGTTCGCCCGGCATCAGCCGCGTGCCGCAGACCGGGCAGACCGGAGGAAGCACAAGCGCGGCCGCATCGCGCAGCAGCTCACTGAGGGTCGACATTGGGGATGACGGCAATATGGCGGAATTCGGGGTGTTGCGCGAAAGCCTGCAATTCGGCGCCCAGCAGTTCTCGGGCGCGGGCCGACGATGCGCCGCTTTCGATTTTGAGCAGCAGCCCCAGCAGGTATTCGCCGCGGATGCGGTCGACAGGCGGGGCCATCGGGCCCAATAGTCGGCGGCCGAAGCGTCGGCGCAGCCCGGCAGCCAGATGGACGGCTCCGCGCCGCAGCAGCTGCAAATCGCGGTGACGCAGCGTGAGGGTCGTCAGCCGGGCGTAGGGCGGATAGAAAAAGGCTTCGCGGTCGGCCAGCTGCATCCGGGCCATCGCCCCGAAATCGCCCTCGACCACCTGCCGGACGACCGGATGGCCCGGTTCGGCGGTCTGGATGACCACCTCGCCCCCCTGCGCCCGGCGGCCTGCCCGGCCCGCCACCTGCATCATCAGTTGGAAGGCCCGTTCCCCGGCCCGGAAATCGGGATTGTTGAGCATGTTGTCGGCGTTGAGAATCCCCACCAGCGCGACCCCCTCGAAGTCGAACCCCTTGGTTATCATCTGCGTGCCTACCAGGATGTCGGTTTCGCGGCGCGCGAACGCCGCCACAATGGCGCTGAACGCCCTTTCGGAAGTCACCGTATCGCGGTCGAGCCGCGCCACCCGCGCCTCGGGGAAGATGCGGGCTATCTCCTCTTCGATTTTCTCGGTGCCGAATCCCATCGGCACCACGTCGGTCACCTTGCACGACGGGCATTTGGCAGGTACGGGTTCGCTGTGGCCGCAGTAGTGGCAGACCAGCCTGCCGCCTGCCTTGTGGTAGGTCAGTGTCACGTTGCAGTCGGGACAGCGGGCCGTCCAGCCGCACTCCGTGCATTCCACATAGGGCGAAAACCCGCGGCGGTTCTGAAACAGCATGACCTGTTCGCCCCGGCCGAGCGTCTCGCCGATTTTGTCGAGCAGCAGTTTGTTGAAATGGGCGTGCCGTTCGCCGCGCCGCGCCGCCCGCAGCGTGTCCGACACGATGATTTCGGGCATCCGGGCATCGCCGTAGCGTTCGCTCAGCGTCGCCCGGCCGTACTTCCCGCCCGAGGCGTGGAGCCACGTTTCGAGCGAGGGGGTGGCGCTCCCCAGCAGGGTCCGGCCCCCGAAAATCCGCGCCATCATCACAGCGCAGTCGCGCGCATGGTAGCGGGGCGCAGGTTCGACCTGCTTGTAGCTGGCGTCGTGTTCCTCGTCGACAATAATGAGTTGCAGGCGCGCCAGCGGCAGGAATATCGACGACCGCACCCCCACCACGAATTCGCCCCCCTCGGAGCGGTTGAGCCGCAGGTAGGTTTCCGAGCGTTGGCGGTCCGTCAGCCGCGAATGGTAGGGGGTCACCCGGCTGCCGAAGATGCGTTCCATGCGTTCGATCAGCTGGGCCGTCAGCGCGATTTCGGGCACCAGCAGCAGCACGTCGCCGCCCCGCGCCAGCACTTCGGCAATCAGATGGATGTAGATTTCGGTCTTGCCCGACGAAGTGACCCCATGCAGCAGGGCCGTCGCCTTGCCGTCGGCAAACTGGCGCCGCAGTTCGTCGAGCGCCGCCTGCTGGTGGGGCGTCAGCTGCGGCAGCCGGAAAACGGCTTCGCCGCGCTCGGCGGTGCGTTCGTGTTCGGCAGCCCGGACAAAGCCCTTGCGCTCCAGCGCATGCAGCACAGCCCGGTCGGCCTGCAACAGCCGCCGCGGCACCTCGCCCTCGGGCAGTCCGCCGCCGTCGCCGGCCGAGACCAGTTCAAGCAGCGCTTCGTATTGCTTCGGAGCCCGGCGCTCCAGCTTCTCGAACACCTCGTGGAGCCGTTCTTCGTCCCGAAGTTCCGGCGCCAGCGACAGATAGCATTCCGTGCGGGGGCGGAATTCCTCGTCGGCGAAACGCTCGCGGCTGTCGGCCGAGGGCTTCATCAGCGACGGCAGCGCCGCGCGCATCACCTCGCCCAGCGAACACATGTAATAGGAAGCGACCCACTCCCACAGCTTCATCTGCGCCGCGGTGAGCAGGGGCCGGTCGTACAGCGGACGCTGCACGGGTTTGATACGTTTGAAATCGGGCCTGCGCTCATGCACGCGCCACACGATTCCCGTATGGAATTTGCGGGGGCCGAACTGCACCTCCACAGCACAGCCCGCCGCCAGCTCCATCCCCTCCGGGACGGCAAAGGTATAGGCCGGCTGCGCCAGCGGCAGCACGACGTCAGCGTAGCGCTCCATCTACATCTTGGGCAGGGACTGGAAACCCTGGCCGTAGACGCCCGCCACGGAACCTATCGACATGAAAGCCGTCGGGTCGACCGATTTGACGACCTTCAGCACGTCGGACGTCTCGCGCTTGCGGCACACGACGACCACAACCTTCATCTCCTCGCGCGTATAGCCGCCCATGCCGTCGAGCAGCGTCACACCGCGGTGGGCGACTTCCAGAATGGCCTTGGTGATTTCGTCGTACTTGCGGCTCATGATGAAAATCTGGTTCGACTGCTGGTTCCCCGACATGATCATGTCGACCGTATAGCCGAAGACCGCCGTGAGGATATAGCCGTAGACCACCGTCGTGAGGGTCTTGCCGACCAGCAGCGACGAGCCGATGATGATGAAGTCCGAGCACATGACGATGTTGCCGTAGCGCACCGTGCGGTATTTGTTGATAATCATCGCCACGATGTCCACGCCGCCCGTCGAACCGCCCTGCATGAAGCAGATGGCCACGCCCGAACCGGCCAGAATACCGCCCAGGATAACCTGGAGGATGTTCTCCAGGCCCGAGAAGAGGCCTTCGGGCGGCAGTACGCTCTCCCAGAAGTTCATCGCCACGGAAATCATGATGATCGAGAAGACGGTCTTGACGCCGAACTTCCACCCCACGATGAATCCCGCCACGAGCAGCAGCAGCGCATTGATCATGAAAACCATCGTGCCGATGCTCACCTGCCACCCGAAAAGGTGTTCGACGAACATACACAGCACCAGCGACAAACCCGCCGCGCCGCCGCCCATGCCGTCGGCAGGCAGGATGCAGCCTATCCAGCCGAACGCGTAGAGGAACATGCCCACGGTCATCAGGAAATACTCCTTGATGCCTGCAAAGAACCGATTGGTCGAGAAACCGTCCATAATGGCGAAATATTAGCTTGTTGCAAAGATAATAAAAAATCGCTACGGTAGATTCTTTTCTTTCCCGGCCAATATCCGGCCCTCGGCGGCATATGGCAGCACTCGTTGCTAAAACGTTTTAGCAGCAAAAAGCTCCCCTTGCCAGGCGTCTGTCTCTTCCAGCCGTTTTTCGAGCATCGCCCACAATTGTTCGTTGCGCACCAAGCCCCAATTCGGCCCGTAGTGGTAACGCGGCGGCGCTTCGGAGGCGAAACGCTCGACCACCAGCGAGGGGCGCAGGCGGCGCAGGATTTCTGTGAAAAGAGCGATGTATTCGTCGAGCGTCCAGAAGCGGAACTGCCCGGGGTCGGCATCGTACTGCGCCGCCATCGGCGTGTCGCGGAAAATCTGCAGCTGGTGGAATTTGACCGTCGTCAGCGGCAGGGCGTTGATAAGGGAAGTCTGCGCAACAAGCATTTCGTCGCTCTCGCCCGGCAGGCCCAAAATGAAATGGGCGCCGACATGCAGCCCCCGTTCGGCAGTCATCCGCACGGCACGGCAGGCCGTGGCGAAGTCGTGGCCGCGGTTCACGGCGCGCAGCGTCTCGTCGCAGGTCGATTCGATGCCGTATTCGATGGCTACGTAGTGCGTCCGGGCCAGCCCGGCGAAGTAATCGAGCTTCTCCTCGTCGATGCAGTCGGGACGCGTCCCCACGACAATGCCCGCCACCTCCGGATGCGCCAGCGCTTCGGCATAGAGCGTCCGCAGCCGTTCGAGCGGCGCATAGGTGTTGGAAAACGACTGGAAATAAACCAAGTAGCGCGACGCACCGCGATAACGCCGCCTATGGAATTCGATGCCCTCCTCGATTTGCCGGCGGATGCCTTTCGAGGGGATGCAATAAGAGGGGGTGAACGCTCCGTTGTTGCAGAACGTACACCCTCCCTCGGCTATCGTGCCGTCACGGTTGGGGCAGGTGAATCCGGCATCTGCCGAGAGCTTCTGCACCCGGCCGCCGAATACCCGGCGGAAATACCCGGCATAGGAGTTATACCGCCGCGAATCGCCCCAAGGATAAACCATCTATATCTTCCAGAACGACGTATTGAGCTTGCCTTTGGGCGCCTGCGGCACGTTCGGGAAGAACGTCTGTCCGGTCTGCTGTTCGATCCACGCCACCGATTTGATGAACTGCGACGGCGTCACACCCGAATAGGACTTGTGGTCGAACCAGTATCCGGCGCATTCTATTTCATCGGCCGAAAGCTCCCACAGGGGTTTGCCCGTATTGCCCGCCTTGGAACGGATCAGCACCTTGTAGAAGTTCGTCGGCACGGTTACTTTTTTGGCGGGTTTGCTGTTGTCCTCGCAGGTCGTATTGCGATTGGCAAAATGAGCGCCCGTCACCATATAGAGCGTATCGGAGCATATCATCTTGTGGCAATTCAGTTCAAGGTCTTTCCAGATACCGCCGTTGAAGCCGTTCTGAATCTGCGGCGACATGTTAGTGAAATAGTAGGTCTGCTCGTTGATGGCCACGCTCGACTGACGGTCGTTGGAGGCCAGCATGTGGCCGCGGGAATAGCTGTTGATGGGCTTGTACGCCGATTTCAGACTGGGCTGCACGCTCGTCGGGATAATCGGCCCGTACTGCCATTTTTCATTACGGCCCACATCTCCGTTCGTGTAGTACTTGTGCATCGGGTACGCCACCCATATCGGACCGCACAGCTCTTTACTGAAGCATACCGTATAGTTGCGGACCGTCGGCGCATTGGCGCACATGTAGTAGGCATAATAATAGTCCGCATTCTCTTTCTCGCCCAGCAGTTCGGCCCAGCCCGAGTGACGGGTCGCACCGGGGTCCTGGGGGGGGGTAGGTTTGTCGGGGTCGGGATTATCCGGGTCGGGGTCCGGATCGGGATCTGGCTTAGGCTCGTCCGGGCCCGGGTTGTCCGGGTCGGGCTCTTCGGGAGCCTCCCAGGTCTGGAACACGGCGGGCTTTCCGGCCATGCGCTCGCCGTTCATATCGACGAACGGATAAACCATGTAGACCGTCTCGGGGGCCAGCGAAGTCAGCGTACATTTGAGCATGCTGTCCTCGATACGGGGGTCGGTGACCGTAATCGCCGGAGCCGTCGAAGCGCTCGAAACGGGTTGGCAGACAAAGCCGCAGGGGTTCGACGCAAGCACGCCCTTGCCGAAAAGCGTCAGGCAGGTCACCTCGGCGGTCAGTCCGTCGACCGTCACTTCGGGCTGGCGGAACCACTGCTCGGGCGAATCGCCCTTGTTGTCGTCGCAGGCCGCGAACGCCAGCGCAGAAAAACAATAAACAAACGCGAAAAATCTTCTCATGAGGAGGAAACGTTAGTCCGGTTATTTTATTTTGTCGGCCGCGGCGGAATCCGGTTCCGGGCCGTAGTTTTCAATCCTTGTTCTTCGAGTCCATCCATATCGTCACCGGGCCGTCGTTCACGAGCGACACCTGCATGTCGGCCCCGAAACGCCCCGTAGGCACCGCCTGTCCGAGCAGTTCTTCCACCCGCCGCACGAACGCTTCGTAAAGCGGCCGGGAGACCGCTTCGGGCGCCGCCTTGACATAGGAGGGCCGGTTGCCCTTGCGCGTCGAGGCCATCAGCGTGAACTGGCTCACTGCCAGCACTCCGCCCCCTGCCTGCTTCACGTCGAGGTTCATGATGCCCGCTTCGTCGTCGAAAATCCGCAGCCGCACGAGTTTTCCGGCCAGATATTCGATGTCCTCCTGCGTGTCGTCCCCGCCCACGCCGACCAGCACCAGCAGCCCCGCCCCGATTTCGGAGCAGCGCTCGCCGCCGATGTCGACCGCGGCGCTCCGCACACGTTGAACAAGCAGACGCATTCGGCTACGAATTCTCGAAACAAGCCCACAAATTGTCGCCCGCCGGCACAGGAGCCGTCACCTCCACCTGCTCGTGCCGCACCGGGTGGTCGAACGCCACCTGCCGCGAATGGAGCGAAATTCCCCCGCCGGGCAGTGAACGCTTGGCGCCGTATTTCAGGTCGCCGCGAATCGGGCAGCCGATTTTCGAGAGCTGGGCGCGTATCTGATGATGCCGCCCGGTCAGCAGTTCCACCTCCAAAAGCGTGTAGCGGGTCCCGGCGCCGGCCATCCGGTATTTCAGCCGCGCCTCCTTGGCTTCGGGCCGCGGAGCGTCGAACGCCTTGGAGCGGTTGGTCCTGCCGTCGCGGAGGATATAGTGGCGCAGCTCGCCGCTCTCGGCTTCGGGCCGGTTCTCGGTCAGCGCCCAGTAGACCTTGCGGATGCGCCCCTCGCGAATCATTTCGTTGAGCCGCACCAGCGCCTTGGAGGTCTTGGCGAAAAGCACCGCGCCGCTCACCGGGCGGTCGATGCGGTGCACCACGCCGAGGAACACCTCGCCGGGCTTGCCGTCGCGCTCCTTGATGAAGCGCTTTATCCGGTCCTCCAGCGCACTCTCGCCCGAGGGGTCGGGCTGCACCAAATCGCCGCAGTGCTTGTTGACTATCAGCAGGTGGTTGTCTTCATAAAGAATATCGTCGGGCGAGAACATGGGGCTACAAGATAAAGGTGAAAGGCAGCAGCTGCGCCGCCGTTTCGACGATGCTGGCCGTGCCGCTGCCGCTCATGATGACCCGCATGGGGCAGCCCTGGCGGCGTTCGACGTCGACCATCACCTGGCGGCACTGCCCGCAGGGGTAGCACTCGCGTTCGGAGGGGTCCGAAGCGATGGCCAGCGTCTCGATGGGGTCGTCGGCAAAGTTGGCCTGCGCATAGAACAGCAGCGACCGCTCGGCGCACAGCCCCGCGGGGAAGACCTCGCTCTCGATGTTGCTGCCGCTCAGAATCCGGCCGCTGCGCAGCCGGGCCGCGGCTCCGACGCGGAATTTCGAGTAGGGAGCATAGGCCCTCGCCGTGGCGCGTTCGGCTTCGGCCACCAACGCCCGGTCGGCCTCCGGAAGCGCCGCGGGCGAATCGTAATGCTCGTAGCTGAAACGATGTTCCTTTTTCATAATCGAAACGTAAGAAAACAAAATTAGGTTAAATTTCGGAAAAACGCAAACCGCGCGGCGAATTCCACCGCCGCAGACAACAAAGAGGACGGCGGGGCCATCCTCTTCGGTTGTCGGAAACACGTGCCGCGCGCTATTCCAGCACGAACTTGGTCTGCACGCTGTACTGGAGCTTGATGGTCTTGAAGTCGAGCGGCTCTTCGTCGGCAGCACCCTCGGCCCCGGCGGCATCCATCGCCTTCATGCTGCGCATGGTCAGCGCATTGTTGTAGTACGAGGGCATGATGTCGTTGTTCGAGTCCCAGATGTAGAAGCACTTGCCCACCTTCTGACCGATGGCTTCGGCCAGCGTGCGGGCGCTCTGCTGTGCGTTGCGGATAGCTTCGACGCGCACCGCTTCCTTGAGCGAGTCGATCCGGGAGTGCGACACCTTCAGTATCGAAACGTTGGAGATGCCCAGCTTGTCGAGTGCCTGCCATACCTTGGCCACCTCGGCCGCCGAACCCAGCTGCAGCTGATATTTGGCCGTCGCCACCGAAGTGTTCTTCTTGAAGAATTCGCTCGACAGGTTGGCAACCTTGAGCTGCTTCTCGATGTTCACGCCCTGCTTTTTCAGCGCGGCAATCATGTCGCGCTGCTGGCTTTCGACCGAAATCTTGCCTTTGGAATCGCGTTCATCGATGACCACCGAAAGGTAGAATTCGTCGGGCGCGATTTCCTTTTCGGCGCGTCCGTTCACCTGGATATAGCTCGGGAAGGCTTCCTGCGTCTGCGCAGAGACAGGCAGTGCGAATGCGGCCACGGCGGCCGCCAGTAAAACGATGCGTTTCATAATCTTCTGTTTTTTTGGACAAGCGTTCTGTTTGCAAATATAACGCCGGAATCCCCGCCTTTATTGTCTCCTCACGAGTTTCACCACGTTCTCGACGTGGTGCGTGTGGGGGAACATGTCGACGGGCTGCACGGCCACGACCCGGTAGGCGGTGTCCAGCAGAGCCAGGTCGCGGGCCTGCGTAGCGGGGTTGCAGCTCACGTAGACGATGCGTTCGGGCGCAGCCCGCAGAATGACGTCGACGACAGGCTCGTCGACCCCGGCGCGCGGCGGGTCGAGAATCACCACGTCGGGCCGACCGTTGGCTTCGACGAACGCATCGTCGAGCACCGCTTTCATGTCGCCCGCATAGAACGCCGTATTGCCGATGCCGTTGAGCTCGGAATTGAGCTTCGCATCCTCGATGGCTTCGGGCACATACTCGATGCCCACCACCCGGCGGCAATGGCGGGCGCAGAAGTTGGCGATAGTGCCCGTGCCCGTATAGAGGTCGTAAAGAACGTCGTCGGATTTCAAGTCGGCAAACTCCCGCGCCACCTTGTAAAGCTCGTAGGCCTGCGCCGAATTGGTCTGATAAAACGATTTAGCACCCACCTTGAACCGCAGCCCCTCCATCTCTTCGACGATATGGTCCTTGCCGCGGTAGCACACCGCGTCGAGATCGCCCGTCGAATCGTTGAATTTCGTATTGACGACATAGCACAGCGATGTGATTTGCGGGAACTTCGCCGCCAGGTGGTCCAGCAGCGCCTCGATTTTCGGCCGGTCGTCGGCCCCGAAGACCACGATGACCATCACCTCGCCCGTCGATGCGGTCCGCACCACCATGTTGCGCATCAGCCCCTCGTGCGTCCGCGCATTGTGGAACGTGTAGCCGTGCTCGATGCTAAAACGTTTTACCTCGTCGCGCAGGGCGTTCGAGGGCTCGGGCTGAAGCCAGCACCTGCGAATGTCCAGCACCTTGTCGAACATGCCCGGGATATGAAACCCGGCGGCAGGCTCCGTGGCGATGTCGCCCCCGGCCGCCACCTCCTCGCGGGTGAGCCAGCGACGGTCGGCAAAGGTGAATTCCAGCTTGTTGCGGTAGAACTGCGTATGCTCCGAACCCAGGCAAGGCGCGATTTCGGGCAGTTCGACCTTGCCGATGCGTGTCAGCTGGTCGCGCACCTGCCCGCGCTTGAACCGCAGCTGCTCCTCGTAAGGCAGATTCTGCCACTTGCAGCCGCCGCAGGTACCGAAATGCTCGCAGAACGGCTCGGCCCGCAAGGGCGACTTCTTCACGTAACGGACTGCATAACCCTCCATGAAGCGGCGGCGCTTGACGCGAATCTGCACGTCGACCACATCGCCCGGCACGGTCATCGGAACGAAGACCACCTGCTCGTTCCAGCGGCCCATCGCCTTGCCTTCGGCCGCCAGGGTCGTTATCTCCAGCCCTTCGATCAAAGGGTAATTCGCTTTCTTTCTTGCCATAAGATTCGATTTGCCGACACAAAAATAGCAATAAAAGCCGAAAGTCGAAAAGTATTTCGAGGCTGCCGCCTGCGACGCGTCTTCGGCGCGCAGTCCGGCGGAACCGCAAAACAAAACCGCGTCAAACGATTGTTTGACGCGGTTTCCAGTGCCCAGGACAAGACTCGAACTTGCACGAACTAAACGTTCACTACCCCCTCAAAGTAGCGTGTCTACCAATTTCACCACCTGGGCGACACATACCGAAACTTGCGATTCGGGAGCACAAATATAGGACATAATTTTCAAACCGCCAAATTTTTCGATACGCGCGACGAATTTTTATCCGAAACGCCCCGCCCGCCGGGCCGACGAACACTCCGCCGGCCCGGCTGCGGGACGACCGCTTAACGGAGGGTCATTTCGTCGAGCAGGTACCCTGCGCCGCCGATGCGGTCGATGACCATCAGCACGTAGCGGATGTCGACGGCAATGTTGCGGCAGATAGCGGGGTCGAACTCGATGTCGCTCATCGTCGAACGCCACGTGCGGTCGAAGTTGATGCCCACCAATTCGCCGCGGGCGTTGAGAATCGGCGAACCCGAATTGCCGCCCGTGGTGTGGTTGGTCGCCAGGAAGCAGACCGGCACCGTGCGGCGGCCGCCGATTTCGACGCCCCAGCGGCCGTAGGCTTTCGAGGCATGGAGGTCGCGCAGCGACTGCGGAATGTCGTAGTCGTAAATCGCCGGGTTGTCCTTGGCGATGATGCCGTCGAGGGTGGTCAGCGGCTTGTGGTACTCGCCGTCGGCATATTCGTAGCCCGCCACCGTACCGTAGGCCACACGCAGGGTGAGGTTGGCATCGGGGAACATGGCGCCCTCGCGCTTCTCGGCGGCGGCCCAGCGGCGCAGCCCCTCGACATAACGCGCATAGAGCTCGTTCATGTGTGCGCTGTTGAAGTTGCGCAGCGACCGGGTGCCGAGCCGGCCGACGATTTCGGCATGGAGCTTTCCGACGGCGGTTTTCAGCGCCGCGATTTCGCCGTTCGCGGGGTCGTTCACGGCCAACCCGAAAATATGGTCGGCATAGGCTTCCGGAGAACCGTACTGCCCTATCCCGGCTTCGATTTCGGGAATCGCGGGCAAAAGATTGTTGCGGGCGGCATACTCCCCGAACGCCTGGCGGTAGAGCGCCCGTTCGGTCGGCTCGCGCTTGGCGAAAAGCGGGTCGGCCTTCTCCTCCTCGGCATAACCGTAAGCGAGGGTCAGCAGCGTCTCGGCCAGCAGCTCGCGCGTATAATAATAAGGCAGCGCCCGGGCGAATTCCTTGCGCAGCTCCTCCAGCACTTCGGCGTCGCCCGTGGCTTCGACGAACCGTGCTTCGGTCCGCAGCTTCTTGTCATAGGTGCCCAGCCGGTTGATGCCCAGCACCTCGCCCTGCCACTTTTTCCATGCGTTGGCAATCGTGGCGTGCTTGGCCGCGTAGTAGATGCGCAGGGCCGGGTCGCTCTCCTGGGCCTCGGCGATAATGTCGAGCCGCCCCGTGCGGATGGCAATCTTCATCGGGTCGGAAGTTTCGGCGATGTACTTCACCACGTCCGAGAGGATATACTGCTGCGTGTTGCCGGGAAAACCGTAAATCATCGTGAAGTCGCCCTCGCCGACCCCGCGCGTGGAGACCGTGAAATGGCGGCGCGGACGATAAGGCACATTGTCCGGCGAATAGGCGGCAGGCTTGTTGTCGGGCCCGGCGTAGACGCGGAACACCGAGAAATCGCCCGTATGGCGGGGCCATATCCAGTTGTCGGTGTCGCCGCCGAACTTGCCGATGGACGAGGGCGGCGCGGCGACCAGCCGCACGTCGTCGAACTGCTCGTAGAGGAAGAGAAACTGCTGGTTGCCGTAGTACATCTGCTCGACAGCGGCCTTGTAGCCTTTGCCCTCGGCTTCGGCCTTGCGGACGATTTCGTCGGCCGTCTCGCCTGCGGCCATGCGGTCGGTCACCTCCTCCATGCGGACGAGGAAGCGGACGTTAAGGTTTCTGTTGGGCAGCTCCTCGTCGCGCGAGCGGGCCCAGAAACCGCGGGTCAGATAATCGTGTTCGAGCGTCGAATGGCTCTGGATGGCGTCGTAACCGCAGTGGTGGTTGGTCAGCAGAAGCCCCTCGGCGGAAACCAGCTCGCCCGTACAGCCGCCATCGAAAAGCACCACGGCGTCTTTCATCGAAGCCTTGTTGACCGAATAGATGTCGTCGGCCGTGAGGCGGAATCCTTTGGCGCGCATGTCGCCGATGCGGTGCGAAATCAGGCTCGGAAGCCACATCCCCTCGTCGGCCGTGGCGGGCGCGAGCAGCAGGAGCGAAAAAAGGGTCAGCAGAATACGTTTCATGGTTTCAATGTTGGTCGATGAATTTTTCGAGTTCGGTATAGACGCGCTGAATCGGCAGCCCCATGACGTTGAAGAACGAACCGTCGATGCGCTCGATGGCGGCATAGCCGATCCACTCCTGGATGCCGTAGGAACCGGCCTTGTCGTAGGGTCGGTAGCTGTCTATGTAAAAAACGATCTCTTCGTCGGAGAGGGTGCGGAACCACACCTCCGTGCGGGCGGAGAAAGTACGGCGCCGGGCGGCGGTGCGCAGCGTCACGCCCGAGACGACCGTATGGCTGTGGCCCGAAAGGCGGCGCAGCATGGCGAAAGCATCGTCGCGGTCGCGGGGCTTGCCCAACACGCGGCCGTCGAGGATGACCACGGTGTCGGCGGTCATGAGGATTTCATCGGGCGCGAGGGGCCGGGGAAAAGCATCGCTTTTGAGCTGCGAAAGGTAGGCCGGGACCTCCTCGGCGGCGAGCTTGTCGGGATAGACCTCCTCGCACTCGTATGGGGGAGCGGGCGCGTAAGGCAGGCCGCAGCCGTTCATCAGCTCGCGGCGGCGCGGCGACTGCGAAGCCAGCAACAGGCGGTAAGGGCGGAGTTTTTCGGGAAGCAACATTATATAAAGTGAAAAGTGAAAAGTGAAAAGTGAAAGGTGAAAGGTGTTCGCCCGGGCCGGCTGCGGGGGTCGCGCTTTGCGCGAGCCGGCCCCGGGCGGCAAGGCCGGAAGCCTTGCAGAATTCTTGTTTTTCAGTGTGAATTTAGGTTCATTCTATTTGATGTCGAAATTCAACAATTCGCGGCCTTCGAGCGTGGCGCGCAGGCAATCGCCGGGAACGACGGGCCCCACGCCTGCGGGAGTTCCGGTGTAGATGAGGTCGCCCATGCGCAGGGTGGTATACTGCGAAACCGCCGCGACGATACGGTCGACGCTGAAAAGCATGTCGCCCGTAAAACCCTGCTGGCGCACTTCGCCGTTGACGGAGAGCTCGAACCGCAGGTTCTGCACGTCGCCGCCCAACTCTGCCAACGGCAGAAATTCGGGCGAGAGCGCCGCCGAACGGTCGAACGCCTTGGCCGGCTCCCAGGGCAACCCCTTGGCGATGGCTTCGCGCTGGAGGTCGCGGGCCGTGAAGTCGATGCCGAGCCCCACCTCGCGGTAATAACGGTGGGCGAACTTCTCGGCAATCGAACGGCCGACACGGTCGATACGCACCACCAACTCGCACTCGTAATGCACCTCGTGCGAGAACGCCGGAATGTAGAACGGGTCGTTGTTGCGCAGCAGCGCCGTGTCGGGCTTCAGAAACCAAATCGGTTCGGCCGCATCCGCCGCCAGCCCCATGTCCCGGTGCAGCTCCTCGGCATGCGCCCGGTAATTGCGACCTATGCAGATGATTTTCATTGGCTATCTGTTATGGTTGAACTTTTCTACACGTGCAACGATGGCGACAACTCCGACAAAGAGCACGAGGATTTGCAGAACACTGCGTGCGGTTTCCGGAACACCCGCGACCACAAACACCCAACCTCCGGCGCCTGTCAATAAAGCCAGCAGGAGCAACCCACCGCCGACCGTCCGCCGCACCCGCTTCAACTCGATGTTCCGGCGCTCCGCATCGGAATAATGGCGGATTGTCGAAAGCCACTGCGGACGGATGCAGGCGATGCCTGCGCAGACCAGCAGAACGATGGATGCAAGCAAAGAACTATTCATGCCCGGTGGGGTTACAGACAAAGCGGGTTCAACGTTTCAACTCCTCCACCATCCGGCGGGCGAAGCGCTCGCTGGCGCCGGGACCGCCGATGACGGCCCGCAGCTCGTCGAAGTCGGCGAGCATCCGCCCGCGCTTCGCCCCGCCGGCCACGATGGCCCGCAGCTCGCGTTCGGCCCGGTCGACGGAGAGGTTCGACTGAATGATTTCGGTAACGGCCTCGCGCCCGAGATTGAGGTTGACGAGCGATACCCACGGAACCTTGAGTACGTAGGGCTGCAACTTGACCTGGAACCACAGCGTGCGGTAGACCACCACTTCGGGAATCCCCAGCAAGGCCGTTTCGAGGGTCGCCGTACCCGAAGTCACGACGGCCGCTTCGGCAACGTGGAGTGTCTCGTAGGTCTCGTCGCAGACGTAGCGGAGGTCGCTCCCGGCCATATATTGCTCGTAGAGCGAACGTTCGAGCCACGGCACGGCCGTCACGACGAACTGATGCCCGGGAAAACGCTCCGAAAGCCGGGCCATCAGCGGCAGGTTGTCGCGGATTTCGCCCCGGCGGCTTCCGGCCACCAACGCGACGATGGGCCGCTCGTCCAATCCATGCCTGCGGCGGAATTCTTCGGCCGTGGGCAGCGTCTCCCGCCGGGCTTCGAGCGCATCGACCAGCGGATTGCCCTCGAAAATCGGCTCGATGCCCTTGCGGCGGAAATATTCGCACTCGAACGGGAAGATGATGAACAGGCGGTCGACATACCTGCGAATGGCCTTGACCCGCCACTCGCGCCACGCCCACACCTTGGGGGCAATGTAATAGAAAGTGCGGATGCCGTGCTCCTTGGCCCAACGGGCCATCTTCATGTTGAACCCGGGGTAATCGACGAGAATCAACACATCGGGTGCGAACGCCGCGACATCGGCCTGACACTCGCGCATCTGCCGTTTGATGGTCCGCAAATTACGAAGCACCTGCACGATACCGAAGAACGAAGTCTCGCGGTAATGCTTCCGCAGGTTCACGCGTCCGCCCGCCTCGGCCATGCGGTCACCGCCCCAAAAACGGAATTCGGCTGCCGGGTCGGCGTTCCGAAGCCCCCCGATGAGGTTGGCGCCATGCAGATCGCCCGACGGCTCGCCTGCTATCAGATAATATTTCATGAAGAAGTGAAAAGTTAAATGTGAAAGGTGAAAAGTATTTTTACAACTTGGCTTTGGTAGTCTTGACAGCGCAAGTCAACAATTTTTCGAGCTCGACGCAATCCGGGTAAATCGAATCGAACACAGCTTTATCGACGGTATCCGACTCGTAAAGTATTTCCAACCAATATTTGGTTTCGGAACACTCTTTCAACGCAATATTGAGTTTCAAGAGAAAATCCCTGTCGCTTTGGGCATTCGTTGCTTCGGACACATTGGCACCGATGGAAGTCCCGCTCCGAAGAACCTGCTTACCCAACGTATGCTGATTCGACTCTTTCAAATAATTATAAAACCGAATGATTCGGACTGCAAATGTTTTGCTTTTCTCCCGGATAAACATACCTTTCACTTTTAACCTTTTACCTCTCACTTTCTGTCAAAAGGTCCGGCCGCAGTTTCAGGGTCCGTTCGTAGGCCTGCTCGTCCTGCCACCTGGCGATTTCGGCGAAATTGCCCGAAAGCAGCACGTCGGGGACCCGCCACCCGCGGAACTCGGCCGGGCGCGTATAGACCGGAGGAGCCAGCAGGTTGTCCTGGAAAGAATCGGTCAGCGCCGACGCTTCGTCGCCGATGGCCCCGGGGATGATGCGCACCACCGAATCGGCGATGATGCAGGCGGCGAGCTCGCCCCCCGTGAGCACATAGTCGCCTATCGAAATTTCGCGCGTGACGAGGTGCTCGCGGATACGGTGGTCGATACCCTTGTAATGGCCGCAGAGGATGATGATGTTGCCGAGCGTCGACAAACGGTTGGCTTCGTGCTGGTTGTAGGGAACGCCGTCGGGCGAGGTGTAGATGATTTCGTCGTAGGAGCGTTCGCCCTGGAGCTTCTCGACCAGCTCGAAGACGGGTTCGCACTTCATCACCATCCCCGCCTCGCCGCCGAACGGGTAGTCGTCGGTGGTCTTGCGGCGGTCGTGGGCGTAGTCGTGGAGGTTGTGGACCACGATTTCGACCAGCCCTTTCTCCTGCGCACGCTTCAAGATGGATTCGTTGAGCGGCGAAACGAGCAGTTCGGGTACTACGGTAAGGATGTCGATGCGCATTTTCGATAAGGTGAAAAGTGAAAAATGAAAGGTGAATGGTTCACGGCCGTGGTCTGAAAACGATGTCTTTCCCGTTATCACGGTCGGGGTCGAGGGGCACCTCGCGGCCGCGGTCGAGGGTGAATCCGTCGTATCCCATCGCGCGGAACAGCCCGATGATTGCAGGACGGTTTTCGCCTCCGGTTTCAATCAGCACGGTGGGACGGAACCGCTCCAGCAGGGGCCGCATCTCGCGCATGACGATGAGCTCGTAGCCCTCGATGTCGCACTTGACGAAATCCAGCCGCGGCAAATGGGCGAACAACTCGCTGCCGCGCCGCATTTCGGCTGTGAACTCCACGTCGACCGTGCCGCCGGCGTCGTTCACGAAATTCTGCCCGGTACCCAAGTAACCGCTCGTGCGCGCCGAATCGTTGCCCATGCGGACGGGTTTGTTCTCCGTGCCGAGGGCGAACGGGTAGATTTCCACGTTGCCGCAGCGGCGCAGGTTGCGGCTCAGCACCTTGCGGACCGGGGCCACGGGCTCGACCGCGTGGACGCATCCCGCAGGACCCGCCAGCCGCGAAAGCGTGCGGGTGTAATAACCGAGGTTGGCGCCGAGGTCCATGCAGACGTCGCCTTTGCGGACCAACTGCGGCAGGTGGTAGACGTACTCCGTAGCCGGAGCGAAACGCCCGATTCCGAGCCGCTGGAAGACGAAGAACATCCGGCTGACCGCCCGAAGATAACCTTCGAGCGGAAGCAGGCGGTAGAGTATCCGATGCAGCAGACGGGTCATTGCCGGCAATCGACTTCGTTGTTGAGCACTTCGGTCACGAAAGGATTGTAGAGCGTTTCGTGGCCGATGGTCGTTTCCTCACCGTGACCGGGCAGCACCCGGGTGCCGTCGCCCAGCGGGAGCAGCTTGTCAAGTATCGAACGCATGATCCACGAATAATCGCCGCCCGGCAGGTCGGTGCGCCCGATGCTCTCGCGGAAAAGAGTGTCGCCCGTGAAGACGACCCCGGACTGCGGCTCGTAAAGCGCCACATGGCCCGGCGTATGGCCCGGGGTGGGAATTACCTGCAAGACGGTCGTACCGAAACGGATTTCGGGCGTGCGATCCAGGTCGATGTCGATAGTCGGCATGGCGCCCACTTTCACACCGAAAATCGAGCCGCTTGTCTGCGCATGTTCCAGCAGAAAACCGTCTTTGGCCGACAGGGCGAACGGAATGCCGTAGCGCTCCTTGAGGTGGCAGACGCCCAGCGTGTGGTCGAAATGGCCGTGGGTGTTGACGGCCATCACCGGACGCAGTCCGTGCTCGGCGATGAAGTGCTCCAGCGCCGCGTTTTCGCGGTCGTTGCTGTTGCCCGCATCGACGATGACCGCTTCGTGGGTCTCGTCCCACACCACATAGGTGTTCTCTTGAATCGGATTGAACGTTAGAGTCGCTGTTTTCATGGCGGTTCGTGCTTTTTGCATCGACAAAGATAATCAAGCCGAGGGCACAGCCGAACTCGTTCGGGCTTTGCCGCGGCAAAATTTATCTTCTGCAAAGATAGCGCAAGTCGAATGCAGTACCAAATTTATTCGATACTGTTGAGACGCAGCCTATTTTCTATAAAGGTAATATTTTTTGGCGGACCGGACCCGTTTTTCGTCCGCAAACCTGCAAGGACGCTTTACCGCTACGGACAAAAAAACGGCCGCTCCGGATGGGGCGGCCGTCGGGGCGTGGCGGTTATCCGGCTATCTGTCGGGGAACATATCGGGATGCTGCGCGCGATACTCGTCGTAGGATTCGCAGGCCCGGTATTTTTCGACCGTTTCCTTGTCCGTGGCGATGCGGCCGACGATGGTGCAATAGTCCCAATAAATGCCTTGCGAGGTCATCCCGCCGCCATAGGCGAACGGCTGCATGCCCTTCATGATGAATATGCCGTCCTGGAAGTAGAGCAATTCGAGCGTAGTTCTCGCGTCATACTGGTCGTAATGGGTCGTCTCAGCGCTCCGCTCGATTTCTTCGCTGTAGAGTTCGAGCGTGTTGGCCCGCTGTTCGCTGACGCTCCACTCGACTTTTTGGTAAAGCATCGGAATCAAGGGATTGAACATCAAATCCAAAAAAATACGGCATTCTCCACCTGGCAGAAGCATCATGTAATCAACAGGGCATCCCCCATCCCAACCTCCGTCATAAGTTTCACCGTTCGTATAATGGAGACAAAGATCGTCGTAGAGCCAAACTCCGGTTTGCGCCGTTTCGAGAAATGCGGCCAAATCGGGCTCGGACGTCCGATTGTTCAACATCTCTTCGACCTTCGACAAGATTGGGCTGTCGAACTCATTGTCCGTATTGTTGCAAGCCGTTAACGAGATTGCGCAAGATAATACTATAAATGCGAATAATTTTTTCATAGCTTTCAGATTTATGATTATAGATATGGAACGAGCGTAGTCAGATTTATATAAGGTTCAGTTGAACCGTTTGCAGCAAAATAACCGTTGAGAGACTTATCCCATCCCCAATTATAATGTACAAGGTCGGTAGTTACTACATTGGAAGATACCTTTACGTAATCCCGATACGGCTTGCGGAATCCGTCGTCGATAATTCTAAGTTCGTAGTACTCGGTACCTTTTCGCGTATAGATATATCCGTCGGCGACCCAGGCATGTCCCTTTTTAGTGTTAGTGGACTTGCGACCATCTATAAAAACAGGACGATGCTTGTCCAATGCGGAACGTATCAAACCGATATCGAATGCGGAATAACCGCCGCATTGGAATCCGAATGCCCTGAATCCTGCCGGAATTTTAGAAACTTTAGCTTCACTCTCACCGCTCTTACTATAATCCATACCGACTTTTTGTCCGATTTCTCGTAACAGAGCCGGAATCTGATAGACTGAAGGATAAACGACCATGATTTCCCAATCCAATTCGATAGTTTCACCGTAGTGCTGCGTAAATCCGTTGTTGGGATAAGTGGTTGTAATCAAGGTCGGATATTTGTAGGTCGCCATGATTTGGCCCATAGCGATAGCCGAGCATCCCGCTAATCCGTTGTCTGCATAAGATCCGAACGTACCATATTGGTTCCACTCGACAGGAACGAGCGGGTCGCAATGTCTGTCTTCGTCGACTTCGACCGTCTTGAAACTCGGGACAGTAATCAATGTATCGAAAATCGGTGGTTTGACTATTTCACCCAATCCGGCAGTCATTGCATCCATGTAGAAGTCGAAATTCTCCACGCCGGTCTGCTCGCCGTAGGTATAGTTGCCGTTTTCGACTACGGCCAGCACCGGGTCGACGGCCCGGTTGGCTGCGATGACGGCAAACCCGTTGTTGCCCTCGAAATTGAAGACGTACATCAGTGTGTCGGCCTGCGATTCGCCGTTGCGGGTGACGGGGACCGTGACGCATTGGCCCCGGGTGCTGCGGATTGTACGCGCATGCAGAGCGCGGGTCGCAGGTTTGTCGACGATGGCGATGCTCTGCTGCGCGAGGGTCAGCGCTTCTTCGTAACTGCGCGTGGGAGTTAGCACAATGCGCTGCTGTTGTGGCTCCGGTCCGACGACCGGCAACTCCGCCACGTCCGTTTTGCTGCACGAGAGGGTCCCGAACAACAAGGCCACCACAGCCAGCAAAACGGAATGATTCTGTTTTGGGAACAGCTGTTTCATAGGCTTTCGGTTTTTAAGGTTGGACAATATGCGAAACGGAAATTTCTGAACCTCTGCGCCAAATATAATAAAAATCATACAAATTACAAATGAAAATCTGCAATTTCTTTCAAATTGGCGTTATAAATAAAAACAGCAGGGAATCTCACGATTGCCTGCTGCCCCCGGAGGTTGCCCTCCTAAAACTACTAACCCAAACTTAAATAAATGAAGAAACCTCACTGCGGTTGCTGACCCGCAGTTGACCTACAAAAGACAAATCCCATGCCAAACCGGAAGCCGACGAACTCCAGAAAGCGAGGATTTACCGGGCAGTGCATTCATGCGCCCGAAAAGAAGATTATGCAGGAATCGAAAAGCGCGTAGAGACGAAAAACGGCAGAGAAACGCGGCCGAATGACAGCACCCCGAACCCGGCGGCCGGACTTCGGCCGGACAAAAAACGAAAGGACCGGGCGCCGCATCGCGCGAAGCCGACTGGCCCCGCCGAATCAAAGCCGGTCCGGGTCGCGGCTCTCCGCAATCAGCACCTCGTAGACGTTCTTGGAGCGCACGCTGTACCGGGTCCAGTCGTTGAAATTGAAATGGCGCACGACCCACGTCGGATAAGGGCTCCAAACGATTTTACGCAGGGGCAAAGCGCATTTCTCCGCCAGGGCGGGGTCCGGAGAGAAAAGCAGCACCTGCCGTCCGCCGCCGCAGAGTTCCTGCACGGCAGATTCGAGTTCGCCGAAAGTGGCGAAATGGCGGAGGTCCATATTGCGCGGCATGTAGAAACGGGTCTCGATGACCTGCGGCTCAAGGATATACTGCGGCCAGCTGTAATAACTTTTTTCCGAAGAAACATTGAGCCCGACGACCTCGCCCCTGTCGCGGCAATAGCGGGTCATCATCCGGTAGAAATAGAAGTCGGCCGGGTCCTGCGCCACCACAAAGAGGACGGCACCGACGTTGAACGCTGCCATGAAACCCGCTACCCAGCGGAACAGCCGCGGAGAGGTATGCGGCAGCAGGTCCCTGAAGAAAAGCGTAATGAAATAGGGAGCGAAAAAGAGCACAGGAAAGAAGAAGCGGATTTCCTTGTGGCCCATGAAGAAATGGACCAGCAGAAAGGGCACCAGCATCCACGTGACCACGCTCCGCCGCTGCCGCCAGAAGTAACGCAGCATGGCGGCCCAAACGAGCAGCCCGAACAACACCCCGCTTTCGGCCAGCGATGCCGTGAAATAATACCACCACGGTTCGACGCCGAACTTGAGCATATGGCCGTTGAGAATGTTTTCGCGCAGATAGTTGACCGGTGTAAGCGTCCATTCGCCGTAAAGCCAGCGGTCGGTCAGCAGGCCGAACGCAAGAAGTACGGCCACGCCCGGCACCATACCCGCATAGAGTTTCCAGCGGCGCCGGAAGAGAAGCAGCCACAAGCCATAGCCCAGCAAGGCGAACCCGGTCTGATAGCGCACCACGAAAGTCGCTCCGGCCAGCGCCCCGAGCAGAAGCCCCCACCGGAATTCGTGCCGCCCGTCGGACGAAAGATAGCGCAGCGTCGCGGCCGCCAGCAGCAGCAACATGTTGCCCGCCATCATCTCCGCGCTGAAGTGCACATGCAGATAGGCCAGGAACCACAACAGCAGACCCAGCGCAAGATAAATCCGCTCCTGCCGCTCATCGCCCAGCTCATCGCGCACGGCACGCCCGAAAACCAGCAACGCCGCCACCGAAAATGCACCGCACAACAGCTGAAGCACAAAAATCAGCAGATAAGGCGAATAGACACCCAGCGCCAGCAGCACCCGGCCCAGGCACCACACGATGAACGGCTGCATGCCCGAACGCATCATCAGCGAAAACTCCCACGCCAGGTGGTCGGACGTCGGAGTGGCGAAAAGTTTCATGCAGGCATATTCCAGAATCTGGAAATGCTCGTCGTGGTGGTAATAGCCGTGGCTGAAAAAGGCATAGAGCAGGGTCAGCGCGCAGCCGGCAAGCAGGATTCCGCGGCGACTGCAAAGGATTTTTTTAAGTTCGGAGAACACGTTTCGGACAATTTCGGCGACAAAAATACGAAAAGTCGAGCGCAGAAGCAAGCACCGCTTGGTTATGCCGAGACGAAGTATTTTCGGCGAAGCCAATGTACGAATAAGCCGAAAGCAATGCCAAATTTATTTGAGCATTGCTGAGGCGCAAGTATCTTCGGCGAAGCCAAGGATACGAAAAGTCGAGCGCAGAAGCAAGCACCGCTTGGTTATGCCGAGACGAAGTA